>NZ_KE387154.1:58529-358529 GCF_000430505.1 Eisenibacter elegans DSM 3317 | reverse complement strand
AAATTGCCCCGGCTCATAGTTCAGGCCTTCGGGTTTGTCAAAAAGTACGACGACCGAGTCGTGTGTTTCACGAATTACGTCGTGTATACGTAGTTGGAGTGTTTGCATAGTTTTTTGGGAAAATGACTTGTTGTTGCTAAAACATCAAGCAGATTGGCTTTGTTGGTATTGTACCAAAAACGATAGCGCCAGCTGATAGCCTTGCAAGCCCAGACCGGTAATCATCCCGATACACTGAGGGGCTATATAACTATGCCGGCGAAATGCCTCGCGGGCGTGGATATTGGAGATATGTACTTCTACAGCAGGCATCGGCACAGCAGCCAGCGCATCGGCCAAGGCAATAGACGTATGGGTATATGCACCAGCATTGATGACCACCCCTTGGAAGCTAAAGCCTACCTCGTGGATTTTGTCGATGAGCGCGCCCTCGTGGTTCGACTGAAAATAGTGCAGCTCCACGTCTGCAAAAGCCTCTTGAAGGCTACTGAAATACTCCTCAAATGACTGTGAGCCGTAGATTTCCGGTTCGCGCTTGCCCAACAAGTTGAGATTGGGTCCGTTGAGTATTAGGTATCTTGCTGCCATAGTGAAGCTACATTAAACATTAGCGTGTCAAAATTAGGCATTAATCACTCAAAAAGCTACCCTTGTATGTATCCTACTACGGTGTAAGCTAGTTGTTTTGTCAAGGAATTTGGTTTGTGAGCCAATAAAGTGAGCCGTTTGAGTAACTTTGGGAGATGTTGGCAAATTTGCCTCACAAAATCACCCCTATGGGTGACTGATGGATAAGATAAGCTATTTTTGTAGCGTTATTGGGCAGGTATGCCACCAAAACACGGAAGCGCCTACCTACTCATTCTCCAAAACCTTTATTCGACTCTTCTATGCAAACACTTGCGCAATGGAAACAATGGCCACTTTGGCAAAAAATCAGTTCTTTGGTTTGGCTTAGCTTGCTTTTATTGGGCTTGGGTACTTATTTATATTACTATCAGGGCGGATATGATGCGGCTTTGCCATACGAAGTGTTTACTACTACCAGCGCGGGTGAGCTGTTGATGGACAGTTTCACTCGGGGGATTTTCAACATCGAAGTCTCTACAAGTTATCTTCTGTTGAGGCAGCGGTATGTACCTATGCCTTGGGAGCTACCTGTGGGTATTTTATACCTTTATGGAGCAGTGGTTTGGCTGGCGATGCTGTGGCTATTGGCAGTAGCCACCCGGCAGTCCTTGTGGTGGTATGGGGGAACCGTAACGGTGTTGGTAGCGGCTTTGGCCTTTTCTAAATTAAATTACACAGAAGCAATGCCCTACGAAAACGGGGTCTTGATTGTCTTTTTGGTCGCGCTATTGCCCTTGAGTTTTTACTTTTATGCCTATGACCGCCACCTCCCGATTTGGGCGCGCTGGTTGTTGTTTTGCCTGATATTGGGTGTCTTGGCAGCGTGGATACACCGCAGCAGTCCCTTGGCGCAGCCCTTGCTCGTGCCCATCCAACACGGCTGGTTGATTCCTTTTGGCCTAAGTATGGCCTTTGTGTTTTATGTAGGACACGAAGTGCTCTCGTTCTTGGTGTATTTGGTTACGAGACGCAAAGCCAAAAACCACCTGATACCAGTCATCATCATTAGTTTGCTCTACCTCAGCAATGTGTTTTTGATTCATTTCAGAAATATCGGCTTGATAAAAATCGATTTATCATTTCTGGATGTGGTTTGGATGTTTGGCCTGTCAAGCCTTATCGGCATTTGGAGTTTTTGGGCACGCAGCCAGCAGCGCCCCCAGTCTTCGCCCGCACTTCGTGAGGGCGGTGGGCAGATGTACTTGGCTTGGGGGGTGATTGCCGTGGCTACTCTGGCCTATTTTGGGGCAATAGCCGACGAGGGGATGCTGCGTGTCAGCCGAGAGTTTACGATGTACAGCCAACTGGCTACCGGCACGATGTTCTTTTTCTATGTCATCGTCAATTTTGGCCCAACCCTACAAGAGGGAGAGCCCATACAACCCATCATATACCAAGGAGATGTGTTCTCATACCGGATGTCGCGCATCATCAGTATCGTGGTGATTTGTGTATTTTTTATGAACAACTTCTACCGCAGTTACTACCGTACACAGAGCAGCTACCATGCCGGCATCGCGAGCCTGTACCAATTTCAGGGCGAAGAACGCCTAGCCAAGGAATTTTTCAACCGAGCCGTGTCTTTCTATCCTATCGGGCACTATCCCCTATACACACGCGCCGGAATGGCTTGGCAAGCCCAAGAAATGAATCATACCGCAGAGATATTGAGCGAAATAGGCTATTTCCAAGCTTCCCCACAGAGTTATTTGCTTTTGGCAGATGCGCTGTATGTTATGGGCAACCTCTCAGAGGCGGCGCGAGCGTTGGAACAAGGGCTACAGAAATTCCCCACACACCCAATGTTGCTCACCAATATGGGCTATATCAAGGCCGCACAGAACGACTTTGAGGCTGCCCGCAGCTATTGGGATAAAGCCCTAGCCGCCGGAGGGGATGCGGAGCTGATTCGTGGCAATATGCTCAGCCTCAACGACCGTGCCCCTTGGCAGGCCACAGCACTCGACTCACTGTCGGCCTTGGTCAGCACACGCGACCTGGTAGGGCAAAGCAACCTATTGGCTCAAGCTGCTCGTAAAGGGCAAACATTGCGCCGCCCCTTGGTTCAGATTCCTACTGATAAGCCCCTGCCCAACTCCGCCATGGGCTACCTCTATAACTTTGGTTTGTCCCAATTGCGTGCGCCTGTTGATACAAGCTTCCGCCGCATACTGCGTGAATTGAGCAGTACAGAAGTCAATCTCAACTACGCCGATGACTTCAGGCTCTTGAATGTCTTACAGCGCTACTATCAAGGCAATACTACCGAAGCCCTACGAACACTCGGAGCAATGCCTAATCTGGGCAATAACCCCTACCACAATCGTTTGTTGGGGATTTGGCTGCTCGAACAAGAGCGTTATGACTTAGCCGCCGAGTACTTCTCGCGTGCGCTCACCCTTGGCGATGCCTCGGCCAAGCGCCTCTATGCCATCGCGCTGAGCGAAGCCGGAGAAGCCGAAGCAGCGCTCGAACAATGGCAAGAGCTGGCCAAAAACAAAGCCCCCGAAATACGCGAAGAAGCAACGTTAATGCTGAGGGTCTGGGCCAATGCCAATTTCAATACCCTACGCAACGATGTAGAACGGCTGGCCTTTGCCCGATACCGCACTGCCCCCGCCGATACCCTAGTCCTACAACAACTCTACAAACAAGCCAATAGCCTTGACTACAAAGCAGCCATCGGCGCACAACTCCTCCGTGCCTACCTACACTATCAAGAGTATCAGGCTGGTATGCGCTGGTACCGGGAAATGGTAGCGACACCACCCAAGAACAAAGATGGTATCTCGGCCTTGAATCGCTGTTTTCTGGACTTACTCCTAGCCACCAAGCGTTATGACGCGCTGGCTGATAATGCCAAAAAACTCCCCCTCACAGGGCGTGATGCACGACTACGCGACTACTACCTCGCGCAAGCGCTGACAGGCCAAAGTCCCGGCAAAAACCCTGAAGCCGAAAGCCACTTCGTCAGAGCATTGGAAGCCAACCCCTATGACGAAGATGTAGTGTTGGCCGCCGTACACTATTACCAATACCAAAAGAAAAATGTAGAAAACGCCTATATGGCCGTCGTCTATGCCGTACAGCTACAAGAAGATGCTGTCGAACTCCAAAAAACCTACGCCCTGCTGTGTTTGGAAATGAACCTGATAGAATTTGGAGACAAAGCCCTGGCCGAAGTCAAAAGATTGGCCAATGAAGCAGACTTTCGTATATTTGAACAGAAGTACCAAGAGCGCAAACACGCTAACGATACCTTGGCCACACACTTCCAACAATTTAATTAAACTATACACCCTGAAAGTAGCACTATGTCTTATGTTATTGAAACACAGTCCATTGCTAAAACCTATGTAATGGGCAAGGAAAAAGTACAGGCACTCAAGTCTGTTTCTATCCAAATCCGCTATGGCGAATACGTGGCTTTTATGGGGCCTTCGGGTTCGGGTAAGTCTACCCTGATGAATATCATCGGCTGCTTGGATACGCCTACTTCGGGCACATATATGCTCAACAACCAAGATGTAAGCCGAATGAGCGAAAACCAACTGGCGCTGATTCGGAACAAAGAAATCGGGTTTGTTTTCCAAACTTTTAACCTCTTGCCCCGCAGCACCTCGCTCGAAAATGTAGCCCTGCCGCTAGTATATGCAGGCTATGGCCAAAAAGAGCGCACCAATATCGCCCTCAAGGCCTTGGCCAGCGTAGGGCTCGAAGACCGCGCCAAACACAAACCTAATGAGCTCTCAGGTGGCCAGCGCCAACGTGTAGCCATTGCCCGCGCTCTAGTCAACCGTCCCAGTATTATTCTGGCCGACGAACCTACGGGCAACCTCGATACCAAAACCTCCTATGAGATTATGGACATCTTCGACAAGCTCCACCAACAAGGCAATACCATTGTGATGGTTACCCACGAAGAAGACATCGCCCGCTATGCGCACCGCATCATCCGACTGCGCGACGGCCTGATAGAAAGTGATGAGGCCAATGTGGATATTACCAAACCCGCACTCAATACCTAGCTAGCATTCGCTTGCAAAAAACAAACTGATTCTCAAATAAACACAAGGATAAGTGCTTAGTCTTCAAAAATTTATCCTTGGTTTATTTTAATGTGATATCGCTGATTGAGTATGGCGTTAATTTTGATAAGTAGCTATCAATCATTACCTTTCGACAAACTTATCTGTGTATGATATATTCTCTATACCGGTGTTGTTGCCTGTGGGTCTGCTTCTTTTGGGTGCAAGGGCTGGTAGGTATAACATTGGTACAGGGGCAGCATTACCCAACAGATAGCCTAAGAGCGCAACTGCAAACCCTCAAACAGGGAACAGAAGCCTATATCCAAACACAAATCCACTTAGCCAATACCCTCAACAACCGACAACCCAACCAAGCCATTGCCTACGCGCAAGAGGCCCTACAGGGTGCACAAAAACTCAAAAAAAATAAACTACAAGCCGAAGCACTACAAGCGCTAGGGCACGTATACCGCCTACAAGGCAGCGACTTCAGAGCGCTGGAGTTCTTTCTGGATGCGCTCCGCATTTTTGAGCGCCTCAAAGACTCTAGTCAAATAGCGGCTACTTACAACAGCATCGGTAATATTTATTTTTTACAAAAAAAGTACGAGGTATCGCTCGCCTTTTACCAACGTACTTTGCGACTCGCACGCCAGCTCAAAGATGAGCAAAGTATTGCTAATGCGCTCAACAATATTGGCAATATCTACTATTATCGAGACCGTAACAATACGGCCTTGCGCTATTTTACAGAGGCCTTGGCCCTCAACCGAAAGCTGGGGAATGTGGCCTTTTCGGCAGATAACCTGCTCAATATCAGTGCTATATTTATGGATGAAGGCAACTATGACATTGCCTACGCCTATGCTGATTCGGCCTTGGTCGAAAATACTCAGATAGACCACTACGAAGGGCAGGCCGCCGCCTTACAGCTCAAAGCCAGTATCTCCATGATTCGCCAAAAAAATGAGGAAGCCGAAACCTATGCCGCCCGCTGCCTAGAGCTCGCCTACACTGTCAGTAGTAAACGATATATCAAAGCTGCTGCCGGTATTCTGGCCGAAATCGCTATCCAAAAACAGGTGTATGACGAAGCACTCATCTACACCCAAATCGTCATGGCCTACAAAGACAGCCTCAGCAACGAAGAAAGCAAAGAACGGATTGCAAGGCTAGAGGCCGGATATTTGTTAGAAAAAAAACAAGCCGAAATAGATACTTACAGCCTCGAAAAGGAAAAAGACCTCTACGTCCGCAACATGTTATGGCAGGGGGTGCTGGCCTTGGGGATTGTAGTGCTCATCTTGCTCTGGAGCCGAAGCCGAAGCCAACAACAAGCCCAAAAACTACGTCTGGCCAACACTGAGGTCAATATCAAAAACCAAGAGCTGCGCGAGCAAAAGCAGATTATCGAAGAAAAAAAACAAGACATAGAAAGCAGTATCCGCTACGCCCTGCGAATCCAACAGGCTATATTACCCACACAGGAGGAAATTGCGCTCAAAATCCCCCAACATTGTATTTTTTTCAAACCAAGAGATGTAGTCTCAGGAGATTTCTACTGGTTTGCCGAAACAGACCCAGAGCCTGTCTATACCATTGACCCTGAACTACCCAATAAGGCCTCTGTTTTTCAAGGCTTTACCAACGAAAAGCAGGTGGTCGCTGCCGTAGACTGTACCGGACACGGCGTGCCCGGAGCCTTTATGAGCCTGATAGGTTCTAGCTTGCTCAATGAAATCGTAACCATGGATAATGTTACCTCTGCCGACCAAATTCTTAATTACCTACACCGCAACATACAGCTCAGGCTGCGCCAACAAGGCCTAGAAGGCGAGACTTATGACGGAATGGACATCGCCCTCTGTGTGATTGACCGAGAAGCCAAAACAATGGAATTTGCCGGCGCAAACAACCCCTTGGTCTATTTTCAAAAAGGAGAGATGCATATCATCAATGGCGACAAACAAGGTATAGGTGGGTATAGCCTCGTAGGCAAACGTACCCCTTTCAGCAAACATACCATCGACCTACAAGAGCCGACCACCTTCTATCTGTTCTCGGATGGCTTCCAAGACCAGTTTGGTGGGATTAAGAACCGGAAGTTTATGAAAAAGAATTTTTATCAGCTCCTAGCCGACATCCATCAAGAACCTATGCACAAACAAGCCCAGCTACTCGAAAAAGCACTTGATGAATGGAAAGGCACTGAACCCCAAGTAGATGATATCCTAGTCATTGGTATGCGATTGTAGAAAAGGGGAATTTTCACAAAAATTTCGGCAAAACATTTGCACTTCCGGTTTTCCTTCCTAAATTTGCATTCCCAATTCGACAGAAAGCCCACAAACCCTGCCCGGGTGGCGGAATTGGTAGACGCGTTGGTCTCAAACACCAATGGGAGCAATCCCGTATCGGTTCGACTCCGATCCCGGGTACTACAAACACTCAATCTACACAGGTTGAGTGTTTTTTTGTTTCCAGTGTACTGGTTGCGTAGGATTACGGCCTGCCCCAATTCAACTTTATTGCACATACATACCACTAAGCCTTCAAAGAGTTTAACCCCCTTGAAGGCTTGTATATTCAGGCTCCTATGAAATAGGTAGTCTGCATCCAAATAGTATCTGTGGCTATGGAGACACCGCCCCACTGGTGGAAACCTACGCTGTTGTGTTTTTTCGACGCTTACGTGTGCGCACCCATAGCGTTTGTTGTTTGCTGAGAGGGGCGCTATAGTCTTGTACTTTGATAGGCATTGTGGCGCAGGCATAGGCCTTATTCACCATTGCGCGGGCTGCTTGGCTCATTTGTTGTTGAGGCTTAAAAACCAACCCTTTGGCTAGCGCATCGTCGCTATACGCCTCTATTTCGTCGGCAGTCTTGGCTGCTGTTGTTGCTGTTGGTGTTTCGGGCAAAAGCTGAAACAAGGCCTTGCTGTGCTTGGGTACACGGATAGGGTAGTATTTGGGTGCAATCCCTTTGCGCAAGTGTGGGTTGAGGAGCTTGAGCGTAGCTAGGGGGACATCCAGCACCTCGGCGAGGTTGTGGAGCGATTGTGCTTTGGGCAGTGCTATGGTATCCGAAACAATAGGTTTCCAAGGCTCCACCGCGCCTATGCCGTGCTGGGGGGCATAGTTGAGCACATAGAGCATTGCCATAAATTTAGGCAGGTAAGCACGTGTTTGCGCAGGCAGGAAAGGCGCCACACTGTCCCAATCATATTTGCCGCCAGCAGCTTGAATGGCTTGAAGCATTACCCCTTCGCCACAGTTATAAGCGCCCATTACTAGCTTCCAATCACCAAACATATGGTGAAGGTATTTGAGATAGCGAGCTGCTGCTTCTGTAGACTTTACGGGGTCAAGTCGCTCATCGAGCCACTCATTTTGCTTGAGTCCCAGTCCGGCGGCTGTGCTAGGCATCAGCTGCCACAACCCGGCAGCAGCCACATACGAAGTTGCTTCAGGAACTAGGCCGGATTCAATCACGGCTAGGTATTTTAATTCTTGAGGGATGCCGTGCTTTTGTAAGATTTGCTCGAAGGTGCTGAAATAAAACGCCTGGCGTTGGAGCAAGAACGAAGTGCTTTGGGGGCTGTAGGTAGTAAAAGCGTATACGTGTTGCATCACTTCTGTATCCACAAAAACCTCTACAGTGGTTTGGAGCGCTTCCAGTCTTTGGAGAACCAGTTGGGAAGTGACTCCAGTGGGTGTCGAAAAATCGGTGGCTTTGGTAAGCTGTATTTGAGTGGTGTGTAAACTATCTATCTCAAAAACATACGTTGAAGGAATATCCGCAAAAACCGAAGGGCTAAACGCCAAAACTCCGGCATACGTCAAACCTTGTAAAACCTTCCTCATACGTGGATTTTGGTTGGTAACGGCTGCAAAGGTACGGTACTGTCTCAGAATATTAAAAATTTTTGATAACTTTTTTTTAACATCGCTAACGCAATGTATTGAAAAACAGATAGTTAGCATATCCAAAAATACGCTTCTTTTCTAATAGTACAATTTTCAAAAATAGCCTCTTCTCCAGCTCTTTACTCTGTCTTTAAAACAGGCTTGCTTGATAGAAAAGCTAATTTTTAATGGTATTTAGCCATTTCTACAAAACATAATACGGACACTCTTGTACTTTTATGATTTTGGGTCATTTTTAGTACAAGTGTAGTTATATACAATTGATGTACGAGGGACTAACAAAGCAAAAAGCGATGCGTTAGAATATTCTAACTGTCGCCTTGGTCAAAATTCTCAAAAAACAAGGCCAAATGGAGCGAAAAAATAAATAAATGTTATTTCCACCAAAATATCTGTCTTATGGAATCATCATATCAAGGTAGTTCCCAGCCCCAAAAAAGCCCTAAGCTTGCTAGGGTGTATCAAACAATAGAAGAGCTTGAGCGGCTTAAAAAAGAGCGAGAGGGAATTTTACAGTGGATGGCTCAAAATGATCCTAAAAGAGCCAATCCTACTTGGCTTGGAAACAAAGGCATCTAATCTTTGTTATTACTCGTACAAGACTATTAGGGATTAAAGCGTAATCAAAGCCCTACTGTATTTGAAACACTGTCTGAAGACAAAATATGTATTTTTATGAAAAAAGAAGACAAGAAGCCCATCGAAGTTGAGAAAATCCCCAAAAGTGGGGCGTTCAACGATATTCAGAAATCGATTGAAGAACTGGAGAAACTCAAACAACAACGCGAAGAAATTCTCCAACGTGTCCGTCAAGTCAGCAACACTAACAAATAATGCTATTGTTGCTTTTTGGCCAATAACAGCGTACATCTGCTACAGGTGTACGCCTTTTTTATACCAAGACTCATATGATTTAGGGACTCACTGGGTTGGGTCTTCAAGGGCTTTCAGCGCATATTGCCCAAACTAGTGTTGATTGGATACAAACCAATGCTGCGGCTCCCCGGATACTTTTCTATTGCCAAACTCGTTATAAACGACGAATTTTGACACCAAACTCAGTGCCTTTTATTCATCCAAACCTAACCCCGACAATGCGCACCCCCTCATTCATCAGGCCTCAGACGATTATCAATATAGCACTGCTGCCGTACCCTTTATTATATACACGGGTATCGATTGTATGCCTGCTAACGCTGTGGTTTACCGTTGGCTCGGCCTATGGGTCAAAAATCTACGCCCAACAAGACAGCCTCAACACGCAAGCGCAGCCGATACCTCCCACTGTGGTAGGATATTGGAAAATAGCCTTGGTGGAAAACGAAATGACCTTGGCTCTTGATACCCTGCCGGCCAAAGTACGCCAACAGCTGACCCGGCGACTAGAAGAAATGCATACCCATAGTTACTTTGATTTTCGAGAAGACGGCCAGTACGAAATCGTGATGGGATACCAACCCACTCCTGCCCGAGGCCAGTGGCGCTACGACGCAGCCAACAAACATTTGTATATCACCAACAGCACCGGCAGCGAGAAAGTAATCGAAGTAGAACGACTAAGCAACCAACAATTTGTCATCAAAACCGTCAATATAGAAGATGGGCGCGCCAGCAGACTGACGCTAGTGCCGGCCATACAAGACCAACCCTAAACCCTTTTTATTATGACAATGAACTTTAACGCCCTACTCCGCAGCTGCACCCTAACCCTAGCGGCCTTCTTTTGTATTCTCCAAAGCTATGCCCAACAAGAATATGCCGGCTTTTGGAAGTTATATGACCTCGAAAGCGCTTTGATGGAGCAACTGATAAGCGAAATGCCTGACATGGCAGATGCTATCAAGGCCGAAATGCAAAAAGGACTACAACAAATGCGCGAACAAAACTCTCTCGAGCTGAAAGCCAACGGGCAATACGTGATGAAAGATGGAGAGAGCGAAGAAAAAGGTACTTGGAAAGTAAGTGCCAACCAGCTATTACTGACAAACACAGAAAGTAACAGTGCCGAAGCCACTAGCTTTAATATCGTCAAAGCACCTGAAAAACACCAGTTTTCGGACCAAAGTGAGGGGATTGTGCTTGGCTTAGAGTTTCAAGCAGGCGAAAACCCTGACGAGCTCGTGCGGTTATTTTTCAAAAAACAATAGTTTGACCCAACCCGCCCAACGATGTCCAATCCTCTTGACAAACTGCTGCTGCTAGGTGATGAGCGGCTGTATCAGGTCTGTACCTCCATAACAGATTCAGAATTATCACAGGTAGCTGTTTGGGTGGCAGAAATGGCCGAAGTAATGCAGGCTGTGCGCCAAAAATATGGATTTGGCAGAGCCATTGCCGCACCACAGGTGGGTATTATGAAACGGCTGGTATATCTGCATATCGACCGCCCAATGGTGTTTATCAATCCGGAGATTAGCTACCCCACTGCCGAAACTTTTGAATTGTGGGATGATTGTATGAGCTTCCCGAATCTGCTCGTAAAAGTACGGCGACACAAGGAGATTGTCCTTCATTATAGAGACAGACATTGGCAACCACAAACACTACTGTTGCGCGATGATTTGGCCGAGTTGCTCCAACACGAATGCGACCACCTCGATGGGGTCTTGTGTACGATGCGTGCGATTGACTCACAGTCATTTCGATGGAGGCCTTGAGAGCCAGCAGCAATAGGCCAGTCTGTAGTGGTATCCTTTAAAAACAGCCCGAGGCAGTAGCTTCGGGCTGTTTTTGAATATACTCTAGCAGGATTATACCAATATACCCTTGATTATCAAGGACTTTTAGCGTATCCATTGCCCAAACTAATTTTGATTGGGTATACAGTTCCTCGAAGGATGAGCCGTATCGCACATGCTTCACATCAAGCCGATATTAATTCTGTGAACGAATAAACAAGATGGCTCTCAGCGTCTCCACACGACGGCTTTTCTGTGTCTCAGCAATATCCATTGTATTGATAATCAGCTTTGTACTACATAGTTGATTTTGGGTCAGGAGCGTAAGTTTCACCACTGGTTCGCTAAAATAATTATCCCCCGCCTTGGATTGACTGACTTTTTGTTGATAACGAGTAATCAGCTCCTGAAGCGGAATTTGAATCAAGAATCGGGAGCCTTCGCTTATATCTACGCTATTTTTTTCGTGGTTTAGTGTTAGTAAGTACGTATGATCACCAGCGACTACTTCTTTGTTAAAACCGGATACGCTGTCGTTGTTATTTTTATAAAAGTCAACCGGAATCAAATAATCAAAGCCCCGCAAATCAAAAGGCAGGTCATAGATACTGTTTTGGGAGGTCAAAGTCCAATGGTTGCGTATGATTTTCTCAGGGGAGCGTTGTTGGATATGGCTCATCAGATACTTTGTTTTTTGGTAATTTGTGTTGATGCCCTTAAGCGAGTCAGGGGCTAGCCCTATGAGTTTGGCCACGCGGCTTTCAGCATCACGCTGACTCAAAAACGCGATGATGTTTTCGATGCGCTCCAAACGCTTTGCCGATAGGCTGTCATCAGCCAATGAGCCTTTGAGCACCTTTCTAGAAGCATCCAGATAGCCGACTTCTTGTAGCTCCTTGGCTAGGATAGCTGTTTGATGTTGTATTGACACCGACGCAGCCCCCCAAGGGCCAAATGCGGCCAAGAAGCTAATCAGACAGAGCGAAATAGGGATATAACGAATCCGCTTGACAGGGCTTAGCAAGAAATACAGGCTGATTCCCAAAAGCCAAACCCCTAGCACAATTCCAAAGTACCGCTGTTCGGTAACGCCATAGTCCAACACTCGCCGCCCAATAGCCACAAACAATAGCACAATCAGTGGCAATAAGGCGATGTAAAAAACTCTGGAGAAAGTCTGTATCCAGCGTGCTTCGAGTTTTTCACGGATAGGGTGTATGAGTAAGAGTGCAAAAATGCCGGCAGTCGAAAACGCTAATATCAAATAAGACACCCAGCCCTTGGGCAAGCTCCAAGTCAAGATGATTTTGCCCATATAGACATACAAAATAACCAGATAAATGACCACCAAAGGCAACAAGACATACTGCGTCAAAATTTTGAGCCCAACAGGATAGTTGGCATCTGCTTGTAGCTCTTCCCAGTCTTGAGGGACACCCGCCAAAAAAAACCAAGTATTGAAAATACCTGTAATGGCCGTAAAAAGATGTAGGTAGAGCTTAGAGGGGATATTGACATTAAATAATTGATCGATAGACAATAGGGCAACACTAAGACCGAAATACAGCAAGAAGCTATATACGCCTGCCGTAAGCAGGCGTATAAAAAGGTATTGGTTGAATTGCCAAAAACCGTTGGCCTCGTGCCCGTGTCGTATGTAGGGCGCAAAAGCCACAAGTAGGTGTGCCGCAATATTCCAAAGCACAAACCTCAACATGGTGGTATCCCGAAACGCCTCTGTAGGCAGAGACCAGTAATAAAGCCCCAACAACCCTATCAGACCAAGAACAGCCAACTGCTGAATGAGCTCCGACCAACGCAGCCGCTCCCCAAAAAGCCGTAAAGCAAAACTAATTGGCAAACCCAAGGCCGCGCACAAGGTGAGGTTGGTAAGCATCACATTGTGCTCGCTGTTATACTCTAGCTCTATCTGAATAATGGTGGTAAAAACCATCACAAAAGCCATGAGTAAAACACCGGGAAATCGCAACAACGTGCGGGTAGCCGCTATGGCCAGCTCCTGAACAGAAAAAGTAAATCTCATAGTTTAGGTGCGATAAGGGGTTGTGTATTGTATATGTGTTGTATACAAGTTATGGAGAAGATTGTTAATAATCAACGCCTCAGACCTAAAAATCTATGGTTTAGCCTGTTTTTTCGAGTATGTGAAGGTACTCTAAGGTTTGTGAGGCCTTGTGTTGGCGGTTGCTGTCGCGGTCGGCTTTGAAGCGCTCATAAGTTTGGGTGAAGAGGTCGTAGCGGCCATAGCGGCTCATCAGGCTGCGTAGTTGGGCCGCAGGCAGCAGACCTTCGTTGTTGTAGCTCACAAAAATATAGCGGAATTGCGCTGCTGCTATCAACTCCTCAAAAGCCTCGGCCACCAGCGGCTTGCGACAGTAGGCCGATTTGGGGTAATGCCGAAGACCCGTTTTGCCCTTAGGCTCAAAGCGATCGTAGAGTGTAATGGTATTGAGTAGGTGATAGTTGGCACCATATTGACGGGCGTTGTAGGGTGGGTCGAGGTAGAGAATATCACCTTCTATCCGCCTGATGAGGCTGTTGGCATCCTCATTGAAAATATGCACGGCGGCGGCACTAGACTCAAAATGCGCCGGCTTGACTACCAGCTCCTGCTGGGCGCTGCGTTTGAGGTGTTTGAGAAATGCCCCATACACCGAGGCCGTATTGGCGACCTTGTCGGCGCTTTCGAGCAGGCTGGCCAACAAAAAATAGTACATTGCCTCGTCTATGAAAGCTGTTTGCCGCCACTGCTCTATTTGCTGTCGGACGGCATCTATCCGCTGGCCGTTGGCATTGCTGAAGTACTGCCGACCGCTACCGCTGCCCATACAGTAATGTTGATAAATAAAGCCCTCTACCAATGATAAAGCATTGAGCTGTGCTAAGCTTGCTTCATAGGCCAGCGGAGCGCTGTTGCCAATATAGTTTTGTGCCAAAATATAGCTATATGGCTCTATATCATTGACCGTCAACTCGGCAACCAAAGGCTTCACCGCACGGCTAATCACATAGGTACCCCCGAAAAGCTCTGCAAAATGCTTGCCTGCAAAGCCGCCCGTTACTGACGCAATGTTTCCCGTAATAAAATCTGACAACTTTCGCTTAGAGCCGATATAGTTCATACCTACAAATACACTGGCGACAACAGTGGTCGCAAATCCTCAAGGATGCAAAATTATAAACTTTTGGCAACTTAGTTACGAATTGCTCAATTTGTCAACATATCCACAAGCTTATCCACCGAGTTATCCACATATCTTGCCAATTTACCCAAAAGCCTGTAGAGACCGGCAAAACATCTTGCCTAGCCCGACGTTATCCAAACATATCACAAGCTCCAAAAGATGGTTTTCGTGTTGACCCACTATAGCGACGAAACGCCGTCTAGCCAAAAGCATCTACCAAACATCAATGGTTCGGCTTGGTGTGGAAGCAGGCCGAAGCGCTAGTTTTCCACACATTCGTCATCTAATCAGCAAAAAGCAATTCTCTTAAACACTATTTGCTATTAAAATCTATTTTTGCTATATTTGTGAGCAAAAACTCCCACTCTTCTCTCTCAAAAACGTATTTATAAGAGGTCGTTCCTCAAAATCATCCAAAAGCACTTAAATTTGCCCTTCTAAAACTGTACCGACAGCAGCCCGATGGAATACAATTATACTGAAGACAATATCAAAACCCTTGACTGGCGCGAGCACATCCGCAAGCGCCCAGGGATGTACATAGGCAAACTAGGGGATGGTACCTCTGCCGACGACGGCATCTATGTACTGGTCAAAGAGATTATGGACAATGCCATAGACGAACACATGATGGGCTTCGGCAAGCGCATTGATGTCCTCTTGGAAGAGCGCCAAGTACAAATCCGCGACTATGGCCGTGGCATTCCCCTAGGTAAGGTCATCGACTGTGTCTCCAAAATCAATACCGGTGGCAAGTACGATTCTGAAGCGTTTCAGAAGTCTGTCGGCCTCAATGGGGTAGGTACCAAGGCTGTCAATGCGCTTTCGAGCTATTTTATGGTATCCTCACACCGGGGTGGCAAGGTCAAAAAAGCGGAATTTATTCGCGGAGAACTTCTCAAAGAACATAAAATCCAAAACACAGACGAGCCAGACGGTACACTCATTATCTTCGAACCTGATGAGCAAGTATTTGAGGGCTACGAGTTTGCCGGGGAGTATCTCGAAGAGCTGTTCCTCAATTATGCTTTCCTTAATAGTGGGCTGGAGGTCAAGCTCAACGACAAAACCTTTGTCTCGCACAATGGCCTGATGGATTTGCTCAAATACAAAACACAAAAAGAGAAGATCCGCTACCCCATTATCCATATCAAGGGCAAAGACATCGAGATAGCCCTTACCCACGGCAACCTCTATGGCGAGGCGTATTACTCCTTTGTCAATGGCCAAAACACCACCCAAGGAGGCACACACCTCGCAGCCTTTCGTGAGTCTGTGGTACGTGTAGCCCGTGATTTTTTCAAAAAAGAGTTTGAGCCTTCCGACGTACGCGCTTCTATCATCGCCGCTGTCAGTTTGCGTGTCCAAGAACCGGTGTTTGAGTCTCAAACCAAAAACCGCCTTGGCTCGCAGTCAATGGGGCCCGAAGGCCCCAGCATCCGAACCTTCATCAACGACTTTGTTCGTACAGAGCTAGACAACTACCTCCACCGCAACCCCTCAGTTGCAGAGGCCATGTTAGCGCGTATCTTACAATCCGAAAAAGAACGCAAGGATATTTCAGTCATCAAGAAGCTGGCCAACGAAAAAGCCAAAAAAGCCAACCTACACAACAAAAAGCTACGCGACTGCCGCATCCATCTAACTGACAAGCGCAACAAGCTGCGCGACCAAAGCACCATTTTCATCACCGAAGGGGACTCGGCCAGCGGCTCGCTCACCAAGGCCCGTGATGTACAGACTCAGGCTGTATTTTCGCTACGCGGAAAGCCGCTCAACAGCTATGGTCTGAGCAAAAAAATAGTGTACGAAAACGAAGAGTTTAACCTTCTCCAACACGCTCTCGACATCGAAAACGGGCTCGAAAACCTCCGCTTCAACCGCGTAGTCGTAGCCACTGATGCCGACGTAGACGGGATGCACATTCGCCTGCTGTTGCTGACTTTCTTCTTGCAGTTTTTCCCTGACTTGGTGCGCAACGGCCACCTCTATATCTTGGATACGCCGCTCTTCAGGGTGCGCAACAAAGAGAAGACCATCTACTGCTACAGCGAGCAAGAAAAACAGAAGGCCATCCAAAAACTAGGCAACAAACCTGAGATTACCCGCTTCAAAGGCTTGGGCGAAATCTCACCGGATGAATTTGGCCAATTTATTGGCAAGAATATCCGCCTCGACCAAATCAAGCTCAAAAGCGACACCTCTGTCGAAGATGTGTTGAGCTACTATATGGGCAAGAACACGCAAGAGCGTCAAGGCTTTATTGTCGAAAACCTCCGCGTAGAGGAGCGTGATGTGGTATAAGTAAGGCTAGGGCTTATTACAAAACAACCCTGACTGTGTTCACACAAAGTCAGGGTTGTTTTTTCTATACCATTTGGAGTTTTGCACTACCAAAAGCCCTCGTAGAGGGTTTTTAGCATGGCCTTATTTCCATTGTGCTGCATCAAAGACCATCACAGCCTCTTTGTTGCGCTTGCCCATTTCTTCAAAAGAAGTAGTGTCGGCTTTAAAATCGCCCCAAGTTTTGAGTAATTCGGCTTTTTCAACCCCCGGCTTGATAGGGTATTCATAGTTGGCCTGGGCAAACACTTCTTGGGCCTCATCGCTGAGCAAGAACTCGATAAACTTCAGTGCGTTGTCGCGGTTAGGCGCATACTTTGTAACTCCCGCGCCACTGATATTGATGTGTGTACCACGGCCGTTTTGGTTGGGAAAGAAGATACCCACTTTCTCGGCAGCTTTGCGTTCTTCTTCTACTTCAGAATTGAGCATTCCCCCCAAGTAATAGGTATTGACCACTGCCAGCACACCTTCTCCGGCAGCAATGGCTTTCACTTGGTCGCGGTCGTTGCCCTTGGGCGCTCGTGCCATATTGGCAACAACTCCCTTGGCCCATTCGGTGGCTTTTTCTGTTCCAACGCTGCTAATCATTGAAGCCAACAATGATTGGTTGTAGATATTGTCCGAAGAACGAATCAGCACCTTGCCTTTCCATTCCGGATTGGCTAGAGCCTCATAGGTACTCAATGTTTTGGGATCTACCTTTTCTTTGTCATATACAATGACACGGGCGCGGTAAGTAAGCGCAAACCATTGGTTGTCAGAATCTTTAAATGTTTTGGGTACATTTTTCTCAAGGTATTCACTTGACACAGCCTGTAGCAGGCCTTTTTCTTTGGCACGGTACAAACGTCCGGCATCTACTGTAATGAGTACATCGGCAGGGGAGTTTTTGCCTTCGGTTTCGAGCTTGTTGATAAGCTCATCGGCACCAGCTTCGACCACATTGACCTTGATGCCGGTTTGCTCTTCAAACTTCTTAAACAATTGCTTATCCACATCATAGTGGCGGTGGGTGTAGACATTCACCACAGCCTCTGCGGTGGCGGTGCTGTCGCTATCAGTATTTTTGTCGGTAGCTGTATTACAGGCCGTCATCAGTGCCAACAAAGCCATTGACCAAGCAAATATTTGACGAATTTTCATATAGTGATTTAGAAAAAATAAGGTGAAACAATTATCAACACAAAACTACCAAAAGCGGCAGTTGGGCTACAAAGATAGTAATTTAGAAACAATCTAAACAATGTGTTTATTTTTTTTGATTTCCTCTTGGCTGAAGTAATTAAGAGCTTGTCTAAATTTTCAGCGCGGCACTCAAAACAGCTGATTTTTGCGCTGATAATAGGTAAAAAGCGCAGGCGCTTGTTTAGCCCACGATTTTAATCGTGGGAGGGCTACGGCGAGCATTTTTAACGAATTAGCAGCCCAAAAGCGACGTTTTGGTGTTGATGAAGAGAATTTTAGACAAGCTTTAAAAAAGCTACCCAGCTTCGGCATAATAGATTGGCCAAGCTCCATTGTGCAAGATTTGCCCCATAATACCCTCTGATGAAGCAAGTCTCAAAATAAACACCAAAAAGCTTGTTTTCTGTAAAAGCTTTTGTATCTTTCCCTATTACTTTTAAAGACTAAACCACGCTACTATGTTGGCCAAAACCTTTGGAAGCGCCGTTTATGGCATCGATGCCTATACCATTACCATAGAGGTAGATGTAGGCCAAGGGACAAAATTTTATATGGTTGGTCTACCCGATAATGCCGTCCGTGAGAGCCAAATGCGTATCCACGCCGCGCTCAAACACTATGACTACCATATGCCCCGCCAACGGACTATCATCAACCTAGCCCCAGCCGACATCCGCAAAGAAGGCGCAGCCTACGACCTGCCCATTGCTATCGGTATTTTGTCGGCTTCTGGTCAGATCCATACCGACTTGCTGGGGCAATATGTCATTATGGGGGAGCTGGCACTTGACGGAGTACTACGACCCATCAAAGGAGTGTTGCCCATTGCGATAGAAGCTCGTAAGCAGGGGTTTAAGGGGTTTATTTTGCCCGAACCGAATGCCGCAGAAGCAGCTATTGTCAATCAATTGGAGGTCATTGGTGTCAAAAATTTGGAGGAGGCAGTAGCCTTTCTGACCGATAAGCTGCATATCCAACCCACCATCCGCAATACCCGGGAAATATTTGAGGACACGGCCAATGACTATGAAGCTGACTTTGAGGCTGTTCAAGGGCAAGAAAATATCAAAAGAGCCTTAGAAATTGCTGCCGCCGGTGGGCACAATGTCATTATGATAGGCCCACCGGGAGCAGGCAAAACAATGTTGGCCAAGCGTTTGCCCTCTATCTTGCCGCCCTTGTCGTTGCAGGAAGCGCTCGAAACAACCAAGATACACTCTGTGGCCGGCAAACTGGGGACAGAAGCGGCGTTGGTGGCCAAACGCCCATTCCGAACGCCACACCACACCATCAGCGATGTCGCACTGGTGGGCGGTGGCACTATCCCCCAGCCCGGCGAAATTTCCTTGGCACACAACGGCGTACTTTTTCTGGATGAGCTGCCTGAGTTCAAACGCAATGTCTTGGAAGTCATGCGCCAGCCGCTCGAAGAACGCTGTGTGTCTATTTCTAGGGCAAAGGTAGCGGTAGATTTTCCCGCCAATTTTATGCTCATCGCCAGTATGAACCCTTGCCCATGTGGGTATTACAATCATCCGGAGCGGCAATGTGTCTGTGGCCCCGGAACGGTGCAGCGGTATTTGAGCCGTATCAGCGGCCCTTTGCTCGACCGCATCGACTTGCACGTAGAGGTTACGCCGGTGTCTTTTGAGCAAATGACGGCCAACCGCAAGGCCGAAAGCAGTGCCGCTATCAGGGCTAGGGTTATTAAAGCAAGACAACGCCAAACGGAGCGTTTCAAAGAACACCCCAAAATGTACTCCAACGCCATGATGCCCTCTCCGATGGTCAAAGAGCTCTGCCGGGTAGATGGCGCTGGGCTGACTCTGCTCAAAACAGCGATGGAGCGGCTGCGCCTCTCGGCTAGGGCTTATGACCGTATCCTGAAAGTAGCCCGGACAATCGCCGACTTGGCCGAAAGCGATACTATTCAGATTGCCCACCTTGCCGAAGCTATTCAATACCGCAACCTCGACCGCGAAAACTGGGCAGGATAAGCCCGAATACATAAGAAAGCCACCCCAAAAAAATTTAAGGGTGGCTGCGGTATTTCAAAATACTTGTTAAGCCCTAAAGGGAATCCTTGTCTCTATTTGCCATAGCTTCCGCCGCGAGAGCGGTATGACGAGCCGCTGCTGCTGCTGCGGTTAGAGCTGCGTGTGGTGCGGCTTTGCGATTGCTGCACACGGCTGCGTAACTTGCTTTTGAAAGAAGATGTGCTGCTATAGCGGTTGTGAAAGCTTGGGTTGGTCGTGCGTGTGACGCTGCCCGATGTTCCATAAGTATAGCTACCGCTGGCAGTGCGAGGGCCGTAATATGGCCGTCCACTGTTGTAATAGCTACCCCGATAGGTATCGTAATGGTTGCGGTATACTGGAGCAGCCATCATATGAAACATAGAAGACATAAACATATACTGCCCATAAAACGCCCAAAACGACTGCCCGTTGCTATTGGTGCGCCACTCGCCATAGCGCTCATTCCCTACATAGTTGCGGTATCCTGGAGGGGTAGGTACTTTGTGTACTTCGCCGCTCTCATCCATTCCGGCAAGCTCTAGGCCGAGGTTTTCTTCGTGTTTTACGAAAAAAGCCTCTTCTACAGGCATCCATTCAGTATGTTGGATTTTTTTGTTGACGGAATCTTCTAAGTTTGTAAGTACTTTGTACTTGTGTTTGTAGCCGTCATTGTCTAGCTCCATATCTTCTAAGATGATGGAAAAAGTCTTGACAGAGGAATCGTTGCTGAGTTGTTTGATGAGCTTGTCTACAGGGTTTTGGACATATTTGCGCTTATTGCCGCCGCAAGCGCTTAACATCCAAATACTCAGGAGGAAGAAGGTAAATACAGCGTACTTTTTCATGGCTTTGTTGTGACTTGATATAAATATGTAAGCAGATTAGAACCCTGAGGTCTAGGGCAAGATGATGTTCATAAACTCAAACTCACCTACGACAATCCCAGCAGAGGCTTCAAACTCTTCTTCATCCCAGCGCTCTATTTCGAGTACTTTCTTGCCAGAGTCGTCATAATAAGACCAAGAGATGAACTCCTCCCAGTTAGTGGCACCAAGGTTGGCAAAATAGCCTACTTGCTCGCTTTCGCGGTAATACTTTGTGCCTTCATAGATGACCTCCATAGGCCCATTATCGTGTTTGCGGATGTAGTCAACGGCATCGTCTTGAATAGCACGAGGGCTGATTTTGCGGACAATAGTACACTCTAGCTCATCGTCATCTTCGATGTGTAGGTATATTGTATCTTTTCCAGACTTGAGTTGAAACTCATGAGAAAAGTATTCATTGCCCCAATCATACTCATAACAGGCTGTTACCTGCCAAGTTTTGAGATCATAATCAACGAAAGCGCCTTTGCGCAACATAGTAATATTGACCTCTGTGGGGTCTATATATTCGCGCTTTTCTTCTTTTTTCTTTTTGAACCAACCAAATACCATAGGTTTATATCTGTTTGTAGGTGGGTGATAAACGCTTAGTAGTATGATATAAATATACTATTTTCGGAGCAATGATGTTTCATTATGTTGCCACAATCCTCAGAAAGCAGCCGTTTTATACGTCTATTTCGGGGCTTGGAGTTTCGTCTGTATCGGCATTTTCGTCGTCATTGCCTTCTAAGAGCAGATGGCGGTTGATGGTGAGCATGTAAGTAAAATAGGCCAAGTCTTCGCCTACGGGGGCAAAGTCATATTGGATTGTATTGCCTGATTTGAGCACCATTTCGATAAAGCCCATCTTGCCTTTGCGCCCCCAATCCATTACAGATTTGATAGCACGCCGGTAATACATCATCAGGCGTTCTTCGCTGAGGCCGTTGAGGTAGTCCAAATAATTGGCTAACAAGGCCACATTATCTGCCTTGATTAGATTCCCCGATACGATGGTGTATTGGTCATCTTCTTGGCCAAACATAATCAGGGGCAGGTGTTTACGGTCGAGATTCTCGGGTGTGGGAATATGGTTGCTGTGTTTGATGGTATTCTGCACACATTCGACAATGAGGTGTACACAGCGTTTGCGGTATAAGATTTTCTCTTCTTTTTGTTTGAGGTAGCTCTCTACGATTTTGCGGGCTGCCAACATGATAGTATGGGTAATCTCACCCTCATAGATAAAGAAAAAGGGATTGGCGGCTACCTGTTGCCGTAATTCCCGCACGTGGGTGAGGTGTTCGTTGGGCTTATAAGTGATGATAGTACTCATAGAGGCGTTTTTTTAAAGGTTCAGCGACTTCGCTGTAATAGTCGTAGTGTGGCAAGATAGTTTATCAACAATATCACCACTATAGTAATTCCCCCTACCAACAAGACCAGCGGCTCTATAGAGGGGTTTACTTGAATGCCGGTTTGTGTGTTGAGGTAGTGGTACAACTGTTTGACAAACCAATAAAGCCCACCACCCACTACTACAAAGGTAATGATAAGTAGGAAAATGCTAAAATAATACATCAAATGTTGTGCAAGATGTGTGTGTCTGTAGCCTAAGTACAATAATAAATCCACTTCTTGTTTGGCTTCGGCCAAAATGAGCCTGAAGTTCATCATAAACAACATCACTGTCAGGAGCAGAAAAGCAGCTCCGAGCACACCAATGAGGCCCGTAATGACCCCTCCTAGGTCGGCCAAGTAGCGTAGGCGCATGGTTTCTTGATTGACCTCTATGTCGGCCATATCAAAATATTGTTGGGCTTGGGCTTGGGTTCCGGCTTTGAGCCGGGTCATAAGGCGTGTGGGTGGGGGGCTGGCCTTGGTGCCATACTTGTCATTGGCCCAGTGTAAAAACTCTTCGGGCACGAGGATGGTCGGGATACGTTCGCTAAAACCTACTACCTTGCCCCGCAGAACTTCAGAGCCGCCTCTACCGCTGATTTTGAGCTTGAAGCGCAAAATCCCGACCATACTGGCAGGGAGCTTGGGCAACCCTTTGCTGGGAGCATAGCCAAAATTGTAGAGGTTTAGGAAGTCACGAGAGAGGATAATGGGCACAAAATTGTTGCCAGGCGACCAGCGCCACCCGTCGGGGATGGTATCGAGAAAGGCATCAGGGATGGCCTCAAAAAACATTTCGGTCGCAAAGGGGATGCTACCGTCGGCGTAGGCCCAGATTTCAAATTGGCTTGACAAAAACGGGACACTCTGCTCTACAAAAGGTTGGGCTTGTAGTTGGCGGATGTCACCTTCACCAAAGCCGGCTTTGGCATCGGCCAACACATCGCCCAGTGAGATTTTTTTGCTCAAAATCACATCTTGCGGAGCATTTTCGGGAGGGGTCATCAGTTTCTGAACCTGAATATATACCTGCAATGAGGAGAGCATCAGCCAGAAACCTACCGCAAAGCCAAACCCAGCCAGAAGCAGTTGCCAGCGATTGCCGGAGTGTATAAAAATTTTGCGTAGTAGTACGTGCATAGCCAAATAATAAAAAAGCTGCTTTTAGAGTCTGATTTGGTGGTCGAGGGGGAGTTGGTATGTAGCACCTAAGGAGGTACTGATGAAGCCGGCCTGTTGTTCGTTGCAAACTTGGTCAATCAGCGTGATGGCCTTGGTGATATTGTCTTCATCTAGGTGGCTGAAAGGCTCATCCATCAACAGCCATTCAAAAGGCTGGCATAGCGCCCTGATGATGGCGACCCGCTGGCGCTCGCCATAAGAAAGCAGTTTTACTTGCTTGTTGAGCAGGGGAGCTATGCCGAGTTGTTCGGCCATCTGTTTGATTTGTGTATCGGAGCGGTATTGGGTCAGTTGTGATTTGACGCGGATATTATCAAAAGCATTCAACTCCAGAAAAAGCCGTAAATCTTGAAAAACAATGCTAAGGTGACGCTGTCGATAGTCGGCCCACTGTTTTGAGGAGAGCCGCTGGATATTTTGCTCAGCCAAGAACACCTGCCCTTCATAATCTTGCCGGATACCATATAGCGTATGTATAAAGGACGATTTGCCCCTGCCCGAAGGTGCTTGTAAGAGGTATTTCTGCCCTTTGACAAAGCGCCGCTCGGGCTGATTCCATATTTGCGACTCAGGGTCATAGCTACCCTCTAATGGTGCGGGCAGTAAGTTTCTGATAATAATATCCATAAGCAGTTAGGAGGCTTCCGAAGTCGGTATCATGTCTAAAAAGAGGCGCAGCAAGTCTACCATACTCAGTCCTTCTTTATTGAGTTTTAAGCGCATCTGCCCTTCGGCTATGTTGCCTTTAGCAGGTTGTAGGTTATATTCTAGGTTTTGCAAGGCAAAGGGAGCTTCTTTGCGTTGGAAACTACGCAACCAAGGCAGATCTTCTCCCAACTCACTCGGCAGCCGACTTAGGGCTTCGGGGCGTAAGTCCATTTGCGCCATTAGCCAATGTTGTTGGCCAAAGCCCTCGGCTACATTGCCGGGAGCCAACTTCCGCAGGACTTCATCTTTGAGTGTGGGCGTAAATGTCAACAAAAGGTGTTGGGGTGTTTCGATGATATAAAGCACTTGCCCATCACCCATATCACGCATGTAGCAGCTCTCTATCTTGCGGATAAAGGGGGTTGCTCCTTCGCTAAGCATTTGGAGCAAGGTTTTGAGATTTTTTTTATTCTTTACAGACAGCCCTATCATATATTGATAATCAATCTGTGAGCTGATTTGAATCTCGGGCTCTCCAGTAACGAGGTTAAGGCTTTCGGTGGTATAGTCGGTGAGTGTAATATCACGCAGCGATATGGCCACATTGCCCGAAAAGGTATCGAAGAAGTCCTTCAATCCTAGGCCTGTGGAGGATTGCAGCTGTTTGTTGATAAAGTTTCCAAAGAGATCGTTGACCGTGGTATAGATTTCTTCTAAGCGCAAACTAGTACTGGCCAAGAGCAAAGACTGCCCAGCGCCGGGAAGCTGCAAGACCAGCTGCGGATCTACTTGACTGTCAAATATCTTGCTATAGCGCTCCATCTTGGGGCTGAGGGTCAGCTTAGTTTCAGCGCTTATTTGGGAGGCTTCGAGCTTGATACTGGCCGAGAAATAGCACTCATTCAGGTCAAACGACAATGGCAGGGTTCCTGGAGTCAAGCGGTTGACATCCCTATTGAGGCGGCCCAAATGCACCCATACCGAGGCATCAGCAGGCTTGGAGCGCAAGTTTTGAAACGAAACATTTTGGGCACTTAGCGATTCTTTTTCGGGCAAATCGCGCATCCGCAAGACATGGCGCAAGAGCTTGGCCTGCTCAATAGGGTTGGCAAACTGACACAGAATCGCAAACTGATTGGCCCAAGTCAAGATGGTATTTTCTCCGAGCATGAGGTAGCGCACACCGTCTTGTGAGCGTACAGTTTTGCCATTGTGGATTTGTTGGATGTATTGTTCAAAGGCCGCCTCATCGTTGATAATCCAGGTCATAGCCAAGTATTCGTCTTTGCGCTGTTGTACGCCTTCTTCGGGAGCCGAGAAGAAATAAACTGGCATTTTGGTATCGATGCCTGCGGTCTGCATTTGTGCGCCTAGCAAGAAGTCTGCCTTGCCTCCCAAGGCCACAAACAACTCTTTGGCGGGTTTGTCAAAAAGCGCTGCCCACTGTTCGGGCGCTTTGCTGCTGAGCTGCTTGAGGTCTATGCTCAAGACAAAAGAAGCATTTTTGGGAATATAGCGTTCGTGTTGTACAGATTTGCCACAGCTCCATAACATCAGGCTGAGGCAAAATCCAAGAAAAAGAGAATGTAATGGTCTTGTGGGGTAGTACAATCGCATAGTGTATGTTTGTATTGATTTTAGGTGTTAGTATTCTAAAGTCCAAAATCTAGTTGAAGAAGTATCAGGAAGGCACAAGGCCATTAAAACACGAAGCGGCGGCCTAAAATATGGGATGATGATATGCTTATTATCAATCACATAGGCCATCCAAAGATACAACCAATGGCGGGAAAATAGCACTGGTCGGGCTAAATTTCGCAGTTTATTCGTGAAGTGCTCCCAAGAGTATTGGTTTGATTCCTTTGTAAAGTGTAATGAGCGCATTTTCGATGCTCGTAAGTTTGATTTGCGCCATCCCTGCGACGTGTTTCTGGCTGATATTGCGCATAAACAAGTCTACTTCTTTGATGGGCAGCCGCAGCCCTTGTTGGGGGGCATTGCTACCTTCTAGGCTGGCGTAGCGTGGTCTGCTCAAGTGTGAGTTAAGGCTTTCGTCAGCAAAAAGCATCAGGCTATGTGTTTGGGCTAGAGCAGTAATATTTTTTTGCTGTAAGGCTTCATTACCCACAAAGTCTCTGTGTATGTTTTCGCTATTGGTCAGATAAAGGATGTTTCCTTCTTCGATGAGGAAATACTCCTCAAAGAAGGTGTATAGCCCGTTTTTCTCTACTAGCAGCCCGCTTTCTTTGAGCAGCGTAAAGAGGTTGTTGAGCGTTTCTTGGTTTTGTACTCCAAGGCCAAGGGCATAATCTAGTTTGAGGCGTTCCTTGCCATTTTCGTATACCCGGTGTATATCTTTGACAAAAAAGGCTAGGTCACCCCGCATCATTTGTAACAAGTCTGTACCTTCGAGGTCAACGAAGGCTGCTACATTGTTGATAGCCTCATAAAAATTGCGTTGTTTGAGCCAATGGGGCAGGTCTTTCATATTGACTCCTATAGCACCTACGAGCGCGGGGTCTTGTATGGGGGCATTGTCAACTAGACTGGGATCTAAAGATTTTTTGAGAAAACGGCGATAGCGCCGCGCCACAGAGTCTGGTAAAGTATAGCGGACATCCATCTGGATACTGCTTTCGCCAAACTTTAGGGAAGCCCGCAGGTAGTTGTCTTCAAACGGCAGGGTCTGCATCCATACCCGATCCCCTATCAGGTTTTGCATAAACGGCGTTTGGCGTAATGCCCCCATGTTAAGCCATAACATCGACTCCGACCACTGCCGGTTGGCTTGGCGGAAGTTCCGGTGTTTATCCCAGACAGAAGTCTGCGCAGGACGCGCAAAAAGACTGTCGAGCAGGGCAAGAGGCTGTACCGAAGGAGTGGGGTGAGGCATATAACAAAGCATCACCACGCGCTTGTCCCAAGTCAGGGCCATCCGCTCGTGAAAAGTATACTGATAGCGCGAGGTTTCAGTTTTTTGGATGCGACCAGAGTCCAACAGGTGTTCCATCACCCGCTGAAAGCGCTTGGCACGCAGCAGGGGCGCAGTCATAACCAAGTAGTTGCTTTCTTCATTGAAGATAGTACCGTGGGTATACATCCGCATCAGGTTGACCCCAGAGCGTTTTACCCTTTTGAGCAATTTGGTGTTTTGGATGCTATCGTTGAAGGCCGGAGGGAGCAAGTCCTTCATCTCCTCCGCAAAAAAGTCTTGGTAAGGGGCTAATTTTACTGCTACCCCCAGCAGGTTGGTTTTGACAACCAAGGGTGTTTCTTGCGGAATGTGCCGCAAGGCAGCTTTAGGGCTAAAACAAGCACTGCAAAGCAAGGCTAAGCCAATGCCCAAAAGATATTTCTGGAACAAAAACCGCGTGAACAGCACACGCCCAAACACAACTGTTGTCATAAGAGTAGAGCTACTATACGAGCAAAAATCATGTTTTTTTTTGACAATTACGGGCTAATAAGATTTTTTTTCCAAATTTTCGGGTGATTACCCCCTGCTGCCTAGGCTTTTAGGGGGCGTTCCAAAAAAGCTACCCCATTAATCAGCCCCGTAGGGCTTGTATGCTCCGCCTGTGCCTGTGTCCCCAAAAGCAGATAGGAACTTGTCCTGCAAAGTTGCGCTTACTTACGCTCCTTGCGGCCACATATGCGTCAAGAACAAGGGCAAAATTGAGCACAACAAGGACGAAAGTCAGAATATCCAGTGCAGTGGTTTATAGCCCTAGCAATAATGTACCATATATCAAAATACGGCCACCTAAAAACAATGCTACACAACCTCTGCCAAAAATGGCAGCTTCAAGGCCATGCTACATAACCTGTACCGGAAATATATAAGAGTCCTAAAAACATCAAGAAAATCACCGATGGCAAACTCTTTAAATCAAATAAATCTTGGTGTAATTTTGTAACTTTACAAGTCAGCCAATAAAGCACGGCGATTCAACCCTACCGTTGTTGACGGCCAAGTAACTCTATCTCAAAACATTGCTTGCCCCATGAAGCCCGATTTTACCCAAATTGCCTATACCCGCCTCCACCCATCAACGGCGGATACCTCTCCCAGCACAGGCGCAAAAGCTTGGAAAACAGCCGAAAAAATTGAGTTAAAGCCTTTTTACACCGCCCAAGACCTGCAAGAGGTACATCACCTCGGCTTTGGTGCGGGGCTACCACCCTATTTGCGCGGCCCCTATGCCACGATGTATACCCAGCGCCCTTGGACTATCCGCCAATATGCTGGTTTTTCGACGGCAGAGGAGTCCAATGCCTTTTATAGACGCAATTTGGCCGCCGGGCAAAAGGGGCTTTCTGTTGCTTTTGACTTGGCCACCCACCGAGGTTATGATTCTGATCACCCTCGTGTTGTGGGCGATGTAGGCAAGGCCGGGGTAGCTATTGACTCCGTAGAGGATATGAAAATCCTCTTTGACGGTATCCCGCTCGATGAAATGTCTGTTTCTATGACGATGAACGGCGCTGTGATTCCGGTGATGGCCTTCTACATTGTCGCTGCCGAAGAGCAGGGTGTAAGCGCCGAAAAGCTAACCGGCACAATCCAAAACGACATCCTCAAGGAGTTTATGGTACGCAATACCTATATCTACCCCCCTGAGCCTTCGATGCGTATCATTGCCGATATTTTTGCCTACACAGCACAGCATATGCCCAAGTTCAACTCTATCAGTATCAGCGGCTACCATATGCAAGAAGCTGGCGCACCAGCAGACATAGAGCTGGCCTATACCCTCGCCGACGGCCTCGACTATATCCGCACCGGCCTCAAAGCTGGGCTGGCCATCGATGATTTTGCGCCAAGGTTGTCTTTCTTCTGGGCTATTGGGATGAACCACTTTATGGAAATTGCCAAGATGCGTGCTGGTAGGTTGCTATGGGCCAAAATTGTGCAGCAATTCAACCCCAAAAAATCAAAGTCGATGGCTTTGCGTACCCACTGCCAGACCTCAGGCTACAGCCTTACCGAACAAGATCCCTTCAACAATGTAGCGCGTACGTGTATCGAAGCGATGGCTGCAGCTTTGGGCCATACCCAATCACTCCATACCAACTCTCTTGATGAGGCCATTGCCCTGCCCACCGATTTTTCGGCCCGTATTGCGCGCAATACCCAGCTTTTCCTCCAGCTCGAAACCGGTATTACGGCGGTTGTAGACCCTTGGGGAGGCTCTTATTATGTTGAGAAGCTCACCCACGACCTCGCCCAACGCGCTTGGGAGCTGATAGAAGAGGTAGAGAGCCTCGGAGGAATGGCCAAGGCCATTGAAACCGGCCTGCCCAAAATGCGTATTGAAGAGGCCGCTGCACGCAAACAAGCCCGCATTGATGCCCAAAAAGATGTGATTGTAGGGGTGAATAAGTTTTTATCGCCCGAAGCAACCGACATCGAGCTTCTAGAGGTAGACAACACCGTTGTGCGGCAAAGCCAATTGGCCAGACTCGAAAGCCTTAAAGCCAATCGCAACCCCGAAGCCGTAACTAAGGCCCTTGATGCCATCCGCCAAGCAGCCGAAAATGGCAGCGGCAACTTGCTCGCCCTAGCCGTAGAGGCCGCCCGTGTGCGGGCTACCTTGGGCGAAATCTCGTCTGCTATGGAACAAGTCTTTGGCCGCCACAAAGCCCTTATCCGCACCGTGTCGGGAGTATACTCACAAGAGGTTTCAGACGACGAAAACTTTGCCCTAGCCCAACAAATGGCTGATAAATTTGCCCAACACGAGGGCCGGCGCCCACGTATCCTGGTGGCCAAAATGGGACAAGACGGCCACGACCGTGGCGCAAAGGTCATCGCCACTAGCTTTGCCGACCTAGGCTTCGACGTAGATATGGGGGCGCTCTTTCAAACACCTGAGGAAGTCGCCCGACAAGCCATCGAAAATGACGTACACGTAGTGGGTGTATCCAGTTTGGCCGCCGGACACAAGACCCTCATCCCACAACTCATCGATGCCTTGCGCCAGTATGGCCGCGAAGATATTCTGGTCATTGCCGGAGGCGTAATTCCGCCAAAAGATTATGCCTTCTTGTATGAGGCAGGTGTGGCAGGCGTATTCGGCCCCGGTACGATTATCGCTGTTGCCGCCCAACAAATCTTGAGCAAGCTAATGCCCGAATTGGCAGCCTAAACTGAAAAGCCTCTCTCTGGGAGTATCCCCCCAACAGGGTTCGACACTCCCGGTGAGGTAGGTACAACCTGCCGAATACCTGATGCATTATACCGAAAAAATAAGGTATTCGGCCTAAATATACCCAACCTAAATTGTCATTTGGGCGTAATTTTTGTAATTTGTGTCAAAAATTCCCGCACTAAACCACCGCTTGCATCTATGAACCAAGTTATCAAAATTCTACTGATAGAAGACCACGGCATCGTGCGTGAAGGCGTAAAAGGCATCATCTCCCAACACGAAGGAATGTATGTTACAGAAGAGTGTGATAATGCCGAAGATGCGCTCCATATCCTGACCAACCACATCCCCGATGTCATTCTCTGTGACATTACCCTAGCAGATACTGACGGCATAGAACTCATTGCCAAAATCAAAAAAAAATACCCCAACATCAAGGTCATTATCCTGAGCTCACACAACGAGGAGTATTTTGTCTTGAGGGCGCTAGAAGTCAATACAGATGGCTACCTACACAAAAGCATCCTCAAAAAAGAACTCATAGAGGGTATCCTGAAGGTCTACAAAGGCGAGAAGTATTTTTCGCAGGCTGTTTCGCAAATCATCATCAACAATATGGTCAACAAGCGTACTGGCAATTCCGGTGCGGCGGCCTTTACACCACGCGAGAAAGAAATCCTCAAACTCATCACCGAGGGCTATAGTAACCGTGAAATTTCAGATAAGCTCTTCATCAGTATCAAAACCGTAGACACACACCGTACCAGCCTGCTCAAAAAATCGGACGCTAAAAATACGGCCGAGTTGGTCAAGTTTGCCATCGAAAATAAGCTTGTATAGCCCCCGCTTTTTGTTTGTTGTGGTATGTGTGGCATACACCTGATTGTCCAAACTAAGGCCGTCTCGACGGCTCAGGGGCTTGATAAGGCCTTAGCGCTGATGTTGGATGCCGCTCAACATAGAGGCAAGGACGGACAAGGACAGTGGGCAACATCGGAGCCTCTACCAATAGCGCTAGGGCATAATCTTTTACAAATAGCCGATATTCACCCATTCAATCGGCAGCCTATCCAAAGTGATGATGGTCGCTATGTGTTGGCGTTCAACGGACAAATCTACAACCACCACCAACTGCGTCAAGCTTTGCCGCCAAGAGATTGGCAAAGCCAAAGCGATGCCGAAACCTTGCTCTATCATTTGGCTCATAAGGGTGCCAAAGGCCTAGAAAGCCTCGCAGGGATGTATGCCCTCATCTACTATGACCGACAAACGCAGCGGCTACTCATAGCCCAAGACCCTTGGCAGATGAAGCCATTGTATTATGCCCAAACCCCTACACACCTGCTCTTTTCGTCTGAAATACAAAGTTTGTTGGCTTCGGGCTTAATGCCCCGCCAGCTCAATGAGGCCGCCATTCCCCATTATTTGCAATATCGCTACGCCCCACACCCTCAGACATTCTACCAAGGTGTCTACGCTTGGCAGGGAGCAGCTTATTTCTCGCTTTTCGAGCAGCGCTTTGAGGCGCTAAATCACGGCAGCCAATGCGCCTCCGAAACAGACCACCCTGCGCCAATGCCTTTGCAAGAGGCTGTCTTGCGACACCTGCCGGCAGCAGTGCCTACGGGTTTGATGCTCAGCGGAGGAGTAGATTCTTCGTTGCTGGCCTTGTCAGTAGCCCAAGTACGGCCATCTGGCGGTATGCTGGCCTTTAGCCTCCAAATCACGGATAGCCAACAACTCTCTGACGATTTCCGCTATGCGACTGTCATCGCCCGAGCCTGCCGGATGCCTTTGGTAGAGGTTCGGGCTTCGGCCAAAGCCCTCGAAGCTTCTTTTGAAGCTATCATCGGCCACACCGATAGCCCCATTGCCGACATTGCAGCCTTCAGCACCTATTGGATAGCCGAGACTGCCGCCCGCCAAGGGGTGTATGTCCTTTGGTCGGGGGCAGGGGCAGATGAGCTACTGGGGGGGTATCGCCGTCATCAGTGGTATGCACAATACCACCAATGGAAGCCTTGGAGTCATTGGGCTGCAGCGGTGGCGCGTAAGGTCTTGCCCCGGCGGTGGCAACAATACTCCCGCGCTCGTAGGCAGGCACTGGGGCTACAAGCCAACCCAGTCTATACGATGCAAACCTTGTGTGCGCTCAGTAGCCCTTTAGTCTATTCAACAAATACTTTAACACCTGAGCCTCAAAGGTTTGATTTGAAGGGTTTTTTGCAAATGGAACAACAACACTACCTGCCCTATGATATCCTACGGCTGAATGATCAGATGGCTATGCGCCACAGTGTAGAGCTTCGAATGCCCTACCTCGATACAGCTTTTACGGAATGGGCACAGTGCTTGTCTAATCGATACTTATGCCAAAACCCTGCAAAATGGCCGCTCAAACAAGCACTTATCCAACTTTCTAGTTCCCTAGGCACATCCATCGGCCAGCGCCCCAAACAAGGGTTTGGACTGCCAATAGGCCAATATATGCGGCAAGCCCCTTTGTTTTGGAAACAGTATTTTGACAACCCACAGGCAGCCATTTTCAAATATGTCCCTTATGGAGCTGTAGCCCAACAATGGCAGGCACATCAGAGAGGCCAGGCCGATTTTTCGACAGAGTTATTGTCGGTAGCTTTGCTGGCGGTTTGGATTCAACAACGTTTCGGATGAGAATACTCTATCTACATCAATATTTCAAGACATATGCCGATGGCGGCGCTACCCGCTCCTATTATGTTGCCCAAGAGATGGTAGCTCGCGGGTGGGAGGTGGTGATGATTACCAGCCACAACAAACCCCGCTACGAACAGCGCTTCATAGAGGGAATAGAGGTACATTATCTACCTATTTACTATGCCAATCATTTGGGCAAATGGGCGCGTATATGGGCTTTTGCACGGTTTATGTGGCAAAGTTTTGCCTTGGCTATGCGTCTGCCCCGATTTGAGCATTGCTGGGCCAGCTCTACCCCCTTGAGTGTAGGGGTAACTGCCTTACTAATCAAGCAGTTCAGGGGTTTGGCTTATAGTATCGAATTAAGGGACTGGTGGCCCGAAGTACCCATCCAATTGGGAGTTATCAACAAGCGCTTGTGGATAACTTTGCTCAAAAGAGTGGAAAAACTACTCTATCAAAATGCTCAAAATATTATCACACTTTCCCCTGAAGTAACAAAAGCCCTAGCGCAACAAGGGATTCCTCAGGAAAAGTTGCATTTCGTGCCCAATATGGCTGATATTGATTTTTTTGCATCAGCTTATAAGCCCCCCAGAATATTTGAAAAATACAATTCAGAAAACCCGTTACTAGTGGGGTATTTTGGTGCTATGGGGCCGGCCAACGGCTTAAAGTATTACTTGAAGCAAATAGCTTATTGTCAGGCGCAGTGTGGGCAACAAGTACGTTTTTTTTTGGTAGGCGAAGGCAAAGAAAAAGAGGCATTAATGGCATTATCCAAGAGATTAATGCTTGAAAATGTGGAGTTTATACCTAAATCAAACAAGTTTGAAATCCGAGAAATGATGGCTCAAGTTCAGGCAATAATGGTTTCATTTGCACCACATCCTATTTTACAAACCACTAGTCCCAATAAGTTTTTTGATGGCTTGGCTGCCGGCAAGTTGTGTATTGTCAATGTAGAAGGATGGCTACAAGATTTAGTAGAAAAATACCATTGTGGAATCTATATAAATCCTTTAGATGAAGTCGCACTTTATCAACAATTAGCTCCTTTTTTGGCCGATACAACCCTGTTGATTGAAGCACAACGAAACGCGCTAACACTAGGAAAGCAAGTATTTTCACGAAAAAATTTGACAAAAAATTTGCTCAAATGCTTAGAGAAGTAAAGATTTTTTAATAATGGGAAATCTACTTATCCACCAAAAAGACGTAGTTATCCACAGCGGCTCAACGGGGTGTGTGAACAAGTCTGTGGATAACTGTGATGAAACTTAGGTCTTGCGTGTGCTCAGATACGTTGCGGCAAACTCAAAGGCGTGTGTGAGGTTGTCGACCGCCAGGGTTTGTAGTTGTGCACTATTGGCTACATCGCTGAAGAGCATCTCCAACGATATTTGCCCCACAAAGTCTTCGGAATCGAGATATAGCTCTAACAGCAGCCCCCGCTCTTGGGCTTGAGGATACCATTGTGTTTGTAGGTGATTAGAGAGCTCATCTGTCAAAACATCTAGCTCACGACAATCCGAAATCAGTACTTTGATTTTGCGTGCGGCAATAATATCTAGGGAAGCATTGAGCGCTGCTACCAAACCTTCGTTTACCTCCCAATAGCCCACCCAGGCGATATGCAATACCTCGGGCAGGTCTGGCTTGGGGGTGTAGATTCGGCAATAATCATTTTGAAATAGGTAATCCATAAGGAGGTGATAAAGGGTGTAAAATAACGTTGTCTATATAGCAGTACGCATCAGACCTTATGAGGTTAGACCGAAGAGCCATATATTTTACAACTCCTCTTTTACATCCACTTGGCCTGCCTTGATGGCCGGGAAAATAGCGGCTGCCACTGTAATGACGGCCATCGTAATGGCTGTATAACAGATATCGCTGAATTGTAATACAACGGGGTAAGCCGAGACAACCGTAGTGGTTGTACCCATGCCAACAAAACTATACCGTTGCTGTAACAATACAATCAACACGCCCAAGCTCAGGCCTATCAAGGCTCCTGAAAAAGCAATCATTGCTCCTTCCCACAAAAAAACCCGCTTTACCAAGCGTTGTTCTGCGCCAAGAGCATAGAGGATTGCAATGTCGCGTTTTTTTTCGATGGCCAACATCATTAGTGAGAAAAAGATATTGAACGAAGCCACCGCCAAGATAAAAGAAAGCGTCAGGTAGACAAAAAACTTTTCGATACGCAGGGCGCGCAAAAGCCCGGCTTGCTGCTCATCGCTATTTTGTACCAGAAAATCATCGCCCAAGAAGCGCTGTAGTGCTCGTTTTACTTTGGAGATACTCACCCCGGGGCTGGTCTTGATTTCGAGCGCGGTACGCCGCCCGGAATAGTCTAGGAGTGTTTCGGCTACGCTAAGAGGCACGAACACATAGCTGGCGTCGTATTGTTGCTCCAAAGAAAAAATGCCCGCCGGCTTTACAAATACACGGTTGAAATTGGCCTCGGCGCTGAGGCTGCCCAGGTTGATGGTTTTGAGCCGCTTAGGATACCAAAGTTCCAACATATCAAACTCATTGTGTAGGGCCAATGAAATGGTATAAGCTACTGTTTGGCCGAGGACGGCAGTAGCGTTTTGGCCCTGCTGTAGCTCAAACCGACCGGCTTTCATGATAGAGTCTAGCCCGGGGAGGCTTTGTGGATAGTTGCTGCTTACTCCTTTGACATGTACCACCATCTGCCCATCGCGGTACTTCAAGACGGCGTTGTCCTCAATGGCTTCTACTACCAGCGCCACCCCCTCTATTTTCCGAACAGCTGCCAGCCATTCCTCGGAGACTTCAAAGCTCTTGCCTGTTTGGAGGCTTACTTTTAGCTCGGGGTTGATGGTTTGATGTAGGTTTCTGATGAGGTCTTCTAGACCATTAAATACCGACAATACAATGATGAGGGCAGTAGTACCGATAGCTACTCCCAACATCGAAAGCATGGAGATGATATTGATAAATCTGGTTTTTTTTCCTGATAAAAAATACCGCCGGGCGATACGAAGGGCTATATTCATGACAATAGCGTTGGCCTAAGCAGCAAAGATACCAAAAAAACGAAGGCAATAGCGGCTTTGGATGTTTATACCCTCAGCCCCAACACCGTGATGTCGTCTCGTTGTTCTTCTTGGCCTTGGTGGTCGTTGAGCGCAGCATCAAGCGCATTCTTCTGTACGTTGGCTGGTTCGTGTAAATGTGTGGTCAAAGTTTCTTCAAACCGCTTGATACCTAGACGTTTACGTTTGTGATTGTTTTGGTCTATCAGTCCATCACTGAAGAAATAGACCATCGTCTGAGGTTGAAGCAAGACACTATGTGCTTGGAAGTGTTTTTCGAGTTGTTGTGGGCCGCCAATGAATGTTTTGTCTCCTTGCAAGCGCTCCAAGGCTTTGTCTTGTTGGTAATAAATCTGTGTTTTAGCGCCGGCAAAGGTCAGTTGCATGGCACCGTCAGCTTGCTTTTCAAACAAGCCAATGCTGATGTCCATCCCGTCATTATTATGCCCCAAATGTTGTTTGAGGATATTCTGGATACCTTTGTGCAAATGTTGTAGGATTTGCTCGGGGGCTGAGTTACCCCCCATAGCCACTTCTTGGTAGAGCAAAGACGCGCCCAACATACTCATAAAAGCCCCGGGGACACCGTGCCCGGTACAGTCAGCTACGGCCAAGATAGCGCGGTTTTGGTCAAATTGGTGAAACCAATAAAAATCCCCCGAAACGATATTGCGAGGCTTATATATCAAGAAAACTTCTCCAAAGAACTCCTCCAAAGCTTGGCGCTCGGCCAAGATAAGGTCTTGCATTCGAGAAGCATAGCGGATACTTTTTCCAAGCTCTCCGGTAGTGTTTTTGAGTTGGGTATAGACTAGTTCTAGAGTGTTTTTTTGTTCATTCAGCCCTTCATTGAGCAACATCAGCTCTTCTTGATTTTGGCGAAGCTCCTCATTTTGGGCGACAATTTCTTGTTGTTGTATGGCCAGTAGTTGGTTGTCTTTTTGCTTCTGTCGGTAGGCTCTGAAAGCCAAGCTTGTGAGCAATAAGATACTCAAAAAGCCTCCTACAACACCATAGAGCCAATATTTTTGGCGTTGCACTTGATTTTCAAGTAAGAGCCGCTTGCGTTCTTCTTCGGCGGTTTGGAGTTTGAGTTGGTACTGAAAATCTTGCTGTAGGGCTTGTTTTTTGAACTGTTCTTGGCGCAGGCTATCTTCGGTAGTTTTATAGAGTGCGAGGCTTTGGTAAGCCTTTTCAAAGTCGCGTAGCGCAAAGGCGACTTGGCTATGGGTATAGGCCGCAGCGCTTAGGGCTTCCCTCTGTCCTATTTTTTGGGCGGTTGTCAGGGCCTTTTCAGCCATTTGTAGGGCTTTGTTCTTCTCGTTTTTCTTCAGATAATACTGTGCCAGTGCTGTTTGCGCTTCGCAAATGAGGATAGCACTGTTCATCTTTTCACCCAAGGCCAGCGATTGTTCTAGTTGGGCTTGGGCGGCGCTATCTTGCTCCAAGCTCAGGCTCATCAAGCCAAGTGTACGATAAGCCTTAGAGGCGTTGACCTTGTCGTCTACGCGTTCGTAAAGCGCAATGGCCTGCTGGTAGCTTTGTGCCGCCTCTTGATAGCGGCGTTGCTTCTGGGCAATGTCAGCAACGTGGTTATATGCTTGAGCAATATCAGGTAAATAGCCGTGTTTTTGACGTACTTTCAGGCTTTTCTGGGCATACTGCTCTGCCTGTTCGTAGTTATTCTGGGAGCTATGTATCAGACTGATATTGCCATAAGCCCAGCCCATACCGGGCAACTCTTGGATTTGTTCGAATATTGTGAGGCTCTCTTCATAAGCGCTCAGGGCTTTGTCATAGTTGCCAAAGTTGCGGTATACAGAACCTATATTGGTATAAGACCAAGCCACGCCGGAGAGGTAGTTGGCTGTTTGATAACATTTTTGTGCTTTTTGGTAAAAGCCAAGCGCGGTTTCGTATTCCCCCCGGATATAGTGATAGATACCCAGCGCCTGATAGGCACGTCCTTCTCCTTTGGTAAAATTGTATTTTTTCGAAATTTTCAACACCTCCTCTGCACAGCTTTTGCTACTATCTGCATTGATGTTGCGCAGCGCGATGGCCAAATCTGCCAACACGAGGGCGCGAGAGGTATCCGTCAGATTAGGTTGCGTCAAGACTGCATACAAACTATCTCTAAGGGTATTTTGCGCGCTTAAGGGGGTTAAAAAGCTAGTACAGAGTACTGCTATAACTATGAATATGCAACAACGTTTCATCAACAACACACTTTTTTGAAATATGCTACAAATATAATGCACATCATTTGAATCAACTGCCTTACCTTGTAATGAATCCACAAAAAAGCCATCTCTGAATCAGAGATGGCATATAAAAATATCAGCCTTTAGGCATTAGCGCCCGCCTCTACCTCCGCGTGGGGAGATTGTCCGGTTCATGTTGGTATTGGTGCGTTGTTGGTAAGTACTGCCGCTGTTATAGTTGCGGTTAGTATTGGTATTCCCAAAGTTGCTAGAGCGTGTGGGGTTCGAGTAATTTTGCTGCGTAGCATTGGTATTGGTACGAAACTGCGAGCTAGAAGTACGGCCAATGTTATTTTGGTTAGTACTGGTATTGTAACGTTGGCGGTTTTGTTGTGTGGTGGTATTGTTTTGTTGATAATACCCTCGGGTGGTGTTACGGTTATTATTGTTGTAGTTGTTGCTGTTGCGTGGGGAGTAAGTACGCGTTTTGATCTGTGTTTCTTGGCTAGCCAATACGCCGGCGTTTTGGCGGTTAGGGTTGTAGAAAGTTGTTCTGTGGTAGGTTCTGCGGTAAGGGCTGCCATAAAACCCAAAGGGGTTATGGAAGCCATACCCAAAGCCCATATAAGGATTGCGGAAGCCCATCCCCATATAGGGGTCAAAAAACGGATCATAATAATAAGGGTTCATTCCCCACATTGGGTTGTAGAAGCCTGTATTCATTCCCCACATAGCGTTCATTCCTAAACCTACGCCCATGTGCATACCACCTGCCCAAGCACGGCGCAGGTTTTGTTGGTGCATGAAGGTGCTATTGGCGGCTGCAAAGTTGTCGTTGTAGCGCATCATATTGGGGTCAACGAAGACATTGTTTTGGTCTGCAATGGCCATCTCGTCCATCACGATGACACCCATGCGCTCCTGCATGTTGTCCATACGAATGGCAAACCTTGACGTTTCGTAAGGCATAGAGATTGGATCGGCGCTGTAAAGCGGATTGCCAAATTCGTCATAATATACCTCATTCTCGATGGCATAATTCGCATTTTGGCGGCTATTGGTATTTAAAGCTCGTTGGTTGAGTGAGCGCGGCGTGTCCTTGGTCATAAAGTAAGCGTCATCGTACTCTTCTCCACCGACACTAGTGTAGACGTGTGAACTACAGGCACTGAAACTCAAACTAAACCCCAAGCCAAATATCAACAAGACATAGGTAGCTTTGGTATTTTTCATGGTTTTTCTCCTTTTTTTTTAAAGATACAAAATTTTCGACTAATAGTCAAGCTACACCCTTTGAAAGTAATGCTTTTGAGAGTATGTTCTTTCTAATGATAACGGGCTACTAGGATTAAAGTTGGATAAATGACCCTGTTTTGGGTTGATAGGAAATCTAGGCCGCTACTTTTACCATCTGCAAACTTGCTGTTGTATTTAGGGTGTATTATACCCAATCACAACTGGGTTGGGAAATCTGCGCGCCACTGTACATTTTTGGAAAAGTAGCTCGAAGCTGGAGCTTCGAGGCAAGTTGAGGCCTTATTTTGGGGCAAAACAAGACTTAGCCCACAGTTTTATACCCAACCAAAATTGGTTTGAGAAATGTGCATGCCAAGAATCATGGAGAATCAAGAAAATCAAATCTTTTAAATCTTGGTATAAGCTGCTTTTAGCTCCTTGATGGAAATTATGCTGCCAACTTCGCTTCAAGCAAGCTAGCGCGGCTTCCCTAGTTTCAAAAGTTTTGCTAATGAAATAGTTGGTGCGGTCTTCTTCTAAATGTTGTTCTAGGCTGACGTGGGTAAAAAACTCTTCGCTCATTACAAAAGCCTTATAACGCATCCCTACACTAGGGTATACCACAAATACCTGTTCGGCCATCCAAGTCTGCACAGAAGGCGCAATAGTAAACAATAACTTCTGACTATTGACCAACACCCCTTGGGGTTGGTGTTTCTTGAGCAAATCGACATACACCAACATCTCTTCTTTGAACTCATGCTCGCGCATGAGTTTTGATTTCTCATACCAAACTTCCTCTAAGAGCTGTGTCTCAGGGTAGAAATGCACTTCTTTGTACTGACTTTCGTAAACTTTCATATACTGACAAGGGGATTATATTATGCTCAATCAAAATTAGTTGGGAAATGCATGCACTGAAAATCGTATGAACATCAAGAAAATCAAATTCAGCAAATATTGACATAAAAGCATCAATATTCCAAGTGCTTCCTAATCACCCTCTGCCTCTAGGGGTAGCCTTGGTTTGCGCCGAAAGCCAAGCATATGCCTCTGTGCGGTCTTGAAAGATTTGGCTGATAAAATAGGTCGCACCTACTGCATCTAGGTGTTGTTCAATCCTGACTTGTGGAAAGATTGCTTCGCTCACCAGCACTGCTTTATGATGCATTGCTATCGTCGGACAAATTACAAAAACATTTTCAGCAATCCAAGTCTGTACCTTAGGCACTATCGTAAACAAAACTTAACCGTATTGAGCAAGATACCCTTGGGCTTATATTGCAACAACAACCCAATAGTCTGTTGCATTTCCAACTTAAAGGTTTCGTTTGTGAGAGTGCTTGTACTTTCCAGCCAATGCTCTTCGAGTATTTGGTTATCAGCATCAAAGTACACTTCCTTATACTGGTTTTGATATATTTTCTCTATTTTATACTAATGTTTATTTTGACTAAAAAAACTGCTTTTTATCACTCCATAGACTTTCAGAATAACGATTCCCCTTGAGTATATTGGGTTCTGATGAGTTGTCAAATACTAGGTAGTTTGTTAGTCAGTCTGTTTTGGGCGCAAAAAAACCCCACAAATCTGTTGTTTCCAAACAGCCGGTGAGGTTTAGTAGATAAGCATAAGACAGCAAAAGCAACTATCTCAACAAGCTTATCATCACAAGCCCGGGTAAGCGGGTTATGATGGTGTTTTTGTAGAGGCTTATACCGTCTTTAGCTCAAAGCTATAAGACTCCATAATCATGTTGGCCAACAATTTTTGGCAGGCCTCTTCCACCTGTTGGTGGGCTTGTGCTTCGTTATCGGCTTTTAGGGTAAGCTCTATACGTTTGCCGATGCGTACATCCGATACTTGGCCGATGCCTAGATTTTGCAGACCCAGCTTGACGGCCTTGCCTTGTGGGTCGAGGATTTCTTTGTGAGGCATCACGTGAATATGTGCAATAAATTCCATACGTGCAAAGGAGGTGGGCTAAATCAACTAAGGGTAAGAAGCACAAAAGTAAGGAAATAATTCCAAAACCTGCAGCCTTATTGCGCTTCAAGTACAGATTTAACCTTGTCAAAGCGGTAGTAGGCTTATGGTCAAATCAGGTCTCGTTTGTCTTTTATCATATCGTAGAGCAGCTCTTTGGCGCGGTGCAATTGGGCTTTGACCGTTCCGAGCGGTATTTCTACCTCTTGCGCAATTTCCTCATAAGAATATTCTTGGAAATAGCGCAGGCGCACCAAGCGTTGGTACTTGGCCGGCAGGCGGCTCACAATCATCTGCATTACTTCTATTTTTTGCCCTTTGATGGCTTTTTCGTGGGGGTCGAGGTTGCTATCGCGTATCTCCAGCCCTACTTCTGAGCCGTTATCGTCCTTAAAGGTAGCACTGATACTAAAGGTTTCGAGTTTTTTCTTGCGAATAAAATCGATACAATTATTGGTAGCTATTCTGAACAACCAAGTACTGAATGAGTATTCTTTTTTAAATTTGTGCAACCCTTTAAATGCCTTAGCGAATGCCTCGATAGTCAAATCTTCGGCATCATCTACATTCTTGACCATCTTGAGGATGGTATAGTATACCGGTTTTCGATAACGCTCCATCAGCTCTGCATAGGCTTGCTGGTCATTCTCTTTGGCAAGATCTACCAATAGAAAATCACGCAGGGCTTTGTCCGAAAACTGTTTGGTGTTTTCAGCCTCCTCATCAAGCTCCTCCTCATCGTCGGCCTCGGGTTGTGCTTTGGCGGCCTTGGAGTTTTGCGCAGCGGCAGCATCAGCTTTATTTTTTGGGGAGGGTTGGGGGTTTTCGGTATTTTTATCTTCTTCTAGTTCCATTGTGTGCGTTTGGATATCATCGCGACTATTCCTGCAGTCCACAGGTAAAAGAGGTACAATAGTGCTAATATGGGCAGGTAAGCGCTAGAGGTTTGTGATTGTAAAGAGCGCCACGGCTTATGACTAGCTTTTACAAATATAACTAATCGTAGGCAATAAATCATCAGTAAGCCAAACAGATATATTTTTTGTCCATCATACCAAAAGTATGGGAAGGCTGTAAGGTTGACGAATAAGACCAATAATTGTGATAGGTGCAATGCGCCTAGCCGTAAACTATGAGCGGGTTTATAATATTTACTAACAGACAAATGTCTGGTTTTTTGGCGTAGCCAAGCTTGCCAAGTATGGGGCGGGAGGGAGTAGGTAAAGGCCGTTGGAGCAATGACAGTAGCTGTATTGTGTGTGTTGGCCAAATGCCCCACCAGTAGATCATCATCTCCTCCCACTAGGGCTTGATGTTGGGGCAAAAAGCCGCCTTGTTGTACAAAAACACGCTTACGATAAGCCAAGTTGCGCCCTACCCCCATATAGGGGTATCCACGCTGCGCTAAGCAGATATACTGCAATGCGGTATAAAATGTTTCATACTGAATCAGGCGATTGAGCCATCCAGTGTTTTCTTCATAAGGCGAGATTCCCAATACAAAATCTATGTGGGGCAGGGCAAAGGGGGCGCTCATCTCCCGAATCCAGTCAGGGCTAGCCGGGCAGCAGTCGGCATCTGTCAGCAAGAGCAACTCATATCGGGCAGCGGCAATTCCTTGGCTGAGCGCATGTTTCTTTGGGTTAAGCCCGGCGGGCACATCGTCGATATGGAGGACTTGACAATGTGGATAACTCTGTTGATAAGCTGTGCATAAGCCCGCTGTACCATCGGTAGAGCGGTCATTGACCAATACCAATTCCCAAGCAGGATGGTGTTGTGTAGCCAATGCGGCCAAAAGGCGGGGGAGCTTTTCGGCTTCGTTATGAGCACATACAATCACAGAAACGCCCTTTTGGCTGGCTTTTGCCTTGGGGGGCAAAGGGGTGCTGCGCCAAGCTCGGAATACAAAAGCCCAAAACCAAAGCTGTACCCCATAGGCGGCTAGGCCACAAAGCAAGAGGGCAGTTATCCACATTTGGTTGATAAGCCTTGTTAGAAGTCCAGTAGTGTTTGGAGGCGGGCTTCCAGCCTGCCCACAGGCAGGTATGCTTGTTCCAAAGGGATAGCAAAAGGCACTGGCGTATCGAGGCTACCCAAGCGCATCACTGGCGCGTCGAGCCACTGGAAGCAGTATTCACCAATCCAGGAGGCTATTTCGGCAGCGATACCTCCTGTGAGGCTGTCTTCGTGCAACACCAACACCTTGCCTGTTTGGCGTACCGAAGCGGCCACCGCCTCTTGGTCCCAAGGTAGTAATGTACGCAAGTCTATGACAGCTACCTTGCCGCTCAGCCCCATCGCCTCAATGGCCTTGGTAGCCCAGTGTACACCCATACCATAGGTGATGATGGTTGCCTCCTCGCCTTCGCATATCGTTTGTGCTTGGCCTATCGGAAGGGTATAGTAGGCCTCGGGAACCGCAGCGGTGATTGCACGGTAGAGGGCCTTGTGCTCAAAAAACATCACTGGGTTAGGGTCTTCTATCGAGCTGAGCAGTAGTCCTTTGGCATCATAAGGAGTAGCTGGGTAAACCACCTTCAGCCCGGGCGTATGGAAAAACCAACTCTCGTTTGACTGTGAGTGGAAGGGACCTGCGCCTACTCCTGCGCCTGTTGGCATTCGGATGACCACATCGGCAGCTTGACCCCATCGGTAATGGATTTTAGCCAAGTTATTCACAATCTGATTAAACCCGCAGCTGACAAAGTCCGCAAACTGCATCTCTATCACTGACTTATGCCCTTTTACAGCCAAACCCAAGCCGGCTCCTACAATGGCCGACTCACAAAGTGGGGTATTGCGCACGCGGCCTTTGCCAAACTGCTGTACAAAGCCTTCGGTTACTTTAAAAGCGCCCCCATATTCGGCAATATCTTGTCCCATCAGGAGTAGCTTGGGGTGTTGCTCCAGGGCTTGGCGCAGGCCTTGTGATATGGCATCAATAAAGCGTATTTCGGCCTGTGGGCTGTTTGGGGCGGGCGTTTGGGCTACAAAATGATGTGGTGCATAGACATCGGCCAACTCTTCGACAATATCGGCAGTGGGTATGGGTTCGGCAAATGATTGCTCTAGGGCGGCTTCTATCTCTTGCTTTACTTCCTGGCGATAAGCTTGGATAAAGTCTTGGTCGAGGATTTTTTGGTCAAGGAGGTATTTTTCATAATTACTAATGGGGTCTTTGAGCGCCCACTCGTCAAAGAGCGCTTGTGGCACATACTTTGTGCCGGAGGCCTCTTCGTGCCCACGCATTCGGAAGGTCATCGCCTCTATTAAAATAGGGCGGGGCGATTGGCGGATGCTGTCGGCTACTTGTGCAATGGTATGGTATACTTCAAGGATATTGTTGCCGTCGATACGGTGGCTTTCGATGCCATAGCCAATGCCTTTGTCGGCAAGGCGTTCACAACGAAACTGCTCACTGATAGGCGTAGACAGGCCATATCCGTTGTTTTCAATCACAAAAATAACGGGCAAATCCCAGACAGCAGCTACATTGAGCGCTTCGTGAAACTCCCCTTGGCTGGTGGCACCCTCTCCACTGAAGGCTAGGGAGATTCCCTGCGATTGTTCGAGGGTTTCGGCCAGAGCAATGCCGTTGGCCACAGAGAGTTGAGGCCCTAGGTGCGAAATCATTCCGACAATATGGTGTTCGTGTGTGCCAAAATGAAAGGAACGATCGCGCCCCTTGGTAAAGCCTCCTTTTTTGCCCTGAAACTGCTTGAAGAGCGCATCTAGTGGCACATTGCGCGAGGTAAACACGCCCAAGTTGCGGTGTAGGGGCAATATATAATCTGTAGGGCGCAAGGCTAGGGTAGCGCCTACGGCAATGGCCTCTTGACCGATGCCTGCAAACCACTTACTGGCGCGCCCTTGGCGCAAGAGCACCAACATTTTTTCCTCTATCATACGAGGTCTGACGAGGGCTTGGTATAATGCCAACAGTTGGGCATCAGTATAGTGATGGCGGTCAAATGACATGAGCGGAGCCTGAGGTGTAGTAGATGTTGTTGTTTTCAAGGTATTCCGTATTGATGAGCATTCGGTTTTGGGTCTAAGCCCTTATGTCTGTGGTATGGGTCGATGTTATGCTCTGTGTAAGCCTACCAAGGTTTACGCCCCCGGCAGGCTTTAGGAGCAATGGATTTTTCGGGTTCATTTTAAACCCACAGGGGCGCTGATGCAGTCAAAGTCGGTATATGGCTGCAAGACTTTTGGGATATGGATATTGCCCTCTGCATCTTGGTTGTTTTCGAGTAGTGCGGCCACAATGCGTGGTAGCGCCAAGGCACTGCCATTGAGCGTATGGGCAAGAAAAGGCTTCTTATCTGCGCCACGGAGACGCAGCTTGAGACGATTGGCTTGGTAGGTCTCAAAATTACTCACAGAGCTGACCTCCAGCCATCGTTCTTGCGCTGCAGAGTATACCTCCATATCATAGGTAAGCGCAGAGGTAAAGCCCATATCGCCACTACACAACCGCAGCACCCGGTAGGGGAGTTCTAGTTTCTGGAGCAGCCCTTGGACATAAGCCGACATCTCCTCAAGGGCTTGGTAAGAGTGGTCGGGGTGTTGTATTTGTACAATTTCGACCTTATCAAACTGGTGTAGTCGATTGAGTCCGCGTACGTGAGCGCCCCAAGAGCCGGCCTCTCTTCGGAAGCAGGGGGTATAACCCACACATTTGATGGGCAGTTGCTTCTCTTCCAAAATCACATCGCGGAAAATATTGGTAATCGGCACTTCTGCCGTAGGGATAAGGTACAAGTCGTCGGCAGTAGCGTGATACATTTGCCCCTCTTTGTCGGGGAGTTGCCCTGTGCCAAAGCCCGAATCAGCATTGACAAGGAGCGGCGGCTGTACCTCCGCATAGCCGGCGGCGCTGGCTTCATCCAAGAAAAAGTTAATCAGCGCACGCTGTAAGCGGGCTCCTTTGCCTTTATAGACAGGGAAACCTGCTCCGGCGATTTTATTGCCTAATTCAAAATCAATGATATCGAGGGTTTTGATAAGCTCCCAATGTGGCTGCGCGCCGGGGGCAAGCGTAGGGATGTATCCGTGTTGGAGCACCACCTCGTTGTCGTCGGCGCTACGTCCTACGGGCACACTGCTATGGGGGAGGTTGGGCAAGCGCACAAGCTGCTCTTGCAGTGTAGCTTCGAGCGTTTGTAACTGTATGCCTAGGGTTTTGGTTTGCTCCTTGAGGTCAGCAGTTTGGGCTTTGGCAGCCTCGGCCTCGGCTTTATTGCCTTCTTTCATCAGCTGGCCTATTTGCTTGGCCAACTGGTTGGCTTGGGCCAACAACTGGTCGAGCGTGGCTTGAGTTTCGCGCCGCTGTTGGTCTGTTGTCAGTATTTCGGACACCCAAGAGGAGGCCTCAGCCAACCCTCTCTTTTCTAAGCCTTGGATTACTGCCTGGGTTTGTTCGCGGATGTGCTGAAGTTGTAACATAAAATCGGCGCGTTGTTTTGATTAATAAAATTAAATGTATATGTTTGCACTAGAATTGACTCACAAATCTAAAGAATTACCGGCAAAGTATCAGACCTCAGTGCTTAAAAAACCTTTTCGACAACTTTTAAGGCGCTTTGTTCGTTACAGTATGAAAGTAGCACGATTGCTGTGTAAATTCCTGACCTGTTCACTACACCAGACTCACCATCGTTACTTTTGAGAAAAACAAACGCTTTGATGTTGCTCAAAAGCACACAGCGCGGGAAAGTCTACCCAAATATCTCACTATACTTTTGGCTCAATCTCCCCGATTAAAGGATACTGTTCAGACATATCCAGAGCACCATCTCCTACCTTTCCTCACAAACATTGTCATAGAATATGTTTTGTAGTAATTGAATATGCTATCAAACATCATTTTGTTCAAGAACCTGCTTTTGTGTATAGCGCTCTTTTGTTTTTGTGAATGGCTGTGGCTTTTCCCAATAACTTGGTGATTCTCGGTATGTTGGTCAATACCTACTACCAACACCTCCTTACCTTCCCCCCCACCAAACTATACACCTTTTACATTGCCTATTTTCCCAATACCAAGCCCCAAGCGGCTTTGTATGAAGTGATATAGCCCCTTAATTTTTATCAACCCAAAACCCTGTGAAAAATCCCAGATTTTGAATCACACATTAAATTGTAAGCATTATACGTATGTACAACATTGAGGAACTTAACCTGAAACTCCTTTCTGAGTTGAAAGACATCGCCGAGCAATTGGAGGTGAAGAATTATAAAAAACTAACCAAGAAAGAGCTGATTTACAAGATTTTAGACCAACAAGCCATCCTTCCAGAATCACACATCAAGCCGCTCAAAGCTAAGGAAGAGGCTGCAGCCACCACCAGTACTGCCGCTACGACTACTGCCGCCGTATTAGAGTCTCCAACTCCCCCACAGAAGCCTGCCGAAAGCCAAACAGAAGCCCAAGGCTTTGTACCACGCTACCGTATGAAGCGTGAGAATGTTCAGCCACAAAGCCAACAGCCCACGCCACAACAGCAGCCCCAACAACAAGGTATTTTTTCATCTGGCTCCGAAAAACCCAAAGAAAAAGAAACGCCTAAATTCAACCCACAACAAGGTCAACAATCGTTTCAACCTCGCGCCGATTACCGACAAGAGCAGGCTCAAAACCAACAACAAGGACCAAAAGATACGACTCCCCTTCCTACGAAGGAAACCCAAACACACAACCCTCAGTATCAGCAGCGTCAGCAGCCACAACACAACAACGGCCACCAACACCAACAAGGACATCAACAACACCCTGCCCAAAACTCACAACAACAGCACGCCCACCAACAACGTGAGGCGCAACGTGAAGCACAACGCGACGCGCAAAAAGCCAAACGTAAGCTCATCGAAAGCATCCGCGATTTTGAAGGTATTGTAGAGAGCTATGGGGTATTGGAAATTATGCAAGACGGTTACGGTTTCTTGCGCTCTCCAGACTATAACTACCTCGCCAGCCCCGATGATGTGTACGTGTCGCCTTCGCAAATCAAGCTCTTCAGCCTCAAAACCGGCGACTCTGTCCGTGGTCAAATTCGCCCACCAAAAGAAGGAGAGAAATATTTCGCCCTGCTCCAAGTATCAAGTATCAACGGCAAAACAACAGAGGAAATCCGCGACCGTGTGGCTTTCGAACACCTCACACCCCTATTCCCCCAAGAGCGCCTCAACCTCAGCACTACCGCCACCGAATACTCTACCCGTATCTTGGATCTCTTCTCGCCCATAGGCAAAGGCCAACGCGGAATGATTGTGGCACAGCCCAAAACCGGTAAAACCGAATTGCTCAAGAAAATAGCCAACGCCATTGCCAAAAACCACCCAGAGGTATATCTCATCGTATTGCTGATTGATGAGCGCCCTGAAGAAGTTACGGATATGGCACGCAGCGTAAAGGCAGAGGTAGTGGCTTCTACCTTTGACGAACAAGCAGAGCGCCACGTCAAAGTATCGAGCCTCGTACTAGAAAAAGCCAAACGCATGGTAGAGTGTGGCCACGATGTAGTCATCTTGTTGGACTCTATCACCCGCCTAGCCCGCGCCTACAATACGGTCGTGCCTTCGTCGGGTAAAATTCTTTCTGGTGGTGTTGATGCCAATGCACTACACAAACCCAAACGCTTCTTTGGCGCAGCCCGTAACGTAGAAAACGGAGGCTCACTGACCATCATCGCCACAGCTCTGATTGAAACAGGCTCCAAAATGGACGAAGTAATCTTTGAAGAATTCAAAGGTACAGGCAACATGGAGCTACAACTCGACCGCCGCTTGGCCAACCGCCGCCTATACCCCGCTATCGATATTCCTGCTTCGGGTACTCGAAAAGAGGACTTGCTGATGACCAAAGAAGAGATGTCTCGTATCTGGATTCTGCGCAAGTATATGGCCGATATGAATTCGGTAGAAGCCATGGAGTTCTTACTTGACAAAATGCGCGGCACTATGGACAATGACGAGTTTTTAGTGTCTATGAACGGCTAGGTTTATTGCTAGCCTCGTATTGTCAGTATCATAAAAAATCAGCCATCTCAAGTCTTTTGAGATGGCTTCTTTGGTTTTTTGGGGTTCCGGCGCAACTATACACTTTGCCTGCTGACGACCATATGCGTGCTTGCCTTAGCCAACAACTTCCCCTCGGCGTTGTACATCGTACCGTCAAAATACAAAAGTGTACTTCCTTTCTTGACCAACTCGGTACGCACACGAACGACCTCGCCCGGCAAGGCCTTGCCTAGGTAATCAATCTTGAGGGTGATGGTAGGATAAAACTGCGATAGGTTGAGCAAGAAGTGGTGCATCCCCATCACTTCATCAAACATTCCGGCAGTTACACCGCCATGGAGCATTCCGGCAGGGTTGGTCATCTCTGGCCGCACTATAAAATCTAATACCAAACACGCCTCAGAAGCTTCTACGATTGTTCCGTTGAGCCAACGCCCAAAAGGAGAAGGAGATTGACTGGTAGACTGGCCGAGCATGCTTTGTGCCCAAGCTAAACGGGGGTTTTCTTGTGTGTTCATTGGGATAATGATAGAATGATGACAATGTATATGTTAATCCATCTCGGCCAAAAACAATTCCCCCACTCACAGGAAAACATACATCATCCTTTTCCAAAGAGGGTACACGTATAAAGACATACTGCTTTGATTTCTACCCATATGTACGCAACTAAGCTGCTAAAAAAAGCCTCGCAGGGGCGACACAGCCAACACCTATTCAAACAAATAAACCATCCTTTTCGAAAGAATTTGGGAGCTAAGGCCTTGATAACGTATATTTTTGAAAACTTTTTCACATTTTTTCGCACTACGCAAATAGACTGCGCAGGACTACTTTTACTTTGTAGCACACTAAGCCCAAAAGCCTAGGCTAGGGTCAAGTACAGCTTACTTCTAAATTTTAGGATAAATCAGTTGTACCATTACCCAGCCTTTTTTTGTTTTGATGGCAGTGTGCGTTCTTTCAGGTATGTATGATGGGAGCAGTAGCTCAGTGGTAGAGCACAGCGTTAACCTTGCCATTACTGCCACTGCACGGTCAAAGAAAAGCTACTTCTCAATCGGTTCGGCTCCCTCATAGGGGGCTAGCGGTTCGAATCCGCAGGCTTTTTTGATTATCATTAGCGGTCAAGTAAGATTTACTTCTGGCCTTTTAAGTCGGAGGTTCGAGTCCTCCCTGCTCCCCTTTCCGAAACAGTAGTGTAGTGGTAGCACACCGGTCTTTATAGTTGAGCCATTATTTGCTCTTGGGCAGGTCAAGCACAACTTACTCCTAAAATTCCAAACCGGGAGCGCAGGTTCGATTCCTGCCTGTTTCACTTTCTTTTTGTTGGTTTCACCCCCAAACCCCTCAAGCCATGCGCACATTACTACAAGTAAGTCTACGCTACAAGGCTGTTTTGATTCCTGAAGCAGCCCTCCAAGCCGCCGCCCCAACCCAACAGCCCCAAGTGGCCGTATTGATTGCCCAAATGAACCAGCTGGGCTATGGTGTATCTGAAGCTCTCTGGAAAGCACTCTGCCATACGGAGGAGGGTTTTAGGGCTGAGCTTATCGCACAACTAAAGCAGCTGGCAGGGGTACACAAAAACTGGACTCCCTTGGTAAAAAACTGGCAAGTGCCTACCGGCGAGGGCTACGCAGACCACCTGATGACCTTTTTTGCCCAACTCTTCGGTACTAAAGACTGCACGCGTTTGGCCTGCGGGCACTTGATTCCGGCCAATACTTTCCCATTGGAGCGCTACAACGGCTGCCCTTACTGTGGTACGCCCTTCGAGCTAGACAAGACTGTTTACCTAGGCCAAGGCAGTAAACTGCATCTCTTGGAACTGTGGACGGAAGCCGATGCCCAAAAAGCACTGCGCCATTTACTCGAAGCCAAAACAGCGCTCGATGCGACACAAATAGACAGCTTGCAGCAACTCTTGGCGGCATTTGCCTTGCCCCAAGATGTTGTGGTTGGGATGAAGGAAACTTTGATGGAAGTGATAAACTATTGTCTGGCTCAAGGGCGTGGCGCAGAGGTACAAGCCTTGTTTCAATCGCCCAACGACATCTTGCGCTACCTTTGGTTTCGGCATACGGGACTGTTGCAAATCGTGGCTCCCAAGACCATCATCAAGCGTAAGGCTAAAAACAAGCGCCATATACACCCCCGCCTTGACCAAGGCATTGTAGCGCAAATAGAGACTGCACAGCAGCTCCGACTAAAGTATGACCCCAAGACCTGCCGGCAGGTGGCCGAGTGGTTGAACGGGCTGCCGATGTCGCCCCGTCAGATGGCCGAAACAATGCACCCCAAGCGTCAGATGTGGGTACGCTTTATCCGTGCATTGCGCCTAGCCGAAATGAGCCAACGCCAAGGGATGAGCCACCTACGCGAGCTGATGGATGTCTTCTATCGTCAAGACTACCCCGTGTGGCAAGGGCGCGTAGAGCAGGCTCGCCTGCGCTACAATCAGGAAGAAACCTTGGCCTTACTCCAGCAACGCCCGGGGTTGTTTGCTCGTTCGCTCTTCGCACAGATGCTTTGGTTTGGGGCAAACCCCGTACTCCAAGCTTTTGAAGCAGTGGCCGATCAGGTGCCGATGCGCCTGCTGCTGACCCTACAGATGTATGCCGGATATTACTTTGACCCCACACAACAACGTAGTGTAAAGCCTCTGGGAGGAGTCAACAAGACCATTCCCCCAAACCAAATGCTGAAGCTATACAAAGCCGTGGAGCTGAAGCGAATGACGAGAGGCATTGATGACCTATGTGTCGCCATGCTGTACCGGCGTTTTGCCCAAGCACCACAGCTAGGTAAGACGATGTACATCCACCCGATGCTCTATAAAATACCGCTGGCCATCGGTGACCGCAGCGAAACCGTACAAGACCGCCCGGTAGCGCTGATGGGTACACGCTTTCCGATAGAAGGAACGCAGGTACGGCTGTTTATGCAGTGGGGAGAGGGCTTGCCCGCACAACACCTCGATATGGACTTGAGCTGCCACCTTATTGGCCTCGATAAAAAAGAACTGTGTTATTTTGGCAACCTTACTGCCACAGGTTGCCAGCACAGCGGCGACATTCGGAGCATTCCGGCCAAAGTAGGTACGGCAGAGTACATCAATATCAATGTGAACAAGGTGGCTAAGGCCGGATATACCCATGCTGTCTTTACCTGTAATGCTTACAGCAATGGAGAAATTACGCCCAACCTTGTGCTGGGCTGGATGGACAGCCGCCACCGGATGAAAATCTCTGAAAAAAGCGGTGTGGCCTACGACCCCTCTTGTCTGCAGCATCAGGTGCGCATCAGCCAAAGTCTGAGCAAGAGCTTGGTGTTTGGGGTGTTGGAGATAGCCACACGCGAAATCATCTGGCTCGAACTGCCCTTCTCGGGGCAACTGGCCGCCGGGCTGAACTTCGAGCAAGTACAGGCTCTACTGGCCAGGCTGAACAGCAAGTTCAACGTAGGCCGCCTACTGGAAGTCAAAGCCAAAGCCCAAGGGATGCTGATTACTGAAGAAGCCTCCCAAGCCGAGGAGCAATATGGCCAAAACTGGGTCTATGACCCCGCCGCCGTAACCGCCCTCTTCGCCGACTGAAAAAGCAAAACCCCCTGCCGCCAAAACGGTAGGGGGTTTTTGGGTTTAAGAGAACTCAAACGCTCTCTAACAACTCAACCTTAGTTGAAGATGTAACGAACACCAAACTGCATCTGCCATACTTGGCTGAGGTTGATGTTAGGACGGCTTGTTGTTGTAGGAAGCTCGTTCTGGAATCGATTTAAACGATAAGTAGGTCTGTTTTGAGCATCACGTCCAGCATATGCTAACAATGTTGCTGCATTTGTCAAACGACCTACACCCCACTCAGAGTTCAACATATTGCCTACGTTTAGGATGTCAAGGCTAAACTGAATAGTATTACGTTTGCCACCTGCATTGACGAAGAGGTCTTGTACAATACGGAAGTCAAAACGATGTAGCCAAGGCAACAAAGCACCATTGCGTTCGGCATACTGTCCACGGCGGCTGCTCAGATAAGGGTCTTGATTAATATATGCAAAAAATGCATCACTTTGTTGTTGTGCCGTAAATAGTACTACTTGGTTAGCTCCTGTTCCCTGCGTAATATTACGGAAGATGATTTCACTAGGGTTGTTTGGTACATAAATTAGGCGGTTACCATTATCTCCTGCCATATTGTTACCAATCAAGTAGCTAAAGCGTCCTTGCTCACCACCATCATAGAATAATGATATAGTAGTTTTACCAAATTTGAGGTATTCCTTGCTATAAGATACCAAACCAACAACACGGTTAGGTTGGTCAACACCAGTCCAACTAAGTTCAGGGTTGTTACGGTCAAACTGTACATTGTTTGTCCAAAGTGAGCCAGCTGTTGAACCACCAGCACCACTGATGCCTTGATCTTTAGATACACTACGGGTATAAGCCAAACTAGCGTAGAAGCCTTTATCAAAAGTTTTTTGCAATTGAATGGTACCTGCCGCATAGTAGCCCTCATTTGTATTTGTCAAAAAGATGGCTTGTGTGAAAGGTGCATTGATTCGGCTTTGGGTTGCAAAAGGACGATTATCTGCTCCCTCAAATCGACCATCAAATGCTGGCTGATTAACATTCAATGGCAAAGTATTGTTAATATCTTTGGTATAAATACCTTCCAAAGTAGCTACGATTCCCCAAGGTAATTGATAATCAACCGCTAAGTTAGAACGCCATACCTGTGGGAAACGAAAATCCTCAGCAGTGATTGCTAGGTCTCCACTTGGAGCGCTTGGTGTTGGGTTAGCTGGGCGATATGCTCCTACGTTAGGATTGAATGGACGAGGATTAGCTGCAAAACCAGCAGGTGTAGTAATCGCTTGAAACCCACGAAGTACACCATTGTTGTTAACTTGGTTAGAAATCCACACAAATGGGATACGACCCGTGAAGATGCCTGTTCCACCACGTACTTTAAGTGTATTGTCACCCAATACATCCCAGTTAAAGCCTATACGAGGAGACCACAAAGGATAAATAGAAGGTAGTTTAGATACATCAGCAATGATAGGTGCGCCATTACGAGGGTCACGGAATGTGAAATTATCTCTAATAGCTGGATTTTCATCAAGTTGACGAGGATAGAACTGTCCATCAACACGCAAGCCGGCAGTAATACGCAAGTTGCGGTTTACTTGGAACTCATCTTGGATATACAAACCTACTTGTCCGAAAGCAGTTTCATCAACTGCAGGGCGGTTAGGGTCTGAACCAAAAGCAAAGCCTTGAATGAAGCCTATTGGCTGAACATTTGGGTTCTGACGAATAACAGCTTCAACAAAGTCGTTGTAAGAGCCATAGCGATATACAGAATTGAAGAAGCGGTTAAAAGCATTTTCAAACGTCATGTACTCTACATTAAAGCCAGCAGTTACTGTATGTTTATTGAGGAATACAGTCGTATTATTGGTAATATTCAACGTGTTATTCCCTAAGATGTTAGCAACTGAAAACAACTCATTACCAAGTGCAGTGTAATACTGAGTTCCTTCTACTACCTCAATGAACGGGAAGTCTTGACCTCCTGGGATACCGCGCTCTTGACGGTAAATAGTATACCCAATATTGAGGCTGTTAGATACACGGTTGCTTAATACCGAGTTCAACTCAGCTACAATTGAAGTAGTAGCTTGATCTAGGGTGTAGTTCGAGTTACGGAAATGCATAGACTGGATAGAATTTCTATTACCAAGTCCACCAGGGAGCACATTAGAAGTACTACTTCCATTGATAAATACATCATTCGAGCTGCTATAGCGATTAAAACGTACTGCCAATTTATGCTTATCACTGATGTTCCAGTCAATACGAGCATTGAGGCGCAGTTGGTTATTACCAAAATCATACCCTTCATAAGGACCTGTATCATATCCATAGAGGCGTTGTAGTTCGCTGCGTATAAAGTCTAGGTCTTCTGCACGAACACGAGTTACGTTGGGTGCGTTAGGGTCGAGGCCGGGGCGCAAAGCGCGGTTTTGTTGGCCGGGACGAGTCTCTCTGTCACTTTCGGCACTCAAGAAGAAGAAGAGCTTATTTTTGATGATTGGTCCACCTATACGACCACCAATGATATTCTGTCCAAAGTCTTGAGCAACAAGCTCATTATCACCAATTTTCTTTCCTTGAAAAGTCTGGTTACGAGTATAATAATATACAGAGCCTTTAAACTCATTGGTACCACTGCGCGTAATCGCATTTACGTTAGCGCCTGTAAAGCCACCATTACGTACATCATAAGGAGCTAGATTTACCTGAATCTCTTCAATAGCGTCCAAGCTTACAGGGTTACCACCGGCAAACTGATCACTGCCAAGGCCGAAGTTATTGTTGTAAATGTTACCGTCAATAGTATAGTTATTAAAGCGGTTATCACGACCAGCAAAGCTAGTACCATTGCTCTGAGGAGTCAAACGAGTGAAGTCGTTGATACTACGGCTGATGGTAGGCATAGAGTTAATAGTGCGCTCATCCAAGTTAGTTGAAGCACCAGTACGGTCAGGGTTAAATAAGTCATTGCGGCTGCCTACAATTTCAACGGCTGAGAGCTGGGTGTTTTCATCAGCTAGTTTGATGTCAACATTTGCCGCATTACCCAATGAAAGGGTAATTCCTTGTGCGCTTTGGCTGGTATAGCCTACATAGCTGGCTGTTACGCTGTAAGGGCCACCCACACGAGCGTTAGGAATCAAGAAGCGTCCATCGGCTTGGGTAACTGTACCATAGCGTGTTCCCGAAGGCTCGTGAATGGCTATCACGGTAGCACCAGGAAGGGCTTCACCGTTATTATCGGTGATATAACCAGTGATTGTCGAAGTAGTAACCCCCTGAGCGGCAGCTTGGAAGCTGAAGCCGAAGGCCACTACGGCGATGAGTAATAGATGGTAAAATACTCTTTTCATGGGTATTCTGTTTGTAATTGGTTTGCAAGCGCAAATTTACGCCCTGCTTGACAGACAGATACCCTTGTTGGGTTAAGGAATTATTAATATTTTATACTGCTGTGCCCCGAGAGTGGGGTTTGGTTGGCGGGTGGTTTCCGGTTTTGGTGTGGGTCTTCCCCTTAGGAGGTCTCAAAATCAGCTTTATATGGGGGGCAGCGCTATTTTGGTGGGTGTTTATTTCCGTAGTGCCTGTTCCAACAATGTTGTCAGGTGTTCAAAGCTTTGGGGCGAAGGAGCGTAGCTTTTGAACATCAGGCCGCGCTTATCGATGATATAATAGGAGGGGAGCGCCGCTACATCATAGCTTTCGGCTACTTGGGAGAGCAGGCCTGTTTCGGCGCGGAGGTGGATTCCTTCTAGGCCTCGTTTGCGGATGGCCTTGCGCCAGAGCTCTTCTTCTTCGTCTAGGGAGATGTAGACAAAGGCTAAATTGGGGTTGTCGGCAAAATGGTATTGCAGCCTTCGGAAGGCGCTTACCTCTCGGTCGCAATCGCGGCTCCAGCTTGCGCCTATTTGGAGGTAGATGACCTTTCCGCGCAAAGATTTGAGCGAAATCCGCTTGCCGCTTTCATCGGGCAAGATAAAGTAAGGGGCGGCATTGCCAGCAGACAGGCGCTTTTGGATATTGTAGCGTTCCATAACCTTATCGGCCAATTTAGTGCCTTTATATTCCTTGATAAAGGGGCGCATCAGCCCTTCTACCGATTCGTTGATGCCATAGGCATCTAGGAGGTACATCAGCAGGTCGTGTCGGGCGGCTAGGAGCGCCTCCCCTTGGAAAATACTGGCCAGTTGGTAGTATTGGTCTTTGGGGGGTATATTGGCATTGGTAGGCAAATAGTAGACCTGAAGGTAGCTATTGATGAGGATATAGTCGTTGGTATGGCGCAGGTCTACCTGATTGAGGAAGTCATAATATTGGTGCGAAACCGCCCTAGGGCTTGCGCCTTGGGTTTGGTTGGGCGTATCGGCATTGAAAACCCAGTGTGCGCTGTGGTAGTGTAGCAGGTGGAGGGCATAGTGTTCTTGGATACGCTGCCGCATGTAGATGATAAACTCTGAGCGCAGGCCGTGTTCGGCTTGGTATTTTTCGAGATGTTGTAGTTGGGCATATTGTACTTCATTCATATAATGAAGAAAATCTGCCTCATTGTATTGTTGATAGCGTTTGAGCTGGGCTTCGGGAATACTCCAGACATCCTCGTGAATGTAGTCCTTAAAGGTATGAAAGTAGGCACGCAGGTACTCGTTTTCGTTACGGGTACTGCCTGTAATCTTGACTTGGTGGGCTTGGATATTGAGATTTACGCTCCCCTTGGAGGGCAAGTAAATCAAGCGGGTGAAGCTTTGGCGGGTACCATATTGTACATATACCTCCAAAGGTGTTTGGTTTTTGATTTTGAAGCTAAACTCCTGAAAAGCACCAACTTGTGTTTCAAGTGTTTGAAAATCAAGTGTTAATGGATTTCGACAATAAATCAACCTCACTGTGTTGCCTAAGCCCAGCTCTATCTTGCCACGAACGACCACATCGGCACGGATATTCCAGATAGGCATCAGGCTTAGCAAGCACACAAAATACCAAAAATGACGTTTGCTCATAAATTCCTTCTGATGATAACAACCAAATGGCTCCGCTGTAGGGCTTTGGTGTAAATTTAGAGGCTTGAGGATATACTACAAAATATTTGCCCGTTTTTTCAGGTATGTAGGCTTACAAATGATTCACCTCTGGCCACAAAGGTAGTAAAACATAAACTCTGACAACAACTATCACCGACAAACTCACTACAAATCCGCCAAAAAACAAAATATACCCTTTTTGGCCTATGCGGGGGCTGTTCTTCTTTTTGAACAATTGATTGTGCTTGCCAATTGCTAAATATGGGTGTTTTGGTCGAGTCTGCAAAAAAAATTTTGTAGAGAACCAAAACAAGCTCAAAGGTGTTTTAATCTACTAATGTTATCTAATTGTTAATTTTTTGTTAAATTAGAGAGCTAATAGTCCAACATCATCACCACAAAAGGAGTATACATCTATGTCAACTACCCACACCACCCTTTTGATTAACAAACGCTTACGGCCATTAGTGCTGTTGGTTTTGTGTTTATTTTGGATGCCGCTGGCTGTTCGTGCTGATGAAGACAGCATCCGATTACAGGCTTTTGCCAATATCTGGCATCCCACAACTTGGGCTAGCAACAAACAAACGACTTTGTTGGAGACCAAGCTCAAGCGTCAACTAAGCCAGTGGCAAGGTCAGATAACCAAACTTGGGGCTGATACCCGTTTGATGGAACACATTTTCTATAAAGTACAGCGCCAATACCTGCGCCAATACAACCCCTCGGCGATGCCTGCTGACCTACTTACACACAGGCAATACAACTGTGTTACGGCTGTAGGAATGTATGCCTATATATATGAGCAACTAGGGATTACTTATCAGGTATATGAGGCTCCGATGCATGTATATCTCAAAATACAGCTTGACAATGGGCAATGGGCCTTGCTCGAAACTACCAGCCCGCAGGGGTTTGTAACCAATCAAGAGACCATTGCAGATTTGGAGATGCTCATGCGTACCAATGCCGGCCAAATAGATGCCTCGCTAGGCTTTAGTTATAAGATTGACCTCCAAAAACTCGCCGCACTACAACTCTACAACCAAGCCATTGTAGAAAGTCAAGCCCAAAACTATTGGCAGGCAATCCACTACATCAATCAGGCGCGCGAACTTTATGACAGTGTTCGGATGCAAATACTGAACTTTGAAATTCGTGAAAGCTTGAGCCAGCTCTCGCTCAACTAGTGTTGGGATGTTTGTTGCCTCTCACAGTATGACACAAACCATCCTAAAATTTTTCGGGATGGTTTTTTGTTGCACTACCTTTTGTACTAAGGCTTCCTTGGAGGCTTCTTTTGTGATTTAGGGGAAAGGTAGTAGCTGATGCAAGATTAGGCTTGATTGCACTTGAGAGATATTTTTTAGGAGGATAAGTATTTTGCCCTAGGCTGCCGTATTTTGCGATTTTATTCTATTTTTGTGGCCGTTACTTCTATTTCCAATATCAAACACCCCTCAAACGCACGTAAACCAACTTTAATATGGCACAGAATGTCCTTTACCTGATTCCCACCTTGGGAATTTTGGCACTATTATTTACTTTTATCAAATCGGCTTGGGTGAATAAACAAGACCCCGGAACGCCAAAAATGGCCAAAATCGCCGAACACATCGCCAACGGAGCGATGGCCTTCCTCAAAGCCGAATACCGTATTTTGTCGATTTTTGTGGTTGTAGTAGCAATCATTTTGGCTGTTACGGCACAACAAAACTCATCGCCTCTGGTAGCCTTGTCTTTTGTGATTGGGGCAGTATGTTCGGCACTAGCCGGTTTTATCGGAATGCGTGTAGCCACCAAGGCCAATGTACGGACCACCAACGCCGCCCGCGAGGGTTTGAGCAAAGCCCTTAAAATTGCTTTTACGGGCGGTTCTGTAATGGGCTTGGGCGTGGTAGGTTTAGGGCTGCTTGGCTTAGGCGCTCTGCTGCTGGTCTACAGCCAAAGGTTTGGCATTGACAATGCAGACAACCTTGGCCGCGTACTCAATATCATCACCGGGTTCTCTTTTGGCGCTTCTTCTATTGCGCTCTTTGCCCGTGTGGGTGGAGGTATTTATACCAAGGCTGCCGACGTAGGAGCTGACCTAGTGGGCAAGGTAGAGGCCGGTATCCCCGAAGACCACCCGCTCAACCCTGCCACCATCGCCGATAACGTAGGTGATAACGTAGGCGACGTAGCCGGGATGGGTGCCGACCTTTTTGAATCGTATGTAGGCTCTATCATCGGCACGATGGTATTGGGCGTAACCTTTATGGGCGCAGCCGGATTTGTAGACAACTTTGACGGGCTTTCAGCTGTATTATTGCCTCTGTTGCTAGCCGGGTTGGGCATCATCACTTCTATCTTGGGTACTTTCTTTGTAAATGTAAAAGAAGATGGTAACCCTCAGCGCGCACTCAACATCGGGGAGTTTGGCTCGTCGGCAGTACTCATTGTCGCCTCTTATTTCCTGATTACGAATGTGTTGCCTGCCGAATGGACTATGGGCGGCAAAACCTTCAGCGCCGTCAATGTATTCTTTGCTACTGTCATAGGTGCAGTTTCGGGCCTTTTGATTGGCTTGATTACCGAGTACTACACCGGCACAGGTACTAAGCCTGTGAAGAAAATCGTAGACCAGTCCTCTACCGGTGCGGCCACCAATATCATCGCCGGCCTTGGCGTAGGGATGCGCTCTACGGCTTATCCTATTTTGATTATTGCGGCTGCCATCGTAGGCGCATATCATTTTGCCGGGCTATACGGTATTGCGATTGCCGCTGTAGGGATGCTGGCCAACACCGGTATCCAGCTAGCTGTAGATGCTTATGGCCCTATTTCGGACAATGCCGGCGGTATTGCCGAAATGAGCGAGCTCCCCAAGGAAGTCCGCAAACGTACTGACAAGCTCGATGCTGTAGGCAATACCACTGCTGCCATCGGCAAAGGATTTGCGATTGGCTCAGCAGCTTTGACAGCCTTGGCGCTTTTTGCCGCCTTTATGACCACTGCCGGTATCGATACCATCAACGTAGCCAACCCCCTAGTGATGGCAGGCTTGTTTATAGGTGCGATGCTGCCTTTCTTGTTCTCGGCCATGGCAATGGATGCCGTAGGCAAAGCAGCGATGTCGATGATTGAAGAAGTACGCCGCCAGTTTAAAGAAATTCCGGCGCTCAAAGCCGCGCTTGAAGTAATGCGTAAGAATGATGGCAAAGAGATGGAAGAGTGGTCAGCCGAAGATCGTGCTGTCTTCGAAAAGGCCGACGGCTCTGCCGAATATGGCAAATGCGTTGAAATCTCTACCAAGGCCTCTATCCGCGAAATGGTATTGCCAGGCCTAGTAGCCGTAACGGCTCCAGTAGTGGTGGGCTTGCTCGGTGGTGCCGAAATGCTTGGTGGATTATTGGCCGGTGTTACAGTATCAGGTGTATTGATGGCTATTTTCCAATCTAATGCCGGTGGTGCTTGGGACAACGCCAAGAAGATGTTTGAAGAAGGAGTAGATATCAAAGGACAGAAGTATTTCAAAGGCTCTGACCCTCATAAAGCTGCTGTGGTAGGCGATACCGTAGGCGACCCCTTCAAGGACACTTCTGGACCTTCGCTCAATATCTTGCTAAAGCTGATGTCAGTGGTAGCCTTGGTATTGGCTCCTTATTTGGTCAATACTGTTGCCAAAGAGGAGATTAAAGAAGAAACTGTTGCCCCCAAAGAACAGTCTGTTATTGAGCAACCTAAAGACCAGAGCAAACAACTTTCGCTCAAAGCAGAAGATTTGCAATAAGTCCTTCCTAATCAGGCATCCAATACAACAGCCGCCCCTTCTATTGAGAGGGCGGCTGGTTTGTACCCAACCCAAATTGGCTTGGGAAATGTGTGTGTTGAGAATCCAGAAAATCAAATCCTATAAATCCCCAAATCTTGTCAATCTTGGTACAAGTTAAGTGTTGCTCCCTACAGGAGCAAAGTTTAAGGACTTAGAGCGTACCGCGCAGCTCTTGCTCGCGCTCAATGGCTTCAAATAGGGCTTTGAAGTTGCCTTTGCCAAACGACTTGGCTCCTTTGCGCTGAATGATTTCATAGAATACCGTAGGGCGGTCTTCTACGGGCTTGGTAAAGATCTGGAGGAGGTAGCCTTCGTCGTCGCGGTCTACGAGAATATTGAGCTTCTTGAGTGGCTCAAGGTCTTCGTCAATATTGCCTACCCGCTCAAAGAGATCATCGTAATATGTTTCGGGTACATACAAAAACTCCACACCACGATTGCGCAGTTCGGTTACAGTATGGACAATATCGTCTGTAGCAATGGCAATATGCTGTACTCCAGCACCTTCATAAAACTCTAGATACTCTTCTATCTGCGATTTTTTACGCCCGTTGGCAGGCTCATTGATAGGGAATTTGACATAGCCATTGCCATTAGAAACCACCTTCGACATTAGGGCAGTATATTCGGTAGAGATGTCCTTATCGTCAAAAGTAACCAACAAATTAAAGCCCATCACCTCTTGGTAATACTTCACCCAGTCGTTCATCTGGCCAAGCTCCACATTGCCCACGCAGTGATCTACGTGTTTAAAGCCTATCGGGGTAACATTGAGCCAAGATTTTGGGGCAAAACCAGGCATAAAAGCGCCACGATAGTTTTTGCGTTCTACAAACTTATGAATCGTTTCGCCATAGGTATAGATGCCGGCTACCACCACCTCGCCGTGCTCATCGCGCAAGGTATGTGGCTCAAGGGCGCTTTTGGCTCCACGCTTGATGGCCTCTTGGTAGGCTTGTGCAGCATCGGCCACCTCTAAGGCCAGCACCTTTACCCCGTCGCCGTGCTTGCTGACGTGCCGGGCAATATCGCTATCAGAGCGCAGCGCAGTAGTCAGTACCAAGCGCACTTTGCCCTGCTCCAATACATATGAGCAGCTGTCTTTTTTGCCTGTTTCCAAACCTTGATAAGCCACTACCTTGTAGCCGAAAGCGACTTGATAGTAATAGGCCGACTGCTTGGCATTGCCCACATAAAACTCAATGTGGTCTGTACCGATAAGCGGCATAAAGTCTTGTTGTTCCATAATTTGGCTCGGTTCTGATAAGAGAGTTGATGAAATTGCTTAAATTGCTAAATTATTGCGAAGATAGTGAATTTGAGGCAAAAAGTTGCAGTTTTACAAGTCTATGTAGCATCTTTGCCTCATCAGCCTCACAACTACTTACAAGTACTATGGACATTAAAGCACTAGATACTGCCCTGACGCAGCTCATCGAAAAGAGAATGGCACTGAGCCAAATGGATTATAGCGACGCAAAGTACGACGACCTAGAAGAAGCGTTACACGATTTGGAAGACGACTTTCTCGAAGCCTATGAAGCTCCTCTTGAGGCCATCTTACAAGAGGTACACGACCAATACTGCCCTGAGAGCGATGTGCTCTCTCCGCTGGCTTATGTAGGGCAAAAATATGTATTGGCCAAAAAAACAAAGGGAGGCAAAGCTGAATATTTGCCCGAAACCGCCCAACAAGGCTTGTTGGTAGAGGTGAGGGGCGGCCAAGCAGGCCGTTTGCTCTGGCTAGCCGGCCCGCCACGCCTGTTGCTCATCACCCAAGAGGGGAAAAAAACTGATATTGTTTGGCAAGGCTGATAGCCTCTCAACCCTGTTGTTATGAGCTACATTATGGTCGATATTGAGGCCGATGGCCCCATCCCCGGAGAGTATTCTATGATTGCTCTGGGAGCAGTTTTGGTTACACCTACGCTTGACAAAACGTTCTATGCCGAGCTGCGACCCATTTCGGCCCGCTCTGTCCCCCAAGCGCTGGCGGTTACAGGCTTTACAAGAGAGCAAACGCTAGCCTTCGAGGACCCCAAGGCCGTGATGAACCGCTTCGAGCAATGGGTCTTGGAAGTTAGCGAAGGCAGGCCGCATTTTATCTCTGACAACAACGGCTTCGACTGGATGTTTGTATGTTGGTATTTTCATAAATTCTTAGAACGAAACCCCTTCGGCCATAGCTCTAGCAACCTTGGCAGTATCTATAAAGGACTGATGGGCAGCGTTTTCAGTAATTTCAAACACCTCCGCAAACGCGCACACACACACAATGCCCTAGACGATGCCCTAGGCAACGCAGAGGTGCTCTTGGAGCTTCAAGACACACTCAACCTACGCATCAACTTGTCATAATCAATTGCCTGCCCCTATTGAATCCGCTCAAGCAAGGCAGGCTCTTTTGATTTGTAGGGCAAACAAAACCCCTACTTTGGCTTTCACGTTAAAAGCCTAAGACACCCCTAGGCGGCTATTTTTTCTATGCCTATACTTACCAAAACCCAAAACTATGCCTAACTCCATCGCCAAAAGACCTATCCGCGAACAAGTGGAACGCATCATCGGTTACCTACTCAACTTTAATACCCTCTACAACATGCGCTCCGGAATGTTGGTGATGTTGGTATATAGTGTGATTGTTACCTTTACATATGAGACCTATTTCCAGACCACCAAAATCAATAATACAGCACACTCTATCCTAGGGCTAGTCTTGGGCTTGTTGTTGGTATTCAGAACCAATACCGCCTATGACCGCTGGTGGGAAGGGCGCAAGCTGCTGGGGTTGTTTGTCAGCAATGCCCGAGCGCTAGCCATCAAGGCCAATGCCTTGGTACAAAAACCGGAAGACCGGCAGGCTGTAGCCCGCCTGATTGCCGCCTATGGCTTCGCCCTCAAAAACCATCTCCGCAATATCACCAAGATAGACTATTACCCTTTGTTGACAGACCACGAGCGAGCGCATTTGGCCAAAATGAAGCATATCCCCAATGCCATCGTCGGGCTTTTGTATGCACGCCTACACCAACTACACCAAGAGGAGGGCACAGCCGCCGGGCATTTTGTCAGTGTAGACAACCACCTGACGGCCTTTACCGAAGCGCTCTCGGGCTGTGAGCGTGTACAACGCACGCCAATGCCCATTGCCTATGGTGTACACCTATACCAATTCTTGCACCTCTACTTGTTTACACTGCCCTTGATTTTGTTGGATGAGCTAGACTACTGGACTATCCCCGTCAGTTGCTTTGTGTATTATGCCTTGATGGGCTTGCGGATGATTGGCGAAGAAATAGAAGACCCTTTTGGAACAGATGTCAACGATTTGCCGGTAGAAACAATCTGCAATACAGTCTACAACAACGTATACGAAGCCCTACAAGTCCCCTTGAGAGAGACTTCGCCCGAAGCAGAAACAGCCGCCGCTTATGTCAACGGCCAAGGCTAAATACTAGCTCATTGTAGAACAAGCCTAAGCCTGATTCCAAAAACGATTTGTTGCCCCCCGAAACCGGAGCTTACCTATGTGGCTGCTTCGCGGCTGGGGCTATTTTTCTGATAACGCCCGATGGAGTAACACAAAAACTAAAAAATTCGCCATTCGGCCAAAGCCCGAATAAACATCAAAACCACTGGCGGATAGAGGACAATTGTAAAAACAGCCCCAAAAATAGCCCCATAAAGGTGGGCATCGTGGTTGATGTTGTCGCCACCTTGGCGCGACATCTGTACCGAATACAAGATATACAATACTGCAAACACAAACCCAGGCAAACACAATATTGCATACAAACAGATGGGTTGTGTAGGGGTAAACAAAATACTGGCAAAAACTACTGCCGATACCCCACCCGACGCACCTAGGCTGTTGTAGTGTGGGTAATCACGGTATTTGAAATAAGTAGGCAAGTCAGAAATCACCACGCCCAACACATACAAACCCAAAAAGGCCAATCCCCCCAACTGTGGGCCAAAAATCATTTTATAAAGATACTCTACCCGTTCTCCAAACAAATAAAAGGCGAGCATGTTGAAGAGTAGGTGCATCCAGTCTTGATGAATCAACCCTGACGAAAGCATCCGATAATACTCCTTACGCCTCGATACCGCAAACGGATTCATCATCCAGCGGGCTTGCAGCTCCGGATTAGAAAAGGCATATACACTAGTAACGGCTGTCAGAAGCGTAATGACAACAGTAATGGAAAGAGAGTTATTCATACAAACAAGGGGATAAGATGGGCAAGATGCTGGGGAAAGAAGACTTTCTAGTAGGGTCAAAAATAAGGATTTTTGCGCAACTATTACACTCCATAACGCCAAGACCTCGTAGGTAATGTGGCGTTTGGGAAAAATCCCACTCAATTTTTAAAATTTACGTAAGTTTGCAAGCCTATTCAAAGCGTCCGGTCGGTCGATTTATTTTTGCTATGGCACAAGAATACCCCCAAAACTATACTATCCAGAAGAAGCAGGTCAAGTATGCGCGCATTCACGTTGATATTCACGAGCGTGTCAAGATTACTGTGCCGCTACATTATACCAAAACAGACATTCAGGCCTTATTGCGCCGAAAACAAGCTTGGATAGACAAACACATCGGCAACTTCCGCCAACGCAAAGATGCGATTCTCTTAGCTCCTGACCAGCTGCTCTGGCAAGGGCAGCCCATCGCTTGGCAATACCAACCAGAACTGCTGCCGGGTACTTGGCAGTGGCAACAACAGCCCCCCACGCTGATTACCTCGCTAGACCTTAGCCAGCCCTTGCTCCAAGAGGCTTGGTATAAGGCTCAGGCCAAGGCTTTTATCTTGCCAAGGGTGGCCGAATTGGCTCAAAAACACGGCTTCCGCTACAAGAAAGTGTTTATCCGAAGCCAACGCACCAAGTGGGGCACGTGCTCCAGCTTGGGCAACTTAAGCTTCAATTGGAAGCTCATCAAGGCACCGGCTTTTGTGTTGGATTATGTCATCCTTCATGAGCTAGCCCATACCGAAATTATGGACCACAGCCCGAGATTTTGGGTGCGTGTGGCGGCTTTAGACCCTGACTATGAGCAAGCCACCGCCTGGTTGCAAACTTATGGGCATAATCTTTAGCGTTTGAAACAAGCCCAAAAAAAATGTACCTTTGCTAAATACTCACAAAATCAGGCTGACAATCAAGGCCAAACAAATGACAGGATACTTTTCCCATACATTGGCCATGAAACCAAATCAAAAATAATTATGAGCTTAGAAATTAGCGGAAAATTATTGCAAAAACTTCCCGAGCAAACAGGAGAAGGCCGCAACGGCGCTTGGCGCAAACGAGACTTCATCATTGAGACCTTTGATACTTATCCCAAAAAAGTGTGTATTTCGGTTTGGGGTGATAAGATAGACATGCTCAATGATATGGCCGAAGGAACAGAGCTGAATGTAGCTATCAATATCGAATCAAGAGAATACAACGGGCGTTGGTATACCGATATCAAGGCTTGGCGCATGGAAACCCTCAATGATGGTGGTGGTAGCTTTGACCAAAGCCGCCCTAGCCCGCAAAGTGGTAGCACACCACCCCCCCCGCCGCCGCCCTCTGGCGAAGACGATTTGCCCTTCTAACTCTCCTACAAGACCACGTCTGCACTGCCTGACGTGGTTTTATTTTGACACTAAAAAAAACCTGCCAAGCTCTCAGTAGAAGCCTCGCAGGTATCACCTCGCATCTAAAAGGATTTATAACTTTTCGATATTGACAAACAGCACATAGAAAGCATATTCATTTTCTAGCTCACGCACCTGAAACTCCAGCGGATTGTCAGAAGTCAACGCAGCTTGTACTAGCCCAATGCCGGCTCCTTTACTCTCACTTTCTGTGGGGGCGTTGCGTAGCTTACGCTTGTACTCGCGCAGCGATTCGCGGTCAAGAGAGTTGATTACTTGACACTTTTCTACCAATGAGGAGACATCTTTTTTGTAAATAAGGTTGCCTGTTACCACTCGGTAGCGGTCTTCTTCATTCACAATCACCAAAGTGCCTACTTTGTTGCGTTCACCAAAATGATTGACTTCTTTGGAATAATACAATACGTTTTGGGCTAACTCCATAAACACAGCAAAAACTTTTTTGCCTACGCGGGGATCGTCTTGCAGCTTGTCTCGAATATCACGGATAAATTGAGAGAGCAACACATCAGTCAAGGGACCTTTGTAAGATAGCATTACATTGTCTTGGCTGATTTGGCTATGATATTCGAAGAAATTAAATTCAGCTTTTCGCTCCATAATGACGAGGGTTTGGGGGTAATAATTAGGGACTAATCGAGGGCGTAACGGAAACCTGCTCGGGAAGAAGTGTTACTTTGTACAGGGAACGCACGGGTTTGGTTGTTCCAAAATACAAAATATTTTGTTGATAACAAACTTTTAGCAACAAAACTGCCAATCCACGTTAGGTGATACGTAAGCAGGCTAAAAAAGATATGCTTTTGCCCATGGCCTCAAAAATAATCCTTTGGTTTTTCGTATGATTGCTGCTTTATTTTTATGTTTGTTGGGCAAACAAAATCATTTATCACACAAACCAAACCACAATGATGGTCAAGAAATTAATAACTCCTATTGCCTTTGCCTTGCTGGCTTGTGGTGTCTGGGCCTGCGGTGGCAGCAACAGCAACAATGCCCAAAACACTGATAGCAGCAGCACAGAGGCCGTTACTGAAAACTTGAAGAAAATCCTCAATGAAGTTCCCAAGCCTACCGAAATACCCTACCTCTTAGAAGCTACTGGGGCTGATTTCAATGCCAAAATACCCAATAAAGCCGAAAATGTAGACAAATACAAAACTACTAATACTATAGCTGCGCTCAATTTGGGAATCTACGCCGCTGATATTGGGTATGTATCTGTGTATGAGAAGGTACAAGATGCGCTAGACTATATGAATGCTGTCAAGACATTGAGCGACAAGCTAGGCTTGTCTAATGTATTTGAGGCTAGCACTATCGAGCGATTCAAGCAAAACCTTGACAACAAAGACTCTCTAGCGACCATTATCGACGAGTCTATCAAGTCAGCCGATGAATACCTCAAAGACAATGAGCGCAACAACATCTCGTCTTATATCTTTGCCGGCAGCTTCATCGAGGGCTTGTATATCGCTACTGCCTTGGTAGACAATTATCCCAAAGACATCTTGCCTGCCGATGTACGCGACCAGATTTTGATTCCCATTGTCCGACTGATTATCAAGCAAGACGAGCCTTTGGCCAACCTTATTGATGTATTGGAGTCTTTGGGAGAACAAGACGCAACGGTACAAAAGCTTTTGGCAGACCTCAAGGAGTTGAAAGAATCCTATGCCAAGCTTGATATAGAAGAGCGCATCAAAAACAATGAAGGTGATTTGGTCATCAATGATGAGACCATCAAGCAGATTACAGCTAAGGTAAAACAAATTCGAAGTGGCTTGGTAGGTTAAAGTATACCAAGATTCACAAGGGTTTTCAGTGGGTAAATTTCTCGATTTTTGATTGGGTATACATACATCTGAGCCCTGAGACCACAGATATAAAAACCGCAGATAAGCCCTAGGGTTTACCTGCGGTTTTGTATTGTGGGGGGCGGACGGCCTTAGCGCCTAGCCCAAATGTTGTACTTCAAGATACAGTAGATAGCCCGGAAGCCGTCGCGCCAGTTGATTTTTTTGCCTTCGGCATAGGTACGCCCATAGTATGAGATACCGACTTCGTAAATACGCACCCCTTTGACACGGGCAATCTTGGCGGTTACCTCTGGCTCAAAACCAAAACGTTTTTCGCGCAAGCGCAGCCCCTGCACCAAGTCTGCACGGAAGAGCTTGTAGCAAGTCTCCATATCAGTCAGGTTGAGATCGGTAAAAAAATTGGACAAGAAGGTCAAGAATTTATTGCCGATTGTATGCCAGAAAAACAACACGCGGTGGGGGTTACCACCCATAAAGCGAGAGCCATATACCACATCTGCAAAGCCCTCCAGAATAGGCTTGAGCAAGTCGTTATACTCTCGGGGGTCGTACTCAAGGTCAGCATCTTGGATGATGATATACTCTCCGGTAGCGTGGGCAATGCCTGTATGCAACGCTGCGCCTTTGCCCTTGTTTCGCTCGTGCTCCACATAGGTAATGGGGAGCATTGGGTTGGCCTCTTGGTATTGGGCTATGGCGGTGGCGGTAGCGTCGGTTGAACAATCATTGACAATGATCAGCTCTTTTTCGATATTTCCTGTTAACTCAACAGCCTTGATTTTGTCAAGAATGAGGTGAATGGTGCGAGCTTCGTTGTAGGCCGGAATGACTATGGAGAGCTTGCGAATTTGAATTTCTTTCATCAGAAGGCTTTTTGAAAAATATATGCCAAGGGTTACTTGATTTGACTCTTTTGATGCTCAATAACTTCTCGAACACCCATTTCCCAAACGATACCAAGATTCAGCTGATTTGAGAATGCACAGGATTTTATCTTCTTGATTATCAAGTACTTCCAACACACACATTTCTCAAACCAATACTGATTAGGTATAATTTTCAGGGAGTATAGCAGCGAAAAAGCGCTGCAAAAATAGGAATAACTTCGTAAAGTTGGGCTTTCACACACCGACAAGTTCATCAATCATCCTCAAAGGCGGGTGATTTCTTGCAAATCAAGATTGCAGGTTGTTTGTCGAGTAGTGTGGTAGCAAAGAGATAGTATGCTCCTCCATCGCGTAGCCCTAACTTTTGCCTTACCTTCACAGCCGTATCGGGGAAGTTTCGGGTGGCGATATGCGCTTTGTCGTCTGAGAGGAAGGCTCTGACTGACTTTTTTTGATATTTGGTTACTGCCTCAAGGGTAAAAATACGCCCGGGGAATCCGCTTCTGAATTCAAACGTATCTGCCGTATAGAGATGGCTGTTGGGGTGGAGCTTGGTCAATCCCCACGCATTGGCCACAGATTTGAACGCTCCTGCTTTCAAGATAGCCGGCATGGGTTCAAAAATATATGTTTTTGGCTCGCTGTAGTTTACGGCAATATCAGGCTCTGCCAGTGGATCAAACTGATATTGGTGGCGGGTGCTACCATCGTCGTAGAGGTCTACACAGGTGATTTCCCAGGGTTGCTCTGCCGGAGATGCACCAAAGGCAATCAGTAGTTCTTTGACTTCATTCATCAGGCTGACGACCCACACCGCCCTTATGTGTGCCCCTGCTTGTATAAGCGAAGCAGTTGCTTGTGTTATATCCAGTATGGGCGAAGCTTTGACCAATGTCAGGCGGCTTTTTTGTAACAACAAAGGCAGCAGCTCGACAAGGTCGGGCTGGCAGTCTTGCCAGCGGAAAACCTTTCGCGCAGTTTGATTGCGGCGGGCAGGGTCGAGGTAGCAAAAATCCAGCATTCCCTCATATTGAGCCAGAAAATCCTCGGCAGTTTGTGCGTGTACTTGGATGTTGTTTTTGTGAAACACCCTAAAATTGTGTTGAGCACAGACCGCAATATCAGCCATCTGCTCTACATAATGTACCGTCTGGAAAGCAGAGGCCCAATGCCAAGTATCTACCCCCAAGCCTCCCGTCAAGTCTGCGGCGGTAGTTTGTTTATCCACCAATATTGGGCTGCTGCTGTGTGTCAACAAATTGAGCTTGAGTGAGGCGGTCGCTTGCGAAGAAGCCTGCTCAGAGGAAAGCGCCGCCGGATAGATTACCTGCGGATGCGCATACCAGTCGGGTAGTTTGTGTTTGACTTTTTGGCGGGCTTGTATCTGTTTTACGACAGCCTTCCATAGCGCAGGCGCTACCGGGGGCTTTTTGAGCATTAGCTGCGCCGGGTCTTCGTTGAGGTATTGTTGGCACAAGGCCTGCACCTCGGCAGTGAGTAGGGCATCCATATCCATAGAAACGGGACTTAGCTAATTCGGCTCCAGAAGCTTTTGTGGCGGGCTAACTCATTGAGTTGATTACGAATGGGGGCGTTTTGCGGACGCTGTAGCTGCGGATCGTGTTCGAGCAAGGCAATCGCTGCTGTGCGGGCTTGTTGGAGCAATTCACCATCTTGGGCGAGGTCGGCGATGATAAGGTCTACCGTACCGCTTTGTTGCTTGCCCATCAGGTCGCCGGGGCCGCGCAGTTGTAGGTCTACATCGGCAATCTCAAAGCCGTTGGTGGTGCGTACCATGGTATCGATACGGATTTTGCCATCTTGGCTGAGCTTGTCCTTGGTCATCAGGATACAATAAGACTGCTCTGCACCCCGCCCTACCCGGCCTCTGAGCTGGTGAAGCTGGGCTAGGCCAAAGCGTTCGGCATTTTCAATGACCATCACAGAAGCATTGGGCACGTTTACACCGACTTCTATCACCGTGGTAGCCACCATAATCTTGGTTTCGCCTTTTACAAAGCGTTGCATTTCGTATTCTTTCTCAGGAGCGCCCATTTGCCCGTGTACGATACTGATACCCATTCCGGGAAAAGCGCGGCACACACTCTCGTAGCCATCCATGAGGTTTTTGTAGTCCAGTTTTTCTGACTCCTCAATCAGCGGATAAACGATATAGGCCTGCCTTCCGGCGGCGATTTGCTCTTTGATAAAACCAAACACCCGCAGGCGGTGGGCATCATAGCGGTGAGCCGTGACGATGGGTTTGCGCCCGGCGGGCAGCTGGTCAATGACCGACACATCGAGGTCGCCGTAGAGTGTCATGGCTAGGGTACGGGGAATGGGTGTGGCCGTCATGACCAAGATATGCGGATAGTGTTGCTCGTTCTTAGTCCAGAGGCGGCTGCGTTGCTCTACCCCAAAGCGGTGTTGCTCGTCGATAATGCAAAGGCCGAGATTCTCAAACTGTACCTTGTCTTCGAGCAAGGCGTGAGTGCCTACAAGCAGGTGTAGATTGCCGTTTTCGAGGCGTTGGTGCATCACACGCCGTACTCTGGTACGGGTAGAGCCGGTGAGCAAGTCTATCTGCAAGCCCATAGCAGTAGCCAGCGGCTCTAGAGAGCGGTAGTGTTGGTCGGCCAAGATTTCGGTAGGAGCCATCAAGCAGGCCTGTGCGCCATTGCCCACGGCGATGAGCATGGCCATAAAGGCGACAATGGTTTTGCCGCTGCCTACATCCCCTTGTAGCAGGCGGTTCATCTGTTTGCCAGAGGCCATGTCGGTGTAAATCTCCTTGAGTACACGCTTTTGTGCATCGGTAAGCTCAAAAGGAAGATGATTTTCAAAAAAATCGGTGAAGAGCTTGGTGTCCCTACATACCATACCGTGGAAGGTTTGCTGCTTGAGACGTTTTTGGCGGACAAGTTGTAGTTGAATAAAAAACAACTCTTCAAACTTGAGGCGTTTTTTGGCCTTGGCCAGCATCCCCACATTAGGTGGGAAGTGTATACAACGGACAGCATCGGGGCGGGGGAGCAGTTCAAACTCCGCCCGCAGCTCATCCGAAAGGGTTTCAGGCAATTGGGTAACGCATTTTTCCAACACAGCCTGCACTACTTTGCTCAGCGCTTTGCTGTTTACATAGCTGCGTTTGAGCTTTTCGGTAGTATTATAGACTGGGTAGAGCAGTCCAATGCTGCTCCCCTCTTCTTGGTACAGCTCCATTTCGGGGTGTATGAAGCTGAACTTGCCATTAAAAAACTGCGGCTGCCCATAGATGAGGTACTCGGTTTGGCTTTTGATAAATTTTTGGATGCCATTGATGCCGTGAAACCATACCAAGTCTACCTCGCCTGTACCATCCGAAAAGGTAGCGACTAGGCGCTGCTTGGCTCCTTCGCCTACTAGGCTGGTGTATAGAATTTTGCCTTTTAGCTGCGCCACCGTCATCGATTCGAGTAGGTTTTTGGCTTTGTGTAACTCGGTGCGGTCTTCGTGCCGAAAGGGATAATATTCCAACACATCCCTAAAGGTGTGAAGGTTCAGCTCAGTTTTGAGCAAGTCAGCGCGTTTAGTCCCTACCCCTTTGGCAAACTCTATTTTGGTATCCAGTACACTCATCAGCAATGGTTTGAGTAGGTTAAAAATACACAAAAAAACCTATTTCCCACACAAAAAAAGACGTATATCGCTTTTGTGCTATGCAGATTCGGCCAAGGTCAGCCAGCGGTCGGTTTTTTCGTCGATGGTTTGGATGAGTTTTTCGAGTTTTTCGGCTAGTTGTTGTAGGGCTTCGTGGTCTTGTTGGTCTCCACTCATCTCTGCGGTCAGGGCCTCCTTTTGGGCTTCTAGCTCAGCAATCTCGGCCTCTAGGGCTTCATATTCGCGTTGTTCTTTGAAGCTTAGCTTTTTCTTGGCAGGAGCCGCCGCCACTGGGTGGGCAGGTTTGGGGGTTTCGACGGGCGTTTTAGGGCTGGGCTTTTGGGCTTCTGCCTTTTCGATGGCTAGCTCGGCGCGGTAGTCGCTATACTGCCCGTTGTAGTCGCGGATAACACCTTGGCCTTCGAAGATTAGCAAGTGGTCGGCGAGCTTATCGAGGAAATAACGATCGTGGGTAACCACGAGCAGACAACCTTCAAAATTAGCCAAAAACTCTTCCAAAACATTGAGTGTCAGCAAGTCAAGATCATTGGTAGGCTCATCAAGGATGAGGAAATTAGGCTTTTGAAGCAAGACTGTCAGGAGGTATAAACGGCGCTTTTCGCCCCCGCTCAAGGTGCTGACATAGGCATAGCGGCGGTCTTTGTCGAACATAAACTGCTCTAGGAGCTGGGTAGGCGAGGCGGTTTGTCCCCCCCCCAGTTCGATTTTTTCGGCAATATCTTGAATCACCTCCAGCACCCGCTTGTCTTCGGGGAGTTGGAGCCCACCTTGGGTGTAGTAGCCAAAAACGACCGTTTCACCCTTGGTAATCTGCCCGCTATCGGGGGCAAGCTGGCCGGTCAACATCTGTAAGAAAGAAGACTTACCCACACCGTTATGGCCGACAATACCTACCCGTTCCTTGCGTTTGAAGACATAATCAAAGTCTTGGGTGATGATGATGTCGCCAAAGCGTTTGGAGACTTTCTCGAATTCCAGAATTTTTTTGCCCAAGCGGCTCATCTGTGAATCGACCTGCAGCTGTTGGGTCGCAGTATTTTGGGAAGCTTTTTCTTTGATACCCTCAAATGCCTCTACCCTATACTTGGCCTTGGTACCTCGGGCTTTGGGCTGGCGGCGAATCCAGTCCAGTTCTTTACGCATCAGGTTGCGCGCCTTGGTTACTTCAGTGGCTTGCTGGGTTTCACGGATTTCTTTTTGTTCCAAGAAGTACGAGTAGTTGCCCAAGTGCCGGTAGAGTGTTCCATCGGCCAGCTCCAGAATTTCATTACACACATTCTCCAAAAAATAGCGGTCGTGGGTAACCATCAGCAAGCTGAGGCGTTTTTGAGAGAGGTATTCTTCGAGCCAGGCAATCATATCGAGGTCGAGGTGGTTGGTAGGCTCATCAAGGATGAGTAGGTCGGGTTCGTCAATCAAAATTTTGGCCAAGGCCACACGCTTTTCCTGTCCTCCAGAAAGCGAAGAGACAGCCTGTTGGAGATTGCCTACTTTAAGCTCCGAAAGAATCTGTTGGATCTTGGTTTCGTAGTCCCAAGCCTTGTGGGTATCCATCTGCTCTAAGGCTTGTTGCATCTGCGCCGAGTCGGCCTGCCCTTCAAGACAACGACGGTATAGGAGGATGGCGGCTACTGCCGGATTTTGGGAGGCAAACACCGCCTCTTCTACGGTTTCATAGGCGCTAAAATCAGGGTTTTGGGGCAAAAACCCCACCCGCACCCCCTGTCGAAAGGCTACCTCTCCGCTGTCGGGCGGTTCTTGTTGGGTGATGATTTTGAGCATGGTAGACTTGCCCGCGCCATTGGGCGCTACAAGGGCTACTTTTTGGCCTTGTTGGATGCCAAAAGAAAGGTTTTCGAAGAGAACCCGCAGGCCAAAGGCTTTGCTGATACTATCAACGGAGAGGAGATTCATAAGAAATGATAATCGATGTAGGGGCAAAATTAGCAATTTTTGGCCAAGTTTACCTTAGAGTGAGTGGCTGACAGGCTGCCTTTTGAAGCCATACCGAAAATACATCAAGATTTATTTGATTGAAGGATTTGCCTATTTGGTTTTACTGACGTTCAAGAGTTACTAGTCCCTCAGCCTTCAAAACTAATTTTGATTCCACTTGATAAACACACCCTCTTTACCGCTTGGCAGACACAATGTTATTATCTAGCATCCACACCGGCAACACTACAAACACCCCAATGAGCGAAAATAACAACCCGCCGATGGCTCCTATGGCCAATGAAAACCAGAACACCTCTTGATCACCTTCGGTCAGAAAAGGAAGAAGCCCCAAGATGGTGGAGAGGGTAGTCATCAAGATGGGAGTAGCTTTGTACCAAACAGCCTTCACTACGCGACGCTTGTGCGGCTTTTGGGGGTTGTTGTTGAAATCGTTGAGGATGAAAATAGCGGCATTGACCACCAATCCACCAAGCATAATGAAGGCGGCATAGCCTCCTTGGTCGAAGTAGAACTCCCCCAGGCAAAAATCAAAAAAAGGCCGATGAATGATAAGGGGATAGTAAAGATGATCATCAAGGGCTGCCGCAGGTTTTCAAACAAAATACTACACACCAAAAAGATGCCCACCAACATCACCAAAAGCAGGCTATAGCGGCGTTTGGCTTTGGCTGCTTCGCCAAAGCGCAGCTCTACGGCTTCGGCACTGTAGCCAATGGGAAGCTCACCACGGAAGCCTTCTAGGACTTCTTGTAGGTATTTTTTGCCAAACCGGTCGCTACCATAGTACTCAAAGCCGATTACACGGAGATATTGGCGATTTTCTTTGTATAGGGCGCTGCTTGTTTTTTCAAATTGGAGTGTGCTGACTTGGCTCATTTTGAGCGCTTGCTCGGGAGTAAAAGAGAGCTGTGCGTCGGATAGTTGGAAGGTCGAAAACGCTTCCGCATGGCGGGATTTCATCAGCACCGGAGTCCACTCTTGTTGATAAAGAGTATACAGGCTGTGGCCGATGGGTTTGCTGCGCAAAGCCAGCTGAAGGTAGCTCCAATCAAGGCAAGCAGAATCCGGCGGTCTCCCTTGCGCCTCAAGTGGTCGAGCATGACAATGGCATTGTCCAGCACTAGGCCAAAAGAGATGGTCAGCCCGGACAAAGAATACAGGTGAATCTGAATGCCCAACAAGTACACTACCCCTAGGCACAAGGCCAAGTTGACAGACAGCCCGGCCAACAGCGCCAACAAACGGCCAAGGTAGTGAGCGAAGAGCTCACCAGCGGGGGTATCATCTCTGCCGTGCCCTCCACACAGCTATCCAACAAATCGAGCCCTTCTTGCCGTTTTTTGGCGATGTTGTCAAAAATAATGATGGCATTGTCTATGGTCATCCCCAAGCCCAGTGCCAAGCCCGACAAGGAGATGATATTGATGGCAATCCCAAACACATAGAAAATCAAAAAACTCATCACCAAGGAGGTGGGTAGAATCACCCCTATCAAAAAAGGCGCTTTGTAATTGCCCATAAACAGAAACAACACCAAAAACGCAAAGCATCCCCCAAAGAGCAAATCACTTTGGAGGTTGCCAATGGCGGCCTGTAACAAGGACGACTGATTTTGAGTCAGTTGGAAAGCCACTTGGGGGTAGTCTTTCTCGAACTGCACAACGGCCTCCTCCAATGCTTGCATCAGCACAGGCATTTGGGCCTGCGCTTGTTTGTGGATGGTAATGGCCACAGCCTCTTGGTGGTTGAAGAGGTGCAGCCCTTGCGCCCGTGCAACGGTATCATATACTTGGGCAAACTGATACAAAGGCAACACCTGACCACCGGGGGTAATGAAGCTGATATTGCGTACATCTTCGCTGTTGCGTATTTGGGCGGTCAGCTTCATAAAATAACGATACTGCCCGTCCTTGACCGAAATAGTGCCCAGCTCTTGGTTGTTTTGGGTGATGGTTTGTGCCAATAGCTCATCGGTAATGCCCAGTGCCTGCATCCGGGCTTCATCGGGGGTTATTAAAACACTGCGGCGCTGTAGCCCAGTCGAGCTGCATTTGTGCCTGTTGTACTTTGAGTTCTACCCCCTTCAGTCCTTTGCGCACCCTGATGCGCTCATGCAGCACGGGGTCTATGCCCGCATTGGCTTGACTCAAATCTCCGCCATAGTCAATCACTTCTTTGATATACTCTTCCCTAGTCAAGGCCAAGTCATTCTCTGCTGTTTGCAGTGCCAATTGCCATTCGGACTTATCCAGCTCGGCCAGTACTTGCCCTGCACCCACCTTTTGGCCGTTGCGCACATACACTTTTAATAACTCCCGTTCGGGAGTCAATAAAGTACTCGCAATATGTGGATTATAGGCGCTCTCCTCATCCAAGTCCAAACTCACTTCCGCCACTTTTTGGAACTTGCCCAAGTCCATCTCAGGTTGTTTTTGGCCGCCCTCTTATGAAGACTGACAAGCTGCCAGCCCTAAGACCAACAGGAATATGAAAGTATGTGTTGTTTTCATACAGACATTAATTGGAACGAAAACCTTGGCTAACGCTATGTTTAGCCAAGATAATGGGTGGCTTAATGTGCTTTCTTATTGTATGCGTTTTCCATCGAAAATGACACAACTGCCATTTCCAGCACAAGCTCCAGAGCCGCAGTCTCCAGATATCACAATCACGTGGTCATCGTCAGTGATGATGGTAATCAGTGCTTCATTACGGGCAGGAGCGGATAGGAATACCAGTAAAAATAAGGTAAATTAAGATAATAGTACTTTTTTTAAATTTTAATTTTATTTTATATAATAAATAATTAAATTATCCAACAAAAACACCCGCACTCACGATATATCCAAGTTTTCAATGTTAACAAATTATTAATAAATTCAATTTATCAGTTTGGTTGATACAGACTGTGTTTAAAAATTAAAAACAAAATAATATTTTGAGCCTGAGGCTAATTTTTAGAATACACCAGTAGTATACTACTTTTTATACTGTCAAACAATCTTATAAATGTAAGCAATAGCGAAGCCACACTAGAAGGTTATTGCCAACTTTGGATTAAGTAGGTGCTTTTTCTACAACCTAATCTCGTTATTGTAACAGCATAGTATGAATCTTTCATACACCACTGGCAATTTTTGAAATCTGCGATTCAAACTATGTTGGCACTTGCACGTCCTATCTTTTTTCTTGTATCTTGCGGTTTTATTCGTTGAGACAAACAGTATGGCAGATACTCAAAAACCGATAGCCCTAGAACGATTCATCATTGATGCTAGCGCTTTTATTTGGAATGTCCCTATTTTGGCTTTGTTGCTTGGTGGGGGTATTTTTTTTATGTTTTATGCTCGGTTTTCGCCTTTTCGGTACTTCTGGCACGGAGTTGCTATTTTGCGGGGCAAATATGACAACCCCGACGATCCGGGCGAGATTAGTCATTTTCAGGCACTCTCCGCAGCCCTAGCGGCCACCGTCGGAATGGGCAATATCAGCGGGGTAGCTGTAGCCATTACTACCGGAGGGCCGGGAGCGCTGTTCTGGATGTGGGTCAGCGCCTTCATTGGGATGGCCACCAAGTTTTTTACCTGTACGCTGGCCGTCATGTACCGTGGGCGTGATACCCAAGGCCAACCCGAAGGCGGGCCGATGTATGTCATCACCGAAGGTTTGGGGCAACAATGGAGGCCACTGGCCGTGTTTTTTGCCATTGCAGGCCTGTTTGGGGCTACCCCTATGTTTCAGGCCAACCAGTTTACACAAGTGCTGCGCGATATGGTGCTGATTCCACAGGGTCTGAGTAATGCCGAGTCTCATTTTTATAGTGATTTGCTCACTGGTTTGGCCTTGGTTATACTGGTGTCGGGAGTGATTTTTGGAGGTATCAAGGTCATAGCACGCCAAGCCGAGCGACTCGTGCCAATGATGGTACTGCTCTATGTCCTGACTGTGGTATACATCCTGATAACACACTGGGCACAAGTACCGGCCTGTTTTGCCCTGATTTTCCACGATGCCTTCACTGGTCAGGCAGTGCTGGGCGGGGCTGTGGGTGAGGTCATTCGTACTGGTGTAAGGCGAGCGGCCTTTTCCAACGAAGCTGGTATCGGTACTGCGCCTATGATGCATGGAGCAGCCAAAACCTCGGAGCCCGTGCGTGAGGGCCTGGTGGCCATGCTCGGCCCAGTGATTGATACCCTCATTGTCTGTACGATGACTGCCTTGGCTATTTTGGTTACGGGTGTGTGGCAACAAAAAGGAGCCAATGGTATCAGTCTGACAGCTCAGGCCTTTGACCAAGCCATTCCCGACCTTGGTAGCTGGCTCTTGCTCTTGTGTGCGATGGTCTTTTCTATCACCACACTCTTCTCCTATTCTTATTATGGTGTCAAATGTTTGTCTTTTTTGATAGGAGCACGCTACAAGCAGCGCTACAACTATTTTTATATCGCCACCATCATCTTGGGCGCTGTGGGCTCCATCGAAGGAGTGCTGAGTTTTATTGATCTTATGTATGCCCTGATGGCCATCCCCACCATGGTATCAGCCCTGATATTGGCTCCCAAAGTCCGGCAGGCTAGCCAAGTATATTTTGATAAATTGAGACGGCAAGAGCTGAGACATCGCTAGATTTTGTCCCCAATAATAAAAATAAGTTACTGACAATTAGTTAGTTAAAAAAAACTTTGAAAAATATTTACACACTGTTTGGAATATAAAAAAAAGACCTGCATATTTGCATTCCCAAACGACAACAAACCACTTTGAAGTCGCTTTCAGGATGCCCGATCGTCTAATTGGCAGGACAGCTGATTTTGGTTCAGTCAGTCTAGGTTCGAGTCCTAGTCGGGCAACAAAAACTAACAATACTTGCGAGTGTTGTTAGTTTTTTTATCTATCAGCCCTCTTTTGAAAAAGGCTAGAATAAGCGAGGTGATGGTTTCGTCAGGCAGATAATTCCTTGTATCTTTGCGGCTAGTTTCGATTCTCTGATAGTAAAAATACCCTGCCCCATGTCTGCCGTAAAAATCTTCTCTGGGACAAACTCCCGCTACTTGGCCGAAAAAATAGCTGCTGCTTATGGCAAGCCTTTAGGCGAGCTGACTGTACAGCGCTTCAACGATGGCGAAATGTCTCCCATTTTCGACGAATCAGTTCGAGGATGTGAGATTTTTTTGATTCAGTCTACTTTCCCTCCGGCAGATAACCTGATGGAGCTCCTCCTGATGATAGATGCAGCCAAGCGTGCCTCTGCGGCCAGTATCGTGATTGTGGTGCCTTATTTTGGCTATGCTCGCCAAGACCGCAAAGACAAGCCCCGCGTCGCCATTGCTGCCAAGCTGGTGGCCAATTTGTTCTCGGCTGCTGGAGCAAGCCGCCTGATGACTTGCGACCTACACGCAGGCCAAATCCAAGGTTTTTTCGATTTTCCGGTAGATCATCTCGACGGGTCAGCCATCTTTATTCCTTATATCGAGCAGCAAAACCTTGAGAATCTCGTATTTGCCGCTCCTGACGTAGGCGGTGTGGGGCGCGCCCGTAGCTATGCCAAATACTTCCGTGCCGATATGGTCGTGTGTGACAAACACCGCAAGCGCGCCAACGAAATAGCCTCTATGCAGGTGATAGGCAATGTGGAAAGTGCCAATGTGGTTTTGGTGGATGATATCATCGACACTGGCGGAACACTCTGCCGCGCTGCCGAAATCATTATGGAGAAGGGGGCAAAATCTGTACAGGCTATCTGTACACACCCACTGCTTTCGGGCAAGGCAGTCGAAAATATTGAAAACTCTGTACTGACTAGGTTGGTCGTTTCGGATACCATTCCACTCAAGACCCAGTCAGAAAAAATACATCAGCTCAGTGTTGGGGAGCTTTTTGCAACGGCTATCCGCCGCATACACCAACACGAGTCTATCAGTTCTTTATTTATTCATTAATTCACAATTCACTTATCTTTTAAAACTTATGAAAAAAGTAGAGATTATAGGGTATAAAAGAGCAAATCTCGGTAAGGCAGAAGCCAAGCGCTTGCGCAACGAAGGTTTGGTACCAGGGGTACTATACGGCGGTGAGCAGCAGGTACACTTCTACTCTCCGATGATTTTGTTCCGCGAGGTGTTGTACACCCCCGAAGCTTGTATTGTTACACTCAATATCGAAGGCGATATCTATGAGTGTGTATTGCAAGAAGCTCAATTTCACCCAGTAAGTGAGGTGATGCTACACGTTGACTTTTTACAAATCTTCCCTGACAAGCCTGTGAAAATGGCCGTGCCTATCACGACTGTAGGTGTGTCTCCAGGGGTACAAGCTGGTGGTAAGTTGGTGTATAAAATGCGTAAAATGCGCGTAAAAGCACTTCCTGCCCAATTGCCTGATACTGTACAGGTAGACATCAGCGAATTAGAGCTGGGCAAGTCTATCAAAGTACGTGAGATTGCTGTAGAAGGCTATGAAATCCTAGACAATATGTCTAACCCCGTAGTTTCTATCGATATTCCAAGAGCACTCCGTGGCAAAATGGGCGCAAACGCTCAATAATAGCGCTACACTGCTTTTCGGTGATATACCAACTAAAAGCCACCTCTTACGGGGTGGCTTTTTTAGTATCCTTGGTGCTAGACCTAAGGTATCGGGGGGTTAAAACCCTGGGAAGCTGTCCTCTTCTTGTTTGACAATGATGTTGATTTGGTTTTGCTTGGCTTCCGTCAGGGGCGGAGTTTGGAATACGCCTTGGCTGTTGTTGAGCGCTCCGTTTTCGGCGCGAATGAAGTAAATCTTCGATTCTAATCCCGAAAATTCCACCCGCCCACGTTTGTTGGCTACTTGTGGGGTAATGGTCGCTTTCTTGTTTTCGTAGTCTGTCTCATTCTCATACAGATAGACGATGGTGTTGGGCAAAATCTTACCCTTATCATCCAATACGGTTACTTGGAGTGTTGTGGGCAGGATTTTATTCAAAATCTGTGCTTGTGTTGGTAGGTTGTATAGTGTGGTGAATAATAAGGCCAAAAAACCTGTTTGAACTAACTTGTGTCGCATATTGAATGGTTTTATTTTGGTTAAAAAATACGGGGGTATTCGCCCAAGGAGCTTGTCCTAAAGCAATCCCTCCACATATTTAGAACGAAACATGTCTGCAATTATTTTGGTTCAAAATCAGCCAGAACAATCGCACCATCCCTCAATATACCAGCCTTACGCTGCCAAACCAATACCTTCCGGTAATGTTTACAGTCAGTTGGGCGGGCTGAGGGGGCGGGGTCGCATTTAGTTGTAGTATATCCGAGACACGGTACATCCAGCTGCGTCGGTGGTCTTTGAGGGTATAATCCCCTCCTATTACGTTCACCGCTCTGTTGACCGTAATGCCCGGCGGCAGCATCACCTTGACCTCCCCCAACGCGCCATGTATGTTGATGTGCAGTGTACGGCCATCGAGTGCTTCATTGCGTAAGTCGATGACAGTCGTACTGAGCCAACAACGCACCAAAATATGGATGTCTTGGTCAATCACCTCTGCCTGCCTGAAGTCGAGCTTTTGAGTCGCCATAATGGCCGTAAAGCGCATAGGCCCTTCATTGAGCACAGCAAACTGCCTAGTATCAGTAACCATTACTGTCAGGGCTGTATCTTCTTGCGGTGCGATTACTTGAGGCAAATGCGCCTCTGTTGGGGTATTTGCTGTTCTGGCTAGAGGGCTTTCAGGGAACAGTTTTCTACGGATGTCATGTGGGAAATCAAACACGACCAAGGTCAAGTCTTCAACCGAGCGGGCGCTGTTGGCCTCTTTCAGCCGGCGTTCATATTCTTCTTCTTCAAGATTTTGGTTGTTGAAAGCTTGTTGTAGCACTTCGATGACTTCTTCGCGCTTTTTGGGTAGTCCGTAGGTGGTAGCCATAAATACTAGGTTTTCGGGGGGTTAGATTTGAGGCAGCATGCCCACATCTTTCAAAAGCCGTTCGACGGCGACATAGGCCGTTTCCATCGCTCCGTGTACGGTGGCAAAATGCCCTCCGGTATGAGTAGCTTCTCCGGCAAAGTACAATGTTTTGTTGATAGGTTGTGCCAAAGCTTGTCGATATTGTGTGGCGTTTGGCGATGGATATGAATAAGCTCCTCCGATAAACGGCTCCTTTTTCCAATCAGCCCAGCGGTAATCCAGCAAGAGGTCTTTGGGGTTGGCTCTTCCTAGCAGCGTGCCCAATTCTTGCAAAATAAGAGCCAAGGCATCCGCTTGTGGCATTTCAGAAAGACGCTCTGCAGGTTTGCCATTTACAAAGGCCGTAAGCAGATATTCCCCTTGGCTTCGTCCAAGATTGGTTACCCAGTATTCGGGCACAAAAGTACCCCCATAAAGTGATTGCATATTGGCAGGCCAAAAAGCCTCGCTAAACTTGAGGATAACCTTCAAACCTGCATCCATCCGAAGGCTATGGATAGCGGTTTGGGTTGTTTCGGGTAGGGGTGGATGAAACACAATATCATTGCGCTGCAAGACTGTCAATGGAACTGTAATGATCAGCTTGTCAGCAAAAAATAGGTTGCCGTTTTGGTCTGTTACGCGTACAAACTCGCCAGAATAATCAATATGTTTAACCGCGTGTCCATACTTAATTTTCGGCATTACTTCGGCAAAAACTTTATCTATCACCGACATACACGAAGCCTCTTGCAAAACATAATTGCCATTGCCCGATAACCAGGCCCTATCAGCTTCAATCAGGCTACGTAGCCCGATACGTTCGTTAGAAGTACCGTATTCGTTGCCCACCCAAGCCTCCAATAATGGCAGCAAATGTGGGGGTACTTCTTGCTCACGGATATAGTGCATAAGGTTGATTTCTGCGCCTTCATAGTCATATAGCTCTGCAAAAAACACATCCAACCACTGTAAGTCTTGGTCTTGATACCATTGCCGCTCTGAGTCTAAGCGGCCATTGAGGTAGAAATAATCCCAACCGCTAGGCCGCAACAGGTGTTTGCCTGCTCGCCGTACACACTCATACCAAATCGACTGGCTGCCGTGAATCTCCTCTGCGCCCATCTCCAGCGGAAACGAGGCAAAGCCATCGTCTATGCTCCAAATACGCCCTCCGGCGCGGTTAGAGGCTTCTAATAACATAAAAGAAATCTCCTGATTATGCAGCAGATGTGCTGCTGATAAGCCCGCAGCTCCGGCTCCTATGATAAGGACTTCGCCATACCAGTTGTTTGTCTCACTCATATTCTCAGGTTTGTAGCACAAATAAATTTTGGGATACCTCCCTTGATATCAACATAGTCTTGCCAATAACAATCAAATATACGATGCACAACTGTGAACCCAAAAAATGACAGCGCATTTCAGAAAAGCCCTACTCAAAAAAAATAGAAAAAAAACGTAACTTTGCCCTGCTTGTACCCATTCAAACCATTAGTGTATCGGGTGCTTGACCCATTTTTCCCCGAAAGAGATAAACCGCAGTGAAAAAGTACAGAGAAAAAGAAGCAGACTACCCAAGTCTTGAGCAAGAAATCCTACAGTTTTGGCAAACCAACAACATTTTTGACCAAAGCATCAGCAGCCGCCAAGGGCAGCCTCAGTTTACCTTTTATGAAGGCCCTCCCTCGGCTAATGGTAAGCCCGGCATTCACCACGTAATGGCGCGAACGATTAAGGATATTTTTTGCCGCTACAAGACCCTGCAAGGTTTTCAAGTACAGCGTAAGGCCGGGTGGGATACCCACGGCCTACCCGTAGAGCTGCAAGTAGAAAAAGAACTCGGCATCACCAAAGATGACATTGGCACCAAAGTATCGGTAGACGAATACAATCAACGCTGCCGCGAAACGGTTATGAAATACACCGATGAGTGGCGTGCGCTGACCGAGCAGATGGGCTATTGGGTGGATATGGACAACCCCTACGTAACCTATCACAATACCTATATCGAGTCTGTTTGGCATTTGCTCCAAAAGCTCCACCAAAAAGGCTTGCTCTACAAGGGCTATACCGTACAGCCCTACTCACCCAAAGCAGGTACAGGGCTTAGCTCACACGAACTGAACCAGCCGGGTTGCTACCGCGATGTAACGGATACGTCTATCACGGCGCAGTTTGCTGTTCGTCGTAATGAGGCCTCTGCCTTCCTGTTCGACAGCCCCGACGAAGAGGTGTTTGTATTGGCTTGGACCACCACCCCCTGGACACTGCCCTCTAACTGTGCCTTGGCCATTGGCGAAAAGATTGCTTATGTCAAGGTCAAAACTTTCAACCCCTACACCCACGCTCCTGTGTCAGTGGTCTTGGCCAAAGACCGTGTGGGTGCGTATTTCAATGCCAAGGCTGCCGAGCTGGCCTTGACCGACTACCAGCCCAGTCAAAAACTTATTCCTTACCAAGTAGGAGAGGCTTTTGAGGGCAAAGCCTTGGTAGGCATCCGCTATACACAACTGATGCCCTATATCAGCAACGAAAACTTGGAGAAAAACGCCTTCCGAGTGATTCCCGGCGACTTCGTAACGACCGAGGATGGTACGGGTGTGGTGCATACGGCTTCGGTGTTTGGCGCCGACGACTTCCGCGTAGCCCAACAAAACAATGTGCCTGCTGTGATGATTAAAGATGAGCAAGGGAACGACGTGCCTCTTGTTGATAAACAAGGGCGCTTTGTGGCTCCTTTGGTAGCCGGAATGAACGCAGACCTGCGCCAAATAGCCCAAAAACACGGCAAAGCCCCCCACGAATACGACCTGCCCAAGTATATGAAGGCAGAGTATGAAGAAGGAGAAGCCCCCGAGTACAGCTCTGATGTGCTAATCTCCATCTTGCTCAAAGAACAAAACAAGGCCTTTAAGGTAGAAAAATACGTTCACTCTTACCCACACTGTTGGCGTACCGACAAGCCTATCTTGTATTATCCGCTCGACTCTTGGTTTGTCCGTACTACTGCGATGAAGGACAAGCTGGTGGCACTCAACAAAACCATCAACTGGAAGCCGCAGTCTACCGGTGAAGGCCGTTTTGGCAACTGGCTCGAAAACCTAGTAGACTGGAACCTATCACGCCAACGCTACTGGGGTATTCCGCTGCCCATCTGGCGCACTACAGACGGCACAGAGGAGAAGGCCATCGGTAGTGTGGAGGAGCTAAACCGCGAACTCCGACGCGCTGTCGTGGAGTACAAGGTATACGACCTGCCCGAAGTGAAGGCTTCAAAACAAGTAAACCCGGACATTGTCAAGCAGCTGCTACAAGCCTGGGAAACACATCAAGATTTTTCAAAAGGCCTTACCGACTTACACCGCCCCTATATCGATAGTGTGGTACTGGTGTCTGAGTCGGGCAAGCCTATGTTCCGCGAGTTAGACCTGATAGATGTCTGGTTTGACTCGGGTGCTATGCCTTATGCCCAATGGCACTATCCGTTCGAAAATCAGGAGCGCTTCCAACAAGCTTATCCTGCTGACTTTATTGCAGAGGGGGTAGACCAAACCCGTGGGTGGTTTTTTACCCTGCACGCCATCGCCGGAATGCTCTTTGATTCGGTGGCTTTCAAAAATGTAGTCTCTAATGGCTTGGTGTTGGATGCCAAAGGACAGAAAATGTCTAAACGTTTGGGCAATGCCGTAGACCCATTCTTTGTGCTCAACAAGTACGGCGCCGATGCAACGCGCTGGTATATGGTCAGCAATGCCAACCCCTGGGACAACCTGCGCTTCAGCTGGACTACTGCCGAAGAACGCGCCAAGGGTATTGAAGAACGCTCCGAAAAGATAGAAGAAGTGCAGCGCCGGTTTTTTGGCACTTTGCGCAATACCTATGCGTTTTTTGCGCTTTATGCCAACCTCGACAACTTCAGCTACCAAGAGGCTCCTGTGCCTTTGGCCAAACGCCCCGAAAGCGACCGCTGGATTATCTCCAAGCTCAATTCTTTGGCCGCTGCTGTGGCCGAAGCTTACGAAGATTATGAGCCTACCAAGGCGGCACGCCTCATTCAGGACTTCACCATCGACGACCTAAGCAACTGGTATGTGCGTCTCAACCGCAAACGTTTCTGGAAAGGGGAGTACAACGAAGATAAAATCGCTGCTTACCAAACCCTCTACGATTGCTTGATGACGGTGGCCAAGTTGGCTTCTCCGGTAATGCCTTTCTTCAGTGAGCGCCTCTACCAAAACCTCAACGAGGTCAGCCAACGCGAGCCCGAAGCTTCTATCCACCTCACACGCTTTCCGCAAGCCGACAACGCCGCCATCGATACGGCACTGGAGCAAAAAATGACCCTCGCGCAGCGCATCTCTTCGCTCACACACGCCCTACGCAAGAAGGACAACCTGCGTGTGCGCCTGCCACTGAGCCGTATTCTGATACCCACGCTCGATGCCCAAACCCGCCAATATGTGGAGGCCGTAGCTGACTTGATTATGAGCGAGGTCAATGTGAAGCAAGTTGAGTGCATCAGCGACGATTCGGACATTTTGGTCAAAAGTGTCAAACCCAACTTCCGTACCTTGGGGCAGAAGTTTAAGGCCCAAGTAAAAGAGGTGTCGGCTGTTATTCAGCAATTTAGCACGGATGACATCCGGGCGCTGGAGCAAGCCGGCCAACTCGAAAAAGAAGGTTTTGTACTCACCTTGGATGATGTCATCATCAGTTCTGAAGATGTGCAGGGGCTTTCGGTCTTGTCTGAAAACGGTCTGACCGTTGCCCTCGATACTACATTGACCGATGCGCTACAACAAGAAGGCATTGCCCGCGACTTGGTAAACCGCATCCAAAATATCCGTAAGGATATGCAGCTCGAAGTACAGGACAAGATTCAAATCATACTCCAAAAAGGAGAGGCGTTTAACGATGCGGCCTTCGAAAACTTCAAAGAATACATCTGTGAAGAAACACAGGCGCTTTCGCTCGTATTACAGCCCCAAGTCAGCCAAGGCCGCACCATCGAGATGGAAGGCTTTGTACTCGAAGCCCTGATTCAAAAGGCCTAACCCTCCATTTTTAGAACTTTCCAAGCCCTGAGGTTTGGAAAGTTTTTTTAATCATATCGTTTCGGTAGTTATGAAATTTCTGGTAGACAATCGGGCCCATACCCATCCGGCGTACAACCTTGCCCTCGAAGAGTACCTCTTGCGCCACGCCGACCCCACACACGAATACGTACTGCTGTACCGCAATGCGTCATCTGTGGTTGTGGGCAAGCACCAAAATATCCTAGAAGAAGTCAACTGGCCCTATGTGCGTGAGGCAGGCGTAAAAGTAGTGCGGCGCATTTCGGGTGGTGGTACGGTCTATCATGATACCAACAATATGAATTTCAGCTTTATTACCCGCTACGACAGCCACAAAGTGGGTAATTATCCATTGTTCAATGCGCCGGTGATTGCGGCACTCAACAGTTTGGGAGTTCCGGCAATGGCCAACCACCGCAACGACATCATTGCCGAAGGCAAAAAAATATCGGGTAATGCCCAGTTTTCGTCTACCAAAATGATGATGAGCCACGGCACCCTGTTGATAGAAGCTGACCTGGAGCGCCTGCGCCAAGCAATTCAGCCACCAATCGACAAGATCAGCTCCAACGGTGTGAAATCTTATCGAAGCCAAGTAGAAAATATCCGCCACTGGTTAGGCCAAGACCTCAGCCTCCAAACAATAGAAGAAGCCTTGATATGCCATATTTTTGAAGTATTTACAGCAGAAGCAGCACCACGCTATCAGCTCGATGAGGCCGCTTGGCAAGCCATAGAAGCATTGGTTCAAGAAAAATACCTTGGCTGGGCTTGGACACTAGGCCGCAACCCTGCCTGTACGATTGAGCGCAGCCGCCCATTAGGGCTCGGAATCCTGACTGCTACCATACACATCCGCGAAGGCCGTATCCAAGAATTGGCGCTCGAAGCCCCCCATATTACCCCAGAAGTGTTGCAAGCAGTCAGCCAATCATTGCTCCAAAGTCCTTATGAATACACCCAAATCCAACAACAACTCCGCCACCTAAACAATACTCAGGCCTCTGTAGATCAATGGGCAGCAGCAATCTGTGATTTTGTCTGGCCAATATAATTCCGTTTGGATTTTGGCTGACTTTTTGCGCGCTTACCTGTACCCTTCGGGCTTGGTAGGCTTGGGGCTTATCTTGCTAAAAATAACACTGGTCGAATTTACGTGCGATTCATCTAATTTACACATAGATTGTTATCACCTTACCATTATATTTGTGATGCAATCCTTGGCAAAACAATAAACACGAGGGGGTTTTGGGATGTATATTGTATCAAGTACCAAACATGCTACCCACAAAGTCGGTTTTGTTTTGGCTTGACTACCAACACAATAACTTATCAATAAGTACCCATATTTTCATCTACCAAATTATACTAAACCTTGTTGTAGCAAAAGCTACTTGATTTTTTACAAAATGTGTATAACTAAATTTGCTATGAAAAATACAAAAAAAACCTTTTATCTATTATTGGGCTTTTTATTTTGTAGCGTATACCCCCACCCTGTATTTGCACAAACTGCTGAATCTGAGAAATTTTACTTACAGGCCATCGCCTCGCTCGACGCAGGGAATAATCAACAAGGGCTGGAATATCTCAATCGGGCTATTGGGCTAAACCCTAAGTCGAATGATGCTCTTTATGCTAGAGCTTATTTGCATTTTTTAGAAGAAAATTACGAACAAGCAATTTCAGACCTTGACTTGCTCATTCTCTTGACAGGAGAGCAAAACCACACCGACGAGCAACTTTACATCTATCGTGGCCAGGCCTACCTCTACACCGAGAATTATGAAGAAGCAGAGCAGGACTTGCTCAAAGCCATCACCATCAACCCCAGAAGCCTCGATGCTTACCAAACTTTGTGTTTGTTGTACACCCAGCTCGACTGGTTTGATGAAGCACAAGACGCTATCCAAAAAGCACTCGAAATAGGGCCTCAAGTTGCCGAAAACTATTATTATGCCGCTGAGTTGGCGCTGGCTATGAATGATTTTGCCCAAGCACATCAGGCCATCAATACTGCACTAAAGTTTGGCAAAAGCCCACAAGAGCAAACACAATATGAGCGCCTACGTATCCGAATTTTCTACACCCAAGGGCAGTACCCTGCCGTGATTCATGCGTATCAACAATGGCAAAAAAATAAAGCTTGGGTAGATTTATTTGAAGAAGATGACTTCTATACTTGGGGAATGGCGCACTACCAACAACAAGAGTATCTCCAAGCACAGTTTTTCTTTGAGCTTCCCGAAGATAGCCAAAACCCCGAGCTGCTACACGCCCTCGCAATGGCCTTGTATCAAAATAAAACCTACAAAACAGCGCTCGAACAAATCCGCAAAGCCGCAGCCCTCGCCGACCCTAACAACGAACAATACGCGCCACTATTTTACAACTTTGCCTGCATTGCGCTCAAGGCCAAATCTTTGGAAGAAGGCCGCCAACAATTTTTACAAGCCCTATACCTAGACCCTGACCTCTGGAGCCAAACTCAGAAATATCCTGAGCTACTCGACAATCCGGCGCAAGCCCTTGGCATCAATATCAACCAACCACAAACAGTGCGCGCCATCACCACGGGCTATCGCGACCGCGCTGAGGCGCTTTTCTGGCAAGGGGATGCAGATAATGCGCTCGAAGCCATAGAACAAGCCCTGAACTTAGATGCGGAGGACTCGCAAATATGGCTCGTCAAAGGTACTATCGAAGCCCTCAAACTACTCTACGACGATGCGCTCACCAGCCTAGAGCAAAGCCTGAGAAAACCACTTAACCAAGACCTCGAACGCAGCTTTTTTACCATAGCCTTGGTATACAAATCGCTGGAAGTTTGGGAAAAAGCACTTGATTATCTCCATCAAACTATTCAAAAAAACAATGAGGAGGCTGTATATTATGCCGAACGCGCTGAGGTATATGAAGCATTAGACCAACCCAAAAAAGCTATTGAAGATATTCGCAAAGCTATCAGTCTGTCGCCAAACGAAGAGGAATACCTCACCGACTGGGCCTACTATGCCTTACAGGCCAAAAATTATGATGAAGCCCTAGAGGCCTGTCAGCGGGTATTGAAGCAAAACCCCCAAAATATGTCGGCATACTACCTCCGTGGTAGGGTGTATGACGCACAAGGCAAGCCACAAGAAGCACTCAAAGCCTATACACTGGTGTTGCAATATTACCCTGACGACCAAGAAATACAGGAGCTATACCAAGCAGCCAAGCTCAAAAGCCAAAAACAATAACAGCCCACGATAATGAGCACACAAGAAAAAATTTTGATTTTAAACCATACCCAAGTAGGCCAGAAAATAACCCGCATGGCATACCAAATTTATGAAAATAATTTCAAAGAAGAGCATATTGTATTGGCCGGAATCAGCGGTGGCGGCTATATCTTGGCTCAGCGCCTACAAAAAGCCTTAGGGCTTATCAGCCCTATCACGATTCAATTGATAGAAGTCAGCCTCGATAAAAAATCACCCAACCCCAGCAACATACAAGTCAGCCAAGCAGTGCAAAGTTTCCACGGACAAACCGTCATTTTGGTAGATGATGTGCTCAATACAGGCCGTACAATGGCCTATTGTATGTGCCCATTTTTGGAGGCAGGGGTCAAAAAACTACAAACCGCAGTTGTGGTAGATCGCAGCCACGCACAGTTTCCCGTATCGGCTACATATGTAGGCTATGCCTTTGCAACCACTCTCCAAGACTACATAGAAGTCAGCTTTGATACCCCTGAAGGAGTGTATATGTCCTAAGAGCTTGTTTATACCCAATCACAATTGGTTTGGGTATAAGCAAACTCTAAAGTCTCAGGCCTCTAAGGCTAGTGTCTGGACTAACAAGTGCAGGGTTTCGTGTTCGGTAGGAGAAAAGCGCTCTGATATTTCGGCAAACGAATACAGCGCATCCAAAACCACTGGTTTAAATACTGGAAAGGCGTTCAGATAAGTACGCAGGCAAGTCAAAAAATTATCTTCCCAAACAGCTACCTGTTCCATTAGGTAATCGACCTCGTCTAAGTAGTGGGTACTGAGGCTGGCCAGTTGAGCCTCTTGGTAGCCCATTGGTTCAAAGCTTCTGCCCATACTGACACAAAGGCGCTGTAGGTAGTGTCGGGCGGTTTGATCGGGGGTAGGCTCGGAGCGTACCAGCAATAAGGTGGGAAAAAAAATCAACAATACAAGAAACTGCTCTTCGGTGAGGGGAGTCTTACGCTCTTGTTTGTAGGCTTGATACAGTTGGCTAATATCCATATAAATTACTGCCTATGGGGGCATTCGGGCAATAGCCGGCTTATTGTTTTGCCTAACAATAAGCTGCTATCTCTGGTGAACGTGGGAGAATTAATCAGGCATTGTTGAACTCTTGTTTCAACTCATGACTACGACGAAGGCGTAAATTAAGCAATTCTACAAATAAAGAAAACATCATCGCAAAATAGACATAGCCTTTGGGTACTTCGACAGGGTGGCCGTCTACGATGAAGGATTCTGTAATGAGCAGAAAGCCAATCATCAATAAAAATGACAAAGCAAGCATTTTGACGGTAGGGTGCTTCTCGACAAAGCGCGACACTGTGCCGGCAAATGCCAGGGTAATCAACAAAGATAAAATCACGGCTATGACCATCACCTCTATGTGTTTGGCCAAACCTACTGCCGTAAGGATAGAGTCAAAAGAAAAAACAATGTTGAGCAAGACAATCTGTACGATTGCTTGTGTCATACTAGGCGTTTTTTTCTTTTTATTACCCTTTTTATCATCTTTATCTCCACTATGCCCTACTTCATCTATTTTATGATGTATTTCGCTAGTGGCGCTGTAAAGCAAAAACAAACCCCCGACCAGCAATACCAAGCCTTTTTCTGTTAGTTGGATTTGATGCCCCAATAGGGTGATGTCAATGAGGTTGTCTTTAAGATTGATTAGCCAAGAAATAAACATCAACAGAATCAGCCTTGGAATCAGCGCCAATACCAAGCCGATATTGCGGGCACGGGCTTGTTGTTCGGCGGGGAGCTTGCTCGAAACAATGGAGATGAAAACAACATTGTCGATACCAAGGACTATTTCCATAAAAGTCAGGCTTACCAAGCTAATCAAGCCCGCAGAGGTAAAGAGTACTTCCATAATGAGTTAGGGAGTGGGTTATGGGGTGCCAAAATATTTCGGAACAAAGTACGCATTTAAACGACTTGATAGTATTGAGGTTGCTAAAAATAATTGGACATCACAATTTTCTACAAACCACTGGTTCATAGCTCACCCATAGAGACAAACAACGCCGCTGTCTCCATGGAAGCCAAGTACAGTCCGGTGGGGCTTTGGAAGGCAAGGTTAGTTGACAAAGTCGCCCCTTAGGATACGGAAACGTTTGCGGGCTTCAACGGCATAGATACTTCCCTTGTAGCGGATAAGGTGGTTTTGGTAATACTCCATAGCCTTGGTTTTGTCTTTGAGATGCCGCTCATAGGTTTGTGCAATGAGGAAGTAGGCATCATCGGCTAGCACCCCATCTCCAAAACGCTCTACGACCAACTCAAAGTGCTTGATGGCCTCGCTGTATTGCCCCAAACGTAAATAAATTTGGGCTTTGCTCCAAAACACATACGCCAAGATAGGATGTTGGGGGTAGTTTTGTGCTATTTTGTTTAGAGCTTCCAGCGCCTGTGGGTAACGATGTTGAAAAACCAACAACTCTACGGCGGCATAGCCCTTGAGCGCCAAGCCACTGGTATCTACAAAGAGTTGGTCTTGGAGCAAGAGCGACAACTCCATCGCGTCGTTGGCTATCTCTCTGGTAGTAGCCATTTTGAGGATATCGAGCAGTTCTTTGGCCAAGACAAACTCGCCTTTGTAATAAGACAATTTAGCGTTTTTGAGCTTGGCCTCATAGGCGATGGGGCTGTCTTTTTGTTCCTTCTCGGCTTGCGAATACAACAAGGTAGCCTCCCAAGGCTCATTGTTGAGCAGGTAGATGTCTCCAAGGTCTATTTTACACTCAGACAAAAGCCTGCTGTTGCGAGCAGAAAGCTGGATGGCCTCTTCGAGTAAGGCAATGGCCTTGGCGCGATCATCTAGATAAAAAGCATACAACAAGGCCATACTGCGCAATGAGGGTACGGTATTGGGGCTGCGCCCCAACTCATTGACCATCAGCTCATACTCCTGAATAAGGGCTGTAATTTGCTCACGGGTTACAGGATAAGTACCTTTGAGTACCTCTTCCTTGGCCTTGATTGCATAGTGTTTTGCCACAGCATAATTGGGGCTGCGAGGGTAGGTTTTGGCCACATATTCGAAAGCCAATACAGCAGCCTTGTAGTCTTCGTTGCGCATGGCTATCATCCCTAGCTCTATCAGCCCCAGCCCTTCGAGCCGTTTGCGTTTGTCTATGGCTCTGGCTTGTATAAAGGCACGCTCAAACAACTTTTGCTGAATATACAACCACAGCAACAGCTCGTTGTAGATAAGCTCTCCTGGGGCACTCTGAGCACGCGAGAGCAGTACGCGTTCTAGCAGCTCATAGTCCTCGGCGCGGCTGAGGCGGTCTTGGAGCGCAGCCTTGACCAAGTTGAAATTGCTCTGATTTTCGAGCGCCGCATTGATATATTCATTGACCATGCCTTCGGTATTGCCTTTGGCGCTGTATACCTGGGCCAGCTCCGCCGAATATGCAAACTCATTACGGCTGCGTTTGCGGGCCTGTAACAAGAGATTCTCCGCACGCCCGGCCTGGTCTTGGTCAAGTAGTTTCTGAATCATAGGGCTAAGCTGGCGCTCGTCCTGCAAGGCCAAATCAGCCGCTTGCTGATAGGCTGCTTCGGCTTTGTTGCCCTTATTTTGGGATTCGAGCCAGAAGGCCAAGTCCAGTTGGTAACTGGCCTGCTGGGGGTGCATCTTGATTTGTTGGTTGATGACCTTCTCGATTGTTTTGTGGTCTTGGAGCTGGCGCAAGGCTTCGAGGTATTTGGGATAAGCCTCTAGGTTGTATTGGGGCTTGTCCCAAAACTTTTGATACAAATCCACGGCCTTGTCGTAGGCTTGGTCATAGAAATACTGGTCGGCAAGCTCGGCTTGTTGTGCATAAACCACACCGCCGCTACCCAAAAACGCGGCCACCAGCACATATACAAAAGCTGTAAGGAGAGTTGATTGATTCATCATGAAATAATCCGTCAAAAGAGATAATGAGAGACACAAGTCCGCATGAGCATACAGCCCTGTTAATAGTAGTAGTTCTTATATTTTTTAAAAACTTTTGTTGTTATTATCATGCGGTGGATAACTTGACAAAGCTTTCACTTTTCATGGAAACGCCTGTTTGAGGCAAAAGTTATCCACGTTTCAAACAGACTTGATTATAAGCCAATTCACAGCCTATCCACAAGCTATCCACTACTTGTCCACAACTTATCCATATTACTTTGAGTACAATAAGTATGTGCATAAATTGTGTATAAATGGGGCATAAGTTGTGGATTAATGGTGGACAAAGAGCGGGTTTCCCACAGGCTTTTGAAACCTGTACGTCCGGGCGGAAAATTGTGTATAGATGGGCACTTAATACACAGGGTTATCCCCCAAAAATAGCTACTTTTCCACTAAAATCAGCTGAGGCTGTGGATAACTTTGGTGGACAAGTGCAAAAGTATGCTGTGCCAATTTTAGACAATCCACCAAGAAAAAACGCATTTGTGGATAAATTCGCGATTTATCCACAATACTATCCACAGCCTTTTAGAGGCCTTTTGTCACAAGAGATTGCTTCTCAGATTGTTAGACCCAAGAGATGATATAAGTGCTTTCATCACTCCCCATGAGGCGGTTGGGCTTGTTGGGATGTAGCTCAACATTAAAGAATTTGGCCTGCTCCGGGCGATATTTCTTCGTTAGCGCCAGTAGCAGCCCACGGTCAAAATAGCAAGGATATGGGTTTTGGCAGAGCACTTGTATCTCGCAACGTTCAGGGAAAACCCCCTGTACTTGAAAGTACTCCAGTTGCTCGCCACGGTGCTGGTCTTTGTACCATTCGTTCAAAGCCTTGACCGCATCGGGCAGGGTTTGGATTTCGGCACCAAGGCGAATGAAGGAGAAGAATTGTTTTCCGGCATTGAGCAAGAAATAGCTGCCCAGCTGCCGCGACAGCTCTCGGTAGGCGTTGAGATAGTTCTGAAGGCTATACCATTGTTCTTCATGTGGGTTTTGGAGGCCATGCCGCTGGAGGGTTTCGTATACAGGTGCATGCTGTAGCGGAGCGATTTTGAGGAGCATATTCACCACACGTCCGGAGACGGTGGCGTTGGGGTAGAAGCAAACAAACTGTGCCATAAGCGATTGATTGTGAAGTAGGTGAAATAAGATAAATAGCAATATCCACAAGTTATCCACAGGGGGCTGACCTATGGTGTGGATAAGTTTTATGTATATTTCACAAACCGTACCATAGTCGGATAAGATTTGCACAAAAGGTTGTGCCATAGGGCAAAGGATGCTATCTTGCAGCAAGACCTATCCATGTGTAACTCTATGCTGTTTGTATATCCTCAGTTTTTGTGGGCGTTGTTGGCCTTGGCCATCCCCCTGTTGGTACACTTGTTTAACTTCCGCCGCATTCGTAAGGTATACTTCCCCAATGTAGCTTGGCTACAGGAGGTGCAGACCAGCACGCGCAGCGTACGGCGGTTCAAGCGTCTACTCGTCATGAGTGCGCGTATGTTGGCTTTGGCGGCTTTGGTATTGGCATTTGCGCAGCCTTACCTCCCCAAGGGAGAGGCCGCCACCCAAGGCAGCTCCCGCCCTTTGGTCAGCATTTATCTTGATAATTCGTATAGCATGCAGAGCGAAATAGGCAACGAATCCCTCATTAGTAGGGCCAGTCAAGCACTCGAAAAACTCCTCGCTACGCTGCCCGAAGCCAGCCGTATTCAGCTCATTACCAATGGTTTTGAAAATAAAGAACAGTTTGTTATCTCGCCCCAAGAAGCTGCCGACCGCCTGACAGAGCTGCGCTTTGCCCCCCAGTTCCGTACCCTGGACGAAGTATTGGCCCGACAACACAAGCTCTTGCAAAAAGAAGCTGGCGCAGCAGATAAGCCTTGGGTATTCTTATTGACTGATTTTCAGAAGAGTACACTCAAATCCTTGGATCAACTGCCCCTTGACAGCAATTACCGCTATTTTTTAGTGCCTTTTACACCCAGCGTGCGAACCAATCTGAGTATAGACTCGGTGTGGCTCGACAACCCCTTCCTCAAGGCCAACGAAAGCAATAAACTACAAGTAAGGATACACAACTCAGGAGAAGAGCGCTACGAAGACCTTATCCTGAAATTGTATGTGGCTGATAGACAAATATCTACCGCCAATGTCAGCATCGAAGCCCAACAAACCACCCAAACTTATTTTAACTTCACCATGAAGGGAGAACAAGGATGGCAGGCTGCCAAAATCAGTTTTGAAGACTTCCCCGTTACTTTCGACAACGAGTACTTCTTTGTGCTCAATGCCGCCCCTGCGGTACGCATCATTCACCTCACACAACAAAACAACAGCCCTTATATCCAACGAGTATTTGCCAATGAGTCTCTGTTCAAATTACAAACCTTGAGCGCCAATAACTTGGATTTCAAACAAATGGACTTGGCCGATTTGGTGGTGATAGATGAGCTAACACAACTTGATGGGGCGCTAGCTACTGCCCTGAAGGCCTTTGTTCAACGAGGCGGAAGCCTGCTGATGTTCCCCCCAGCAGCGCCTGACCCAAGCTGGGCTTCGCTGACTAGCGCCCTTACCGGAGCCGACATACAACTAGTGCCACCTAAGAGGACAAACAACAGAGGCTCCGGAGAGAACACCCAAGAGGTGTCTGCGCAGCTGGCCGCTCCCAATATCAACAATCCTTTTTATGACGGAGTGTTTGAGCGCGCTCCCGAACAGATGGATATGCCCCAAGCGCAGGCAGTATTGAGCTGGAAAAGGTATCAACAATTGATTTTGGGTTTTAAAAATAACAACCCTTTTTTAACAGAATGGCGCACCGGCCAAGGAAAAGTATACCTCTGCGCCGCACCGCTACAAGCCAAATACAGCACCTTTGCCAAACACGCCCTCTTTGTGCCGGTGATGTATACCATCGCCACCAAAAGCAAGACCGGTAACGAACGCCTAGCTTATACCTTCCAAGAAAACAATATCAGCTTAGCGCTTGATAATCCCCCCGCCCAACAAGTCTACCATCTCCGCCAAGACTCGATTCAGTTTACTCCCGCGCAGCGCTTGGTAGATAATGTGTTGATGCTGGAGATGCCGGAAGAGATACAAACCCCCGGGCATTACCAACTTTATGCAGGCAATAAATTGATTAGATTGCTGGCTTTCAATACTGATAAAGCAGAATCAGAAATGAGTTTTTATGATAAAGAAGTGATACAAGCTTATTTTAAAGAAAATAAAAAAGTAGAAGTATATGAAGGAGAAACAGCTGAAACCAGATTGGCCGACACCTTCAAACAACGTAACTTGCGCCAAGAACTTTGGAAAACAATGCTCCTCATTGCCTTGTTGGCACTAGCACTCGAAATCGCCTTTATCAGACTTTTGTAACAATTTGGTTTCACTTGTCAATCAAGTAATTTTTTGTACCTGCACTGTCGTATGGTCGATAACAGTGCGCATCTTGTTCTATTAACATACATCAAACTATGATATGCTGGCTTTGGCAAGGGGCTAATACTAAGTGCTGTGGCTATTGATAACAATGCTGTATAATATGTTTTGCTGGCAAAAGTTACATTCATAATGAAAATAAAGACGTATTTCCTTATTTTTGTACTTTATGAAGTTACAACCGTTGACCATTGCAACTAAGCAGGTATCGGCTCAGAAATAATTAATAACACTCCCTCTATGTCATCCCAAAAGCTAAACGTAGACCAAATAGGGCTTATCAAATCCTCTTGGGGGCTGATAGTTGCTAAAGCTCAAACATTAGGCGAACACTTCTATTCGGAGCTTTTCCGCATACACCCTGAGTATGAGCGTCTATTTGATAGCATAGACCGCAGTACCCAAGCTCGTAAGCTTACTTATGTGATTTCTCTAGTAGTTACGAAATTGGACAAACTCGAAACCATCGCAGAGGAGGTAAAATACCTAGGCAAACGTCACAAAACCTACCAAGTGAGGGTCGTACATTTTGAACCCTTTATCAAACAACTCTTGTTATCACTAGAAGATACTTTAGGAGCACAATGGAATACGGCACTGGCTGAGGCCTGGGAGCAGGTACTATATCAAGTAGCTGACGCAATGAAAGAGCACCTGAAGTAGCATAAAAATGTTTTTTTGATATTCTAACAGATGCTATAATGGATAATACAATACTGAATGCTGACGAAAAGGAGCTTATCAAAAACTCTTGGGCGACCTTAGTCGCCAAATCTCAACAAATAGGACTGCATTTTTACACCCAATTGTTTGAGCAACATCCAGAGTTTCAGCCCTTATTCAAGGATAACACCCAAGAACAAGCCCGCAAACTGAGCTATATCATCACCCTCGTTGTAACCAAACTCGATAAGTTGGAGCATATCGGCGAAGAAGTAAAATACCTCGGCAAACGCCACATAAACTATCAAGTTCGGCCTGAGTATTTCGACCCCTTTTTGGCTCTTCTATTACAATCTATCAAAGAAGTATACCCTGAATATTGGTCGGATGAGTTGAATAACGCTTGGTCAAAAGTATTACATAACGTCGGAGAGGCAATGAAGAAGGTACTTGCAGGGGCATAACTTACCTCAGCTGATTTTGTCTGGAGTATATCCACAAAAAAAACTTTGCGAGGAAATATTCCCCGCAAAGTTTGGGCACCGTTACGTTCGTTGTTGTTACAAAGGTATCCTACCCTAGGGCAACCTATTTGCCCTGGCGCAAATTTTTGAGCGCTGCCGCATATACTGCTTCATACCGGGAAATACCTTCTTGCAAACTAAAATAGCGTAGCCCCAAGGTGCGGAGTTCCTCTGGCTGTAGTGCCATCAGTTGTGGCCATTGTGCCACCACACGCCGATACTCGGCTTGGTTAAATGCTTGGACCATCGCCCCGGCTTGGGGCAGAATCAGCCCTTGGTCCCCAATATCTGCATTGCCGATTACTGGAATGCCCATAGCTAGCAGCTCCCCTAGTTTGGTAGCAGAAGAGGCTTTTTTGGAGAATGTGGGGCGTATAAAAAACACCGAGGCCTGCGCTTGAGCAAGATAATGAGGCACTTCGTGGCGCTCAGCGGCTACTACAGTCAAGGCTTCTGCCGGAATCTGGCGCGCTTCAGCTGCTTGGTATACTAGCGAGGGCGCATCACGGGTGATGAATAGGAAACGCGCCTGAGGGTATGATTGGCGCAGGCACACAAAAAAGTCCAGCATTTCGGGGAGCATATACCAAGTGCCCAACGAACCTAAATAAGCCAAAGCATAAGGCTTGGCCGTCGAAACTCCCACAGCAGGGCAAAATAACGTTGTATCTACACAACATGGAATCACCGTAATAGGAGAGAGCCTAGGCAACTGCCAACGCCGGATTTCTTCGGCAGCATTGTGGGTCAGGCTGATAGTGTGGGCGCTTTCTTGTAAATATTGTTGTTCCTTGGCTTTGAAATAACGATAAATACGCCTGAAAACAGGGCTTTTCAGTGGCCAAAGCCCGCCTTCTACCCGCTCATCTGCCCAAAATCCACGCATATCAAATATAAAAGGAAGGCCGAAGCGGCGCTTGGCCCGTAAGCCTAATAAGCTGACAGGGTAGCTGCGGCAGTGAATCAAGGCCGTTTGTTTTTGGTGTATCAGCCGCCGGAGCTGCCGCCACATCCTGTTCAAGTCCCAAAGGGTAGACAGGACTGGCGGCGACTTATGGTAAAATACTGGATACCACTCGATATGTGCACCCAATTGCGCCCGAATGTTGTCCGAACGCAACCGATACGCCTCAGGTTTCTCGGCACTAATCACACAAAACCGATAGCCTGCCGCCGCCAAGCCCTGGAGGTAAGGCAGTATCTGAGACTGCCCCAGCGGATCCGTCAGCCCGTCATAAGACAAATAAATGACCGTTGGCGTGGTGTGGCTCATTCTCCTTCTGAGGCAATGTAGGCAAAAATGGCCTTGATGTCTTCTTCGGGCAGATGCGAAAAGGAAGTCATCACCACCTTGTTGTATTCTTCATAAATAGCCACCGCCTTGGGGTCTCCGGCTTTGATCATTGCCTGAGAGTTTTGGGTGAATGATACCAACCACTCCAGCGAGTGTTTTTGGGTAATGCCCTTGAGCGCCGGCCCAATGATGACCCCTTCGAGGGCATGGCACATCCCGCAGTTGAGCTTAAACAGTTTTTTACCCTTCACAATCGGATCATTGGCATCTAAAGCCGCTACAGGGGTGTTGGTTGTGTTTTGAGCGGCATTTTGGGTGCTGGTATTGGAGCAAGCCCATAGCCCCAAAAATATCCAAATACAAAAACTAAAATATTTCATCCGTGTTCTTTTTCTGTCAAAAATAAGACTTTTGGCCTCAAAAATCGTATATAAGTCCCAATAGGCAACCTCTATCTCATAAAAATTGTTAACCCTATAACTTTTAACCGTTCCAACCTTTTAATTGTATGAAAAAGCTATTGTATTTTGCCTTGCCAGTGATGGCATTACTTGTTGCGTGGACTTGGACTTCCCCCAAAACAGCAGGAGATACGGCTGCGGCTCCTTCTTTCAAATGGACAAAGACTGTCCACGACTTTGGCCAAATCAAGCAAGGCGCACCCCAAACCGCTATTTTTGAGTTTACCAATATTGGCAACTCACCCCTGATTCTCAGTGCTGTCAACCCTTCTTGTGGCTGTACAGTACCTGAATATACCAAAGACCCCATAGCCCCAGGCAAAACCGGTACTATCAAAGCCACCTACAATGCTGCTGCTATGGGTAATTTTAACAAAAGCATCACGGTGATGTCTAATGTAGGCGAGCCTGTCGTGCTCTTTATCAAGGGCGAAGTCGTTCAATAAGCCCTTCGTGTTTTCAACAACAGAGCCGGTCTGAAATTTGCCTCAGGTCGGCTTTTTGTTTGAAACCCGGGGTTACAAAAAAAACCGCCAAAAGCCATATTCTAATACAAACTACGTATCTTCGAGTTTGATGACCTGTAGAGGCATTTTTTCTGTCGATTGTAACCCCCAAAGCAATGTTGATTGCAGTAGATATTGGTAACTCTAATGTGGTATTGGGTATTTATCAAGCCGCCACTTGGACACACACGCTACGCCTCGAAAGCGCCCGCGAAGCCTCTGCCCTGTCGTTTAGTTTGCAAATTGCAGACTATCTTTTGGAGCAAAACCTAAGCGCTGGGCAAGCCAGTGGTCTCATTATCAGCAGTGTAGTGCCAGACCTTACTCCCTTGGTTCGGCAGGCCTGCGAGCAGGTGTTCCAACGCCCCGCCACAATGCTCAATGCAGCTTTGTATGAGCGGCTGAAGCTGCCCATCTTGCGCCCACACGAAATCGGTGCCGACTTGGTAGCCAATGCGGTAGCTGCTTTTGACAAATACCGACAAACGTGTATTATCATTGATTTTGGCACTGCCTTGACTTTTACTACCCTCAACGACCAAGGTAGTATCGTGGGGGTTTCGATTGCCCCGGGGCTCAAAACTGCCATCCACGCCCTCTACCAAAATACGGCTCAGCTGCCCGAAGTGCCGTTGGAGCTGCCCGAAACGGTTTTAGGCCTCAATACCACCCACGCCATTCAGGCCGGTGTGATGTTGGGGTATGTCGGAATGGTAGAGAAGATGATAGAGCGCATCCGGCGCGAACTCAACCGCAATTGCCGTGTGGTCGTAACCGGAGGACTGTCTTTTGTGATGCGCCCGCTGGCCTATCTGTTTGATGATATTGTGCCACACCTTACCCTCGACGGCCTCCGCCTTTTGTACGAGAAAAGCGAGCAGCAGCCCGATTGATTTTCCGCTTATCATACAAGCCCCCGTCTTTTGGCAGCCCAATAGGTAGTGCCAATCACAAACCCCACTACTGTGATAGAGCTGATGGGCATCAATATCGCAGCCACAATAGGGGATAAATTACCCGTTACGGCTATTGATACGCCCACCAAGTTGTAGGCCAGCGAAAGCGCCAAACTACTGCGGATGATGCGCGCTGTATCCTTACTGTACCGTAAGATAGTAGGCAACTGGGGGAGCATTTGTGCGTCCAGAATTGCATCGCAGGCCGGCGAGAAGGCCGTAGTGTCTTCTGTGATAGCAATCCCGACATTGCTTTGGCGCAGAGCGCCGGCATCGTTTAGGCCGTCGCCAATCATCACTACAGTATTTTGGGGTGCTGCTTGTAGTGCTTGGATATAGGTCAGTTTATCTTGTGGTGATTGCTCGAAATGCATCTGATCAGGGGCGAAATACGGTGTCAGCCTATCGCGCTCGTGGTCGTTATCGCCCGAAAGCAAAGCACATTCGTAGGATGATAAGGCCTGCATCATTTCTCCCAACCCTTGGCGGTAATGATGTTGAATAGCAAAATAGCCCCAAGCTTGTCCGTTTTCGCCCACATACACCCGCGATTCATTGGGGGCGGCGGCAGGGCTTTCAGCACCTACAAAGGCCGCCGCCCCTATCCGATAACACTGCCCCCCAAGGTATGCTTCGATTCCTTTGCCGGTATGCTCCTGATAATGTTCACAACCTAGGTAGTCGGGCAGTGTACCCAGTGCTTTGCCTAGTTCAGTAGCGACCATCCGGCTGAGCGGGTGTGTCGATTGTTGGGTGAGATAGGCCAATACCTGCTGTTGAGCGCGGCTCAGGGGCGCCCCTTCATAGCGGATATGCTGTTTGCGCGTTTGGGTGATGGTACCGGTTTTGTCAAATACGAGGTGAGTGGCCTTGGCCAAATAATGCAGTACTTCAGGTTGGCGGAGGTAGCAGCGGGCGTGCCCCAAAAGGCGCATCGCATTCCCCAAAGCATAGGGGGTAGCCAGCGCTAGCGCACAAGGGCAGGCAATGATGAGCACCGCCGTAAAAGTCTGCCACATTCGTCCGGCATCGGCCCAATACCAGTACAGCGCCGTCAGGGTGGCAATGCTGAGGGTAATGAGGGTAAAGTACTGGCTGAGGCGCTCCAGCCTCAGGTCGGGCAGGGCTTTGGGCTGACGGAAGGCTTCATTGTTCCAGAGTTGGGTCAGATAGCTTTGCGCCACCTCTTTTTGTACGGCTAGGGTGATGGCCGCCGCAGCTTGTCGTCCGCCTGCGTAGAGGTAGTCGCCCTGTTGCTTGTGGATAAGCTGTGCTTCGCCGGTTACGAAGCTGTAATCTATGGCTGCTTCGGCGCTTAGCAATATACCATCTGCCGGAATCAGCTCTTGGTTGCGCACTTGGATGACATTCCCCTTTTTGAGCGTGGTGATGGTTTGGTACTCCCAAGAGCCGTCAGGCTGTTGTACTTGGATGGCCAGTGGGAAGTAGGCCTTGTAGTCGCGCTCAAAAGAGAGGTGCTCGAAAGTCATTTGCTGCACCCAGCGGCCTACGAGTAAGAAGAACACTAGGCTAGCCAATGAATCGAGATAACCCATTCCGGTAAGGGTAAGGATTTCGTAGGTGCTGCGCCCAAACAAGGCCATAATGCCCACAGCGATGGGTACATCCAGATTGACTTTGCGTATTTTGAGTGCCTGATAGGCCGAAACAAAGTAATCAGAGGCCGCATACAAGACGATGGGCAGCGCCAACAAAATGCTCAAGTAGCCAAACCATTGCTTGTATTGCCCGTCGAGCCAGTCGTTGAGGGCCAGATATTCGGGAAAGCTAAAAAGCATAATGTTTCCGAAGCAGAATCCGGCAATTCCGATTTTGTAGAGTAGTTGGGCGTATTGTTGTCGCTTTTGCCGTTTTTCGCCGTGCTCCAGACTGATGTCGGGGGGGTATCCTAAGGCGGCCAACTGCTCGACTAGTTGGCGCAGCGATACGGTATCAGCACGAAATACGAGCGCGACCGTTCGTTTGGTAAAATTGACCCGTGCAGACTGTACTCCGGCGCGGATGCCGGGCAGGTGCTCTACCAGCCAAATGCAGGCGCTGCAATGCATCGTGGGTAGGTGCAGGGTGATATGCTGCCAAGTACCGTCATCGAAGCTGATGAGCTGACGCGCCAGCGCCTCATTGTCCAGAAAGGCATAGCGCTCACCCCAAGCGCCGCCGGCTTGCTTGGTGCCCGGGTTGGGGCTGAGATCGTAATAGGTACAGAGGTCTTTTTGGGCTAATATTTCGTATACCGTCTGGCAGCCATGACAGCAAAAAGTTTTCTCATCAAAATGACGGACTTCTTGAGGCGCACAGGCATCCCCACAGTGGTAACAAGTAGCTTGAGCAACAGTATCGGGGGCAGATTTGGTGGTATCCATAAGCAAATGCAGACAAAGCAGTGGTAATTGTTAGCAAAAATGCACTGCTTCAGGCGCGATACCTATGATTTTTGTCAGCTTTTGAAGGAAGTGTTACTGTTCAGAATATCTCAAAGAATCAACTTGTTCAAATAAATAGTGCGGTCTTCGATACTAAACCACGAGAAATACTCTTGCCCACCTTCGGCAATGATGACCACATTACCCAAAAAAGAATTGCTCCATTCTTCATTGTTGATAATAAGGCGGTTGTTGCCGCTATTGTCAGTATAGCTGATAGCCCAGTTTTTACAGCCTTTCCCTACCAATACATCAGGTGCTTGTTTGACAGCCCCTAGGTTGAAAGGCCCTAGGCTTCGCCCATCCGAAAAGTGTAGGGCATAGCTCCCACCGCCACGGTTACTCAACAAAACCCAGTCTTCGCTTTTGGGGGCAAACTTGACATATTCCACATTCTCAAACAGACCTATAAGGTCTTTGTCATTGATAATGAGTGAGTCTTGTTTGCCCTGTCCTTGTTTGATGATGGCCACTGTCTGGCGTGATTCGCTCAAAAAATACTTTTCTACATTGGTGGAAAACCCTTTTTCGCCTTTGAAATAAAAATCACTTTGTTCGCCTAGAAGATAATTGAATCGGTTGAAGGCCTTCCCAAAGCTGACTTGCTTGGGGTAATCTGCATAGGGACCATAAAGCTCGTCGTTGGCCAAAAAATAAATTTGTCCTTCGTGCCGTACTGGCATACCATAGTTTACCCCTTCGGCCAAAATATTTGCAGCTTCCTTGGTGTACCCCGGCATCAAGAGGCTAAAAGACCCTACTTCGCCTTGATTGGTAACGACTGTAAAGGCATCGTTAGTTTTCTTGACAGTCATCACCCAGCGATTACCATCTCCTTCTAGAAATTTAAAGTCAAGGATTTGTAAAAAAGGCCCTACCTCGCTACGGTCGTGGGTAAAGAAGAGCTTATACTCTCCGGGTTTGTTGCTGTAGGCAATGGCGCAAATATCGCCTTTGTGGTTGAGATAGCAGTTTTTGAGGCTTTTATAAGGCCCATATTCCTTGCCATTGTATTTGACGATTGAGTTGCCCGTGAGCATATCGTAGAGCAAATACGCCCAAGCCCCCTGTGACATTTTAAGCTCTAGGGGGTATTGTGGTTCTTTGTGTCTGCCGATACGTTCGCCGTTGACGACAATATCCGAAACTTCGCCCTTGGAGTCAATAAATCCCCAACCCCAGCGCGAAAATACGGGTTTATCCACCACTGGGCGGTCATAAGGACCATACGATTTGCCCTGTATATGGTATGTGCGGCTTGTTCTGTTGCTAGTAAGCTTGGCTGTTACGACAATGTAGCCCAATTCGTCTTGATAAACGCCCAGTGAGTTTTCGTTATATGCGAGTTGTTCTTCGGCACTCAGGGTGTATATTTTCTCTTTCTTGAGCGTTTCTTGTGCATATAGCAGGTTGTTTATCCAAAGGCTTAGCCCCAACAGCCATAAAATCTTCAGTAAAGGGTTCATTCAGTGCTGTATGCTTGGTTGCAGTGTTTAGTTTCGCAAATATTGTTCTATTTTGACAAAAAACTGAAAAAAAGCGACTCACTTTGCGATAAAACCCTCCTGATGTGATTGTGAGACGATTTGGCCGCCTTTGAGCGCAATAACGTGTTGGGCTTTTTCGGCGAGCTCGGGGTCGTGTGTAACGAGGATGAGTGTTGTTTGATGGCTTTGGTTTAGCTCAAAAAGCAAGGCTTCGATAGCTTGCCCGGTTTCGGTATCTAGGTTGCCGGTGGGTTCATCCGCAAACAAGATTTGGGGCTGGTTGGCAAAAGCCCTCGCCAAGGCTACACGCTGCTGCTCACCGCCAGAGAGCTGTACAGGATAATGACGTTGGCGGGCGCTTAGGCCTACTTTGTCGAGCCATTCGGCGGCCTGACGGCGGGCATTGGGCTTGCGGTTTAGCTCCAGCGGAATCATCACATTTTCGAGCGCCGTAAGGGTAGGAATCAGCTGAAAGTTTTGAAACACAAATCCGACATGACGGTTGCGGACAGCAGTTCGTGCTTCTTCGCCTAGGCGGTGTAGCGGGTGGTCGAGTAGGTAAATTTCCCCCTCGGTGGCGCTGTCTAAGCCAGCACACAAACCCAACAAGGTGGTTTTGCCGCTGCCCGAAGGGCCTATAATCGCGCAGACTTCCCCTGTGGCAATCTCAAAACTAATACGGTCGAGCACGGCCAACTGGCCATAACGCTGGGATAGATTCTTGACAGTGAGCATATTTCTTGGATCAGTAAGTAAGCAGTAGTTTTTAGGAAAAAAGTGAAGTACGGAGTATATAAACATCCTTATAACGCAAGCCAAGACACTTGGTTTATATAAACGAGTCAGAATTTGGACAAAGTATATAGGCGCTCTGTTCCTTACAAAGCTAGACTTTTGCCGAAGAAGCTACAAGCCAAGCAGTTTTTATGTGGGAATATGATAAGGTTCTTGGCTTCTTTTTACGAAAAAAACTAACTTTGCACTTGATAGTTCAAAAGCATTCTGCATTATTATAACATATGTCAAACCTCGTAACCAAAGTCGTAACCAAACTATTTGGTTCTAAATATGAGCGCGACCTCAAACGCTTGCTTCCTTACGTAACCAAGGTAAACCAGGAGTGGGCAACATTACAATCTATCAGCCCTGACGAACTACGCCAGCGCTCCGCCGACTTGCGGGCGCATATTGCTGACCAGCTACAAAGTATCGATACTCAAATTAGCGACCTACAAGCTCAAGCAGCCGAATCCACTGATTTGAGTACTAAGGAAGCTATTTTTGCACAAATAGATAGCTTAGAAGATAAGCGTAATGAACGCCTCGAAGAGGTTTTGATAGATATTTTGCCTAAGGCTTTTGCTATTGTCAAAGAAACGGCCCGCCGTTTTAAAGAAAATAAACAGCTTCGAGTACAGGCCAATATGCATGACCGGCAGATAGCTGCTCGGAAGGCCAATGTCGAAATCAATGGTGAAACAGCCATCTGGCACAACAGCTGGCAGGCAGCAGGCAATACCGTTACTTGGGATATGCTTCATTATGATGTGCAAATCATCGGTGGAGTTGTATTACATGAAGGTAAAATAGCCGAAATGGCCACCGGAGAAGGCAAAACGCTCGTCGCTACCTTACCCGCATTCCTCAACGCCCTCGCAGGCAGAGGGGTACACATCGTTACGGTAAACGACTACTTGGCCAAACGTGACTCTGAGTGGATGGCTCCTATCTTTGAATTCCACGGAATGATCGTAGACTGTATCGATAAGTATGAGCCCAACTCTGAAGAACGAAAAGCAGCCTATCGTGCCGATATTACTTATGGGACGAATAACGAATTTGGCTTTGACTACCTGCGCGACAATATGGCCAGGGAGATAGACCAAATCGTGCAGCGCCGTCATCACTATGCTATGATTGATGAGGTAGACTCAGTATTGATTGATGATGCCCGAACACCGCTGATTATCTCCGGCCCTATCCCAAGAGGCGACGAACACGAGTACTATGAGCTAAAACCACGTATCCAACGGGTGGTTGAAGAGCAGAAAAAAGTAGTACAAAACTTCCTTAGCGAAGCCAAACGCCTCGTCAAAGAAGGGAAGGAAAAAGATGCAGGCTTGCCGCTGTTCCGCGCCTTCCGTGGATTGCCCAAAAACAAACCACTGATTAAGTTCTTGAGCGAACCCGGCATGCGGACAATGATGCAGAAGGTAGAAAACTACTACCTACAAGACAATGCCCGCCAAATGCCCGAGGCAGACCAACCGCTCTATTTTACAATAGACGAAAAAAATAACCAAATAGACCTTACCGAAAAAGGACTCGAGTTTATCACTGGCAATAGTGAAGACCCAAGCTTCTTTATCTTGCCTGATATTGGGGTAGAAATTAACAATATCGAAGAAAAGGCAGACTTGAGCGAAGAAGAAAAGCTCGCCCAAAAAGAAGCGGTCATCAATGACTATAGCATCAAAGCACAGCGTATCCACGCCGTCAACCAGCTACTAAAAGCCTATGCGCTCTTCGAACGAGAGGTGGATTATATCATCGTCGACGGCAAAGTCAAAATTGTAGACGAGCAGACAGGCCGTGTGATGGAAGGCCGCCGCTACTCTGATGGGCTACACCAAGCCCTAGAGGCCAAGGAAAACGTCAAAATCGAAGACGCAACCCAAACCTACGCGACTATTACGCTCCAAAACTACTTCCGAATGTATCATAAACTGTCTGGTATGACTGGTACTGCCGAAACGGAAGCCTCAGAGTTTTGGGAAATCTACAAACTCGATGTTACGGTCATCCCGACCAATGTGCCCATTGCCCGCAAAGACGAGCAAGATTTGGTCTTCAAAACCATCCGCGAGAAATTCAACGCCGTTGCTGAGGAAGTCGTGCGCCTAACCGAACAAGGCCGCCCTGTATTGGTAGGGACTACCTCGGTCGAGATTTCGGAATTGCTCAGCCGTATGCTGACTATCCGCAAAATCAAACACCAAGTCCTCAACGCCAAGCTTCACCAAAAAGAAGCCGAAATTGTGGCCGAAGCTGGTAAGCCCGGTACCGTAACCATCGCTACCAATATGGCTGGTCGTGGTACAGACATCAAGCTTACTCCTGAGTCAAAATCTGCCGGAGGCTTGGCCATCATCGGTACCGAGCGCCACGAATCACGCCGCGTAGACCGACAGCTCCGAGGTCGCTCAGGCCGCCAAGGCGACCCCGGTAGCTCGCAGTTTTTTGTCAGCCTTGAAGACGATCTCATGCGCCGTTTTGGCTCCGACCGTATCGCCAAGTTTATGGACCGCATGGGCTTCCAAGAAGGAGAAGTTATTCAACATTCGATGATTACCAAGTCTATCGAACGTGCACAGAAAAAAGTAGAAGAAAATAACTTCGGTATTCGTAAGCGTCTTTTGGAGTATGATGATGTCATGAACGCCCAGCGCGAGATTGTCTACAAACGCCGCCATACCGCCCTCCACGGCGAGCGCCTTGAAGTCGATATCCTCAATATGTTGTATCAAACCAGTGAAGATATTGCCCAAGGCTACCAAGGTGAAGATGCTTATGAAAGCTTCAAACTGGCTGTTTATACCAACCTAGGTATAGAACTGCCCGTAAGCCTAGAGCAATTTTCCAAAGTATCTGCCGAGCAACTGACCGACCTGCTCTATCAAGGAGCGCTTCGTAGCTATAAGGCCAAAAATGACCGTATCGCGGAGCAAATTTTGCCAATCTTGGAAGATATTCGCCAAGAAAAGGGAGCGGTAGTCGAAGAAATTGTCGTGCCGTTTACGGACGGGAAACGCCAAATCAATGTGGCTGCCAACCTACAAAAAGCTTGCGAAACCCAAGGGCAGCACTTGATCAAGTCGATGGAGAAAAATATTACCCTCGCCTTGATAGACCAACTCTGGAAAGAACACCTCCGTGAGATGGACGACCTCAAGCAGTCGGTACAAATGGCTGTTCATGAGCAAAAAGACCCGCTCTTGGTCTATAAGTTTGAGGCCTTCCAGTTGTTTAGCAGCTTTGTGTCTAACCTCAACCGGCAGACGGTCAGCTTCTTACTCAAGGCCGATGTGCCCCGTGTAGAGCCTAACCAAATGAGCGAGGCTCGCCCTACTCCACGTCGCCAACAGCCCAAGCTGCGCGAAAACAAACCAGAGTTTGGAGGCAATACCCCTAGTGCACCCCTGCCTACCGCCCCTATGCCAGAGCGCATTGCCGAGCCAATCAAATCTGATAAAACTATCGGGCGCAACGACAAAGTAACTGTACAATACACCGACGGCAGCATCAAGAAAGATGTCAAATACAAAACCGTTGAGCAGGATTTGAAAAACAACCGCTGCGTCATCATTGATTAATACATCAGTCGCTCCACACCATTTTTCAACAATCAAAAGGTGTGGAGCTTTTTCCTATGCTTATGAAAAATTTGCGTTTGTGGCCTCTGTGGAGCCTGATGGCCCTACTTGCGGCCTGTACTCCCAAGGGCTTGCCCAAGGCAACAACAGTAAACGACTATCGGGAAGATCTTGCCCAACACCGGGTGCAATACCCTTATAGCCCCGAAACCTTTGAAGGCAACCCTCAAACCATCACCATCAGCCTGCCCGCTGATACTACGGGCTTTGAACTGAGTATTACCCAACGCCTTCATAAGGTATTGGATACCAAGCCTGTACGCTATGTAGCCCCTATTTCTACCGGAACTTTCGACGGCTACCGCATACAAATCTATCGAGGCCGCAGCCGCGAAGAAGCCGAACGCGCCAAGGCTTCCTCATACCGCATCTTCCCCAAAATGTCCGCGTATATGACCTATAGCGCGCCCAACTATCGCGTAAAAGTAGGAGACTTCTTAGAGCAGACAGAGTATATCAAGTACTACAATCGCCTCAAACAAGAGTTCCCTACGGCAATGATAGTGCCTGATAAGGTACAGATTGTAGTGGTGAATGACCCCAACAAACAGAAAAAAACTACCGAAGAGAAAAAGAAAAGCGAAGAAGAGGAAGAGTATGAAGAATATGAAGAGTTTGACAAGCCATAGGCTAATCTTGTAGGTGGAAGGACAATCTTACAACAAAACTAGTGGTACTTAGCAACTTTTTGCAGCATTAAACAGTAGTACAGGTAGGCAACTGACAAGACCCCATGAAACCGGAACAAAAGACACCCAATCACTTGCTCAGAGAGCACCTCAACCTCAAAAAATACCGCGTAGTCGGTAGAGAGTTAGAAATGCTTGTAGACCCTAGCGTTTGGCAGCCTTATAGCGCCACCGAAATGCTCAATTTTTTGTACACCCACCAATACCTAGACCACCTCGGCGGCAAAACTGTACTCGATATGGGTACTGGTACGGGCATTATCGGAATCGCATGCGCGCTTTTGGGAGCCAAACAAATCACCTTGACAGACTACTGCCAGCCCGCAGTCCAAATTGCTAAGGTCAACGCCCGTCTCAATGGCTTCAAAGATGCAGAAAGCATACAAAGCGACCGCTTTCAGGCCTTAGAAGGCAAGACCTTTGATCTCATCATCTCCAACCCCCCTGTGCAGCCTTGGCTCTTTACAGACCTTGACAACGAGCAAGAGCGCATCAGTAGTGCTGCTTGGAACGAAGCCGGAGCCGACGGCCGTCTAGTGCTTGATGCGCTGATCCAAGAAGCACAACAGTACCTCAATATCGGCGGTAAAATGATTACTTCTTGCTCCAGCCGCCACGGACACCGCCGTACGATAGAGCTATTCAATAAACACTGGGGGCTAGAATGGACTCATATCTATACCTACGAACACGCTATCGACCCTAGCTACCATCAGCCTTATATGGATACGTGGCTTTTTTTGCAAGAAATGGATCTTGACTTGCGTGTGTACCAAAAAGATGCCAATGGACGTAAGTTTGCTACTCAAAAGGACTTTGATGGCTATTCTTTTATTATCACGACAGTGGTGATTGAGGGGGAAGAAGTTGCCGTAAAGTTTATGCAAACAGAAGATGGTTGGGCCATGCTCGATGCCGATAACCAACTCATCCGGCTTTGCCCACCCAATGACCCAGACCTGCCCGGAGCGCCAATAGACCAACATTGGTACTACCTCTATTACCTCATCGAAGCAACCAACTATCCTTCTATCATTCATCATATCGATGAAGAAGAGGATATGGTTAGTGAATTTTCGGATGATTTCTGGCAGGAGTTTCTTCGTAACTTCCCGCTCGATACCCAAGATTTATTCCCCCCATCTGACGAGACCACTCCCTAAAACCACAACTAGGGTGATTGGAGGACTATTTTTTGATAAAAGGCATTGTTTGTCAATGCGATGCGTTCTCAAATCAAACAACCCCTTGGTACACAAAACAAAAAACAGCCTCACCAAAGGCAGGGCTGTTTTTGAGAACAACAAAAAAATACAAATCGAGTTTTTCAGATTTCAGTCGGGCTTAGAATTGCTCCTCTTCCGTAGAACCTTTCATCGCTACGGTAGAAGCTTCGCCTTGCTGAACAGTGTTTTGAACGGCATCGAAGTAGCCTGTTCCTACAAACGCTTGGTGTTTTACAGCCTTGAATCCTTGGCTTTGTAACGCAAACTCACGTTGTTGTAGGGCAGAGTATCCGGCCATACCGCGTGCCTTGTAAGCGCTAGCCAACTCAAACATGCTGGTGTTGAGCGCGTGGAAACCGGCAAGGGTAATGAATTGGAACTTGTAGCCTAGGTCGCCTAGCTCTTCACGGAAGCGCTCCATTTTGTCTTCGGTCATGTGTGAAGCCCAGTTGAACGAAGGCGAGCAGTTGTAGGCCAACATTTGCTCAGGATATTTTTCGTGGATGGCTTGGGCAAATTCACGCGCCTCGCCGATATCAGGCTTAGAGGTTTCCATCCAGAGCAAGTCAGCATAAGGTGCATATGACAGGCCTCGGTCGATGGCTTGCTCCACGCCATTGCGCACATAGTAGAAGCCTTCAGCAGTGCGTTCCCCGATGATAAACTTAGCGTCGCGTGGGTCGATGTCACTTGTGATGAGGTTGGCCGCATCGGCATCTGTACGAGCCACCAAAAGGGTAGGCACACCCATTACGTCGGCAGCTAGACGTGCAGCAACCAATTTATTTACAGCCTCTTGTGTAGGCACGAGTACTTTTCCGCCTAAGTGGCCACATTTTTTGGCTGAAGAGAGTTGGTCTTCAAAGTGAACTCCAGCAGCTCCAGCACGAATCATTCCCTTCATCAACTCAAAAGCATTGAGGTTGCCACCAAAGCCTGCCTCAGCATCGGCCATAATGGGGGCGAGCCAGTAGATATCGCCATCGCCAGCTACGCTCTGAATCTCATCCGCACGCAAAAGGGCGTTGTTGATGCGCTCTACTACTTTGGGCACAGAATCGGCAGGATAAAGGCTTTGGTCGGGGTACATCATCCCAGCCAAGTTGGCATCGGCAGCTACCTGCCAGCCGCTGAGGTAGATAGATTCTAGGCCGGCCTGTACTTGTTGTACGGCTTGGTTGCCGGTCATGGCACCTAGGGCAGCCACATATTTACGTGTCTGGAGTAGGTTCCACAGACGCTCAGCACCTAGGCGTGCAATGGTATATTCAATACGGAAAGAACCTTGCAAACGAACCACCTCTTCAGCAGTGTAGGGGCGGGTAATTCCTTTCCAACGAGGATTTGTTGCCCAATCCTTGTTTATTTGATTGATTTTTTCAATCTTTGTCATGGTTTTGTAATTTTATAAGTCAAAATTGGTTTATATCAAGTTGTAGGTGGTTTTGCTGCCTACAACTTTCGTCTATCTGGGGGTTTTGTAGAATGCGATTTTAGGTTTTTAGGCCAAATACTCATACGCTTTGAGCGTGAGAAAATCCTCGAAGCTATCGTGCATGACCAGCTCATCAAATAGCCTGGTGGCTAGCTCGAACTGCCCGTTTTGGTAGCGTGCTTCACCCACATAAGCCTTTATTTTTTCTAGCTCTTCGGGGAGCAGCGCTTTGTAGAGCGCCGTATTGACTTCGCGCCCGTCGTCGAGCGTTACGCCTTTGTTGTGTATCCACTGCCATACCTGAGCGCGGGAGATTTCGGCAGTAGCCGCATCTTCCATCAGGTTATAGAGCGCTGCAGCGCCTATGCCGTTGAGCCAAGATTCGATATAAAGAATCCCTACATTGATATTCATTCTGAGACCGGCTTCGGTAATCTTACCTCCCTCTATCTGGAAGTTGATCAAGTCGGTGGCGCTGATTTGGTAATCGGCGCTGAAGGTTTCGTCTTTTTGGTTGGGGCGTTGCCCAAAAGTGCGGTCAAACACTTCCATCGCTACCGGTACTAGGTCGGGATGTGCCACCCAAGTTCCGTCAAATCCGGTAGAGGCTTCCAGTTCTTTATCGGCCTTTACCTTGGCAAAAGCCTGTCGGTTGACCTCCTCGTCCTTGCGGCTCGGGATAAAGGCTGCCATCCCGCCTATGGCGTGGACATTGCGCTTGTGGCAAGTCTTCACTAATAGTTTGGCATAGGCCCGCATAAAGGGCACTTGCATAGTTACTTGTGCGCGGTCAGGGAAAATACGGTCGGGGTAGGTAATGAATTTTTTGATGGCACTGAAGATATAATCCCAGCGTCCGGCATTGAGTCCGGCCATATGCTCCCGCAACTCATAGATAATCTCCTCCATCTCAAAAGCAGCCAAGATAGTTTCTATCAATACCGTAGCTTTGATAGTACCCTGTGGTACTTGGAGGGTGTCTTGTGCAAATACAAATACATCGTTCCAGAGGCGGGCTTCGAGATGGCTCTCTAGTTTGGGTAGGTAGAAATAGGGCGCAGTTCCGTTTTGAAGCAGTTGATGTGCATTGTGGAAGAAGTAAAGGCCGAAGTCCATCAAGCTACCCGATACTGGCTCGCCGTCGATGAATAAGCCTTTGTCCTCAAGATGCCAGCCACGGGGGCGTACTTTCAAGACGGCAGTTTTTTCGTTCAGCTTATAGGTCTTACCTTGTTCGTTGGTAAAGTCTATCTGACGGCGAATGGCATCATAGAGGTTGACTTGTCCTTCGATACAATTGGCACGAGTAGGCGCGTTAGAGTCCTCAAAATCGGCCATAAATACCTTAGCTCCAGAGTTGAGTGCATTAATAATCATCTTGCGGTCTACCGGGCCGGTGATTTCAGTACGACGGTCTTGGAGGTCAGCCAATACATCGGCGGCTTTCCAGTCGTCGTTGCGCACCTGTGCCGTTTCGGGCAGAAAGTCGGGTAGTTGGCCGGCAGCAATAGCTTCTTGACGGGCAATGCGTGCTTTTAGTAATTCTTTGCGTCGGGCGTTGAAGCGACGTTGTAAGTTCGCTACAAAGTTGAGCGCCTCAGGAGTTAGTATATGTTGGTAGGCGGGCTTGGTTTCGCCTGTCAAAATCACACCTTGTATAACAGTAGTAGACATAAGCAGAGAGGTTTTTAGATACTCGATGGCACTATGTTGATAATGCTTGCTTGATGAAACAAACATACGTAAGCGAAATTTTATTGTCAAGCGAAATTTCGCTAAAAAAGAATTTATGCCTCTAATTTTTGTCAAAACAGTATGATATCGGGTTGAAATTGCACTTTTGGTGTAAAAATATGGATACACTGCTTCCAAATAACATTTCGACTTCTGAGACTTTATTGTGCTTTTTAGAGGATGAGTACCTGTTTTGTAGGATAAGATTTGGGGGAGTGGGCGAAGAAGGATTGTCTGCGACTGGTGCGGTCTTGTTCTATGACAAACCTCACTGGGCATACAAAAGCCTGAAGGCTATCATACAAGCCCTCAGGTGATGGATGTGAGTTACTGATTACAAACTCACGACTAGAAATCACCAGCCAAAGCTCAGCCTATCGTATGTAGGCGTAGCGCCTTAGGAACAGAGCGTAAGAAAGGCAGCATTGGCATAGAAGCCATAATTTGTAGCTCTTCGCCAAAATGAGATTCTTCATCCAGAAACCGAAATACACGCGTAACTGGGTGGCGCTCCATCATCCGCCCAAAAATCTCGGGAGCAGGCACACGGTCATGTTTCATCACATTCAGCAAGATAGAGTCGTATAGTTTGAAGCGCCAAGCACCGCCGTGTCTGAAATCGGGCGAGCCAGACTTATCGAGGCTTTTGAGGATTTGTGTATTGTGTTTGAGGATATTCATAAATGCATACCCCGTGCTGGGCTTGTTGTTGCCGGCGGCAGTACCTAGATTAAACACACGGGCACTTTGTTGGTATGGGTGTGGAATATCGAACATGGGGATAATCCCAAATTCTTCTTCTACAATGCGGTACTGAAGTTGCGGCCAATATTGCTGTAGGTATTCTTTGAGGTGAATATCATACTCATCTTTGGCCAACAAGGGCTCCGAAAAAATGGTAAACTCCACCAAGCAGCGTGTGGGGGAAGTAGGCAGGAGATACACAAAGCGCGTTTGTCGATGTTGTGGAATGCGGAAGTCCATAAAAGTAGCCTTAGAAGCATCAAACACCGGTTTGTCCGTTTCCAACACCCATCCTTTGAAATGTTGGTGAAAAAAATGATGCTTGCCATTAGGCTTGGGAGGGGTATAAAGAGCGCTGAAGGCCCAAGGAGCAGTGTAAGTAGAATGATTTTCCTCTTGTTGTAGGTTGACAACAGCAGTCTGGCCTTCGGAGCGGATTGCAGTTACTTGCCCATATACTATATCGACATTGGGGCATTGCTCCAAAAAATTGAGGGTATGTCGATAAAAATCAATGCCACGGATAGTCTGATAACTATAAGGCTTGGGGTCAAGCATTTTGGAGAAGCGCTCATTGTGAAACCAAAGCTTGTCCCAGCGGTGGTATACAATGTCGTCGTAGGGAGTAGGCTGCTTCGTCCAAAAACTCCAGGTACGGTCATTTTGGTTTTTGGGCTGCTTTTCGAGCAACAGCAGCCGCCACTGTCGTAGGCGGGGATGTTGTTGGAGGCGGTAGGCCAAGTCAAGCCCGGCAGCGCCCATTCCGGCGATAATCAAGTCGTAGTGCATACCTAGTACAAAGGGTAGGGTTAATGCCTTAGATAACAGAATTATGCGGCTAAAAGTCGCTTTTTTTGGAAAAATATACCAATACTTATTTGATTGGAGGATTGACAGGAGTTGATTTTCTTGATTATCAAGGATTTTCAGGGCATAGATTTTCCAAACCAACTTTGATTGAGAATAATTAGACAAACGGTCGATTTTGTTCTGTGAACGGTTATCGTTAGGACTTCATAGCTGCGTATACATGGGTACACAAAACATGCAGTCCGAGTGCCTACCGGTCATCTTACAAAAGCGCCGAGCGCTTCAAAAGTATAGGGTACAAGATTGCGTGTCAGGATGTGGGGAAAGCCCTATTGGTACACCAAATACTCGAACGACCATGAAGAAAGCAAAATACGGATTATACCTGCCGCTGATCATCAGCTTATATGCCTGCGGTATTCACCAAGAAAAATCAGAGCAAGCCCGCTTGCAAAGTACGACTACCATGCGAGAAGTAGCTGCCCAATACAAAACCCGCCCGACGAAAAAAGAATATCGTCGTGCGGTAATATTGGGCGAGCCTATCAAGGAGGTGGTGTTGGCCTTGAACCAAAGCACACGCGTAGTGGCGGTAGACCGCCGTGGAGCCACAACAGCCTTTGCCAAGGCTGGAGAAGTAGGGTTGCGGGGGCAACAAACAGTAGCCAGCATTACCAAACACCGCCCCGACCTCGTGTTGGCTTTCAACACCCACCCACAAATGCGCAGCTTGGTAGATAGCCTACAAACGCTGGGCATTACCTGCTACCTCTTTGAGCCAGAATACAGCACGGCCAATTTGCGGTATATGGTGCAAACCGTCGCCAAAACATTTAATGTGGCTGACCGCGCCGAGCAAGTATTGACCCAGATGGACAAACAAATGCACGAAGTAGCCAAAATCACCAACAGAGTAAACGACAGCCTGCGGGTATTGTATCTATATCCAGCTTCACCAGAGGTATTCTTGATGGGTGGAGCAGGCACACACGCCCACTGGATTATAGAGGCTGCCGGAGCCAAAAACGCTGCCGAAACCTACTCAGAGATGACCCAACTCACAGAGGAAACACTCGTGTTTGCCGACCCCGATATCATCCTGATGGCCGAAGAGCATTGGGAAAAACTCAAGAAAGCCCCCTATGGTATTCGCAACAAAACCTTGCTCAATACCAAAGCTTTTCGCGAAGGGCGGATAGTCTTGGCACCCAAACATACCCTCATACACTTTGGCACTCACAGCCCCGAAGCCGCCCTAGCCCTGAGCCAACGCCTATATGGCAACAATTAACCAAGGCAGTAGCCCCCAGCCAAAGAACACACACCTATACCTCGAATACAGTGTTGCCGCTGTGTTCGGGGTTTTTTGATGAGGCCAAAAAACCAAAAATATCCCCTCCCATATAAAGAATAATTATTAAATTTGCGCTTTGTACTCAGGCGCAATTCTTTGGTAGTATTGCTCTATCTACAAAACACCCCCATAATACCCAAAAGTACATTCCATCGCCATAATCACAGTCATAATGAAAGAATTTGGATTGAAGTCTGCCAAAAGCGGCTTGGATACCCTTGGCATTCAGCAAGTAGCAGCTGCATACTGGAACCTTCCCCCCGCAGCGCTCGTAGAAGAGGCGCTCCGTAACGAAGAAGGGACACTTACGGATGTAGGCGCGCTGATGGCCGATACGGGCAAATTCACAGGGCGCTCGCCCAAGGACAAGTTTTGTGTCAAAGACGAAACCACCCAAGATACTGTCTGGTGGGGCGATATCAACATCCCACTTTCTCCTGAGCACTATGCCGGCATCGAAGCGAAAATGATTGCCTACTTAGCCGACAAAAAAGTGTATGTGCGAGACCTCTACGCCGGCGCTCACCCGGAGTACCGCCTCAACGTTCGTGTAGTCAATACCCTTGCTTGGCACAACCTCTTCTGCGACAACATGTTCATCCGACCAAGCCAAGAAGAGTTAGCCAACTTCGTTCCGAATTTTACCATTATCAATATTCCTGAGTTTGAAGCTGACCCTGCTCACGACGGTACACGCCAAGGCAACTTTACCATCGTCAACTTTACCAAACGCCGCATCTTGATTGGCGGCACAGGCTACGCAGGGGAGATGAAGAAGGGAATATTCTCAGTACTCAACTACTTACTGCCACACGAGCACAAAGTCCTCTCAATGCACTGCTCGGCCAATGTGGGCGAAAAAGGAGACACCGCCGTATTCTTCGGCCTCTCAGGCACAGGCAAAACCACGCTCTCTGCCGACCCTAAACGCGGCCTTGTAGGGGATGACGAACACGGCTGGGCCGACAAGGTCTTCAACTTTGAAGGAGGCTGCTACGCCAAAGTCATTGACTTAACCCGCGAAAAAGAACCCCAAATCTGGGATGCCATCCGCTTCGGAGCTATCGTCGAAAATACCCGCTTCCAAGAAGGTACCCGCACAGTAGATTACAGCAACGGAAGCGTAACCGAAAATACCCGCACTGCTTATCCTATTCACCATATCGACAATGCCCTGCCCGTTTCTGTGGCAGACGTTCCCAAGAATATCTTCTTCCTTACTGCTGACGCTTTTGGCGTACTCCCCCCAATTTCTAAGCTGAGCCCCGGACAAGCTATGTACCACTTCATCTCTGGCTACACAGCCAAAGTTGCTGGTACGGAAATGGGCGTAACCGAGCCTCAGACCACTTTCTCGGCTTGTTTTGGAGCAGCGTTCTTGCCCCTGCACCCTACGAAGTATGCGGAGATGTTGGGTGAGAAAATGCGCCAACACAATGTCAATGTATGGCTCATCAATACCGGCTGGACTGGCGGCCCTTATGGCGTAGGCAGCCGTATGAAGCTCAGCTATACCCGTGCGATGATTACCGCCGCGCTCGAAGGGCAGCTCGATGGTGTAGAATATAAGAAACACAATGTCTTTGGTGTGCTTGTACCACAGGCTTGCCCCAATGTACCCGACGAGGTGCTCAACCCCCGCAGTACTTGGCAAGACAAGGACGCATATGACGCACAAGCGCAGAACCTAGCACAGCAATTTGTCAAAAATTTCAGCAAGTACGCTGATTTTGCCAACGAAGAGATTTTGGCTGGTGCTCCCAATGCGAGCGTAAATGCCTAAAATTTTGTTTGTACACGTTTGAATGATTAAGTCGCTGCCTTTTCGGTAGCGGCTTTTTTTATGGGCATATAGTTGTGCAAGCTTTCGGATTTGTCGAACTTTGCCGTCCAAAATTTTGACTTTGAAGGGAATGCGTTACTCTGTTGAAAAATCTTGGCAAGCGGCTTTAGCGCAACGCCTCGAAGACGGAAACCTCCGCCAACTCAAGACAGCTCCTCAAGAGTTGGTAGACTTTTGCTCTAACGATTATCTGGGCTTTGCCCGGCATCAGGGCTTCTGGGAAGCGGTACACGATACTTGGCGTAGCCTTGAAGGTGGCGTACGTGGCGGAGCTACTGGGTCGCGGCTGATTTCGGGCAACCATCCATACCTGATGGACTTGGAGGCGCAATTGGCTGATTGGGCAGGCACAGAGGCCGCCCTATTATTCAATAGTGGCTATCAGGCCAATGTAGCCGTATTGGCGACCTTACCACAGCGAGGCGATACCTTGCTTTGTGATGCCAATATCCACGCAAGCCTACGCGATGGCGCTAGGCTCAGCCAAGCCAAACGGTATTATTTTGCTCACAATGACCTAGAAGCCCTCGAACAAAAGCTTCAAAAAAAACAAGGCCAAGGGCAGACATTTGTTGTGGTAGAGTCCGTATATTCTATGGATGGAGACCAAGCGCCGCTCCAAGCGATGGCCGCCTGTTGTGAGCGCTATGGGGCTTACCTTATCGTAGATGAAGCACACAGCATAGGGGTGTTTGGGCCACAAGGGCGGGGATTGGTAGCGCAAGATGGCCTAGGCGAAACAGCAGTCCCGTTGCGTGTTCTTACCTTTGGCAAAGCCTTTGGCAACCACGGCGCTTGTGTAGTAGGCAGCCGCCTGATGATTGATTATCTGACTAACTTTGCCCGAACTTTCATTTATACCACAGCGATGCCCTTACATACCGCTATTGGTATTGGACAGGCACTCCAATGGCTCGAAACACAGCCCCAGTGGCAGACGCAATTGCACCAAAATATAGACTTGTTTTGCCAACAACTCAAAAACCCTACCTTGGGTACGGCTCCCATTCAAATTTGGCGTGTAGAGGGCGGAAATGAGGCCGCTCGCCAAGCCGCCCAAACATTGCAAGCCGCCGGAATGGATGTACGGCCTATTTTAGCGCCTACTGTGCCCTTGGGGCAAGAGTGTTTGCGTATTTGCCTACATGCCACCCATAGTACGGTGCAAATCATACAGCTCTGCCAAGCCCTCAAACAGCTTTCTTTTCACACTATTTCCTGAGATTCTTAGTTTATGCGTTATTTTATTACTGCCATCGGCACTGACAGCGGCAAGACCCTGTGCAGCGCCATCCTTACCGAAGCGCTCCAAGCCGATTATTGGAAGCCTATCCAGTCGGGACAACCCACGGATACCGAAGTGATGCAGACCTTGGTCAGCAATGAGCGGACGGTTTTCCACCCTGCTGTCTATACTTTTGAACAGCCCATCGCTCCCGAAGCTGCCGCCAGAGCAGTGGGGGTAACAATGCACCTGGAAGAGTTGCTGCTCCCCGATACCGAAAACCACCTCATCATCGAGGGAGCCGGCGGGGTGTTGGTACCTATCAACGAGCAAGCCTTTGTCATTGACATTGCCAAGCGATTTGGCTGCGAAGTAATCTTAGTGAGCAACACTTACTTGGGGAGTATCAACCATACCCTACTGACGATAGAGGCACTCCGGCAGCGCGACATCAGTCTGCGAGGTATTATCTTCAACGGGGAACGCAACCTCTATGCCGAAGAAGTTATCTTACAGTATGCCCAAGTACCTTGCTTATTGCAAATCAAGAAAGAAGCTTCTGTAGATAAAGACACAGTAAAACGATATGCCGAACGGGTATTAAGGCATCTCTAACAGTATGCCCTGTGGCAAATTCGCCGGATGTGCTTTCTTTTTTTGAAGAAAAATAGCATTTTACCAAATAGCCTGCTAACTTAATGCGTGTAAATGACTCTCTAACTCTCATAACCCTCACCCCTTTTTATGAACTTGATGAATCTTGACCCCAAACAATTGCAGGACTTGTTTTCTACTTATGTAGTACAATACAGCACGACCTTACTAACGACCCTGGCATATGCGCTAGTGGTGCTTTTTGTAGGACTTTGGTTGGTACGGCTGGCTACCCGCTTGGCAATGAAGGCCATCAGCCATACCATCAAAGACCCTTCACTGAGCAAGTTTTTGCAAAGCCTAATACGCACAGTGTTGTTGGTGGTACTTTTTATTACAGTAGCCTCTATTTTAGGTATTCAGACGACCTCCTTCGCCGCTATCTTAGGTGCAGCTAGCTTGGCTATTGGCTTGTCGCTGCAAGGTAGCTTGGCCAACTTTGCCGGGGGGATACTTATTCTGGCGTTCAAACCCTTCAAAGTCGGAGACTTTATAGAAGCATTAGGGTTTATGGGAGTAGTAAAGGAGATTCAGATCTTTACAACTGTACTTACAACTGGAGACAATAAGAATATCATCATCCCCAACGGCAACCTCTCCAACAGCCCTCTCATCAACTACAGTAAAGAACCAAACCGCCGCGTCGATCTGATTATTGGGGTGAGCTACAACGCCGACCTCAAAAAAACCAAAGAGGTATTGTACGAAGTATTGACTACTAATAATAAGGTACTCAAAGAGCCTGCCCCCAATGTATTTGTGCAAAGCTTGGCTGATAGTTCGGTCAATTTTGCAGTACGCCCTTGGTGCAAATCCGCAGACTACTGGGCAGTTTATGGAGAAGTACTCGAAGCAATCAAGTTGCGTCTGGACGAAGAGGGCATCGAGATTCCTTTCCCACAACGGGTCGTACATCTCAAAAAAGACCAAGACTAAACGTTCGCTACCAAACAAAATATACGCTCACAAGCCTGTTCCAAGTCTTAGCCGATGGGGGCAGGCTTTTGGGCTAAAAAGAAGCTTGGCATAGTACTTTGTCGGTTTAAAAGTGCATCTTTACAGGCCAAGTTTGTGGCTTTTTTTATGTCTCATCTCCACTTATACACACACGCTGATTTTGCGGATCTGCCTTGGACGCAATACCGACAGGGCGCAGTACTTCAGCAATTGTTTGCTCCTCTTTCTGCCGATGGCAAGCTCATACATTTTGCAACAAATGCCCCTAACCAATGCTATTTGTTGGCCATAGATGACTTATTGTTGCCCCTAGTAGAGGGTAATTCTCGGGCCGAAGCCGCAACTTATCTCAGCTCGCCCACCTCGCAGTACATAGATCTGACCATCGAAGAAATCCAATTGGAGATAGACGACAACAACCGGCTAAAGCCCTTTGCTGCTCCGGTGTTGCGCCTTGCCAAGCGGCTTTGCAAAGCTTGTTTATTTGATAAAGTATTGTTTGTGAACAACTGGCTCGTATCTACCAACTTATACCCGGCTATCAGCGAGGCCCAGCTGCAAGCAATGATTCCTTGGCTTTTTCAACATTTTCCACAACACGCCATAGTGTTTCGGTCGGTCAATGAGTGTGATAACGTACAACTTTTGGCAGAACTTTGTGCGCTCAAAGGCACGCCAATCATCAGTAGACAGGTGTATATGTTGTTTACACAAGAGGAGGGTTTTGGCAAAAAAAGAATGTATAAGTCTGACCAAAAGCTTTGGCAAAAGCAGCAGACATATACTTGGGAGCTAATTCAAAACCCTAGCAGTGAGGAACTTGATAGAATACAGCAGTTATACAATCAACTTTATTTAGAAAAATACTCTTCCTTCAATCCACACTACACGACTACGTATATTGCTGCTTTAATACAAAGTGCTTGGATGCCGATTTGGGTTTTGCGTCATCGCGAAACAGGCCGCATCGATGGGGTAAGCGCGTTGTATGCTTGTGAGGGTGTACTGACTACGCCACTGATTGGCTATGACCGCAATCATCCACAAGCGCTTGATTTGTATCGTTACCTTAGTTTCAATCTGATACAAGAGGCACGCCAACAGGCCTATCCTTTGGTGAACCTTAGCTCTGGAGCTGCCCCCTTCAAAAAAATGAGAGGGGGTATCCCTTATCTGGAGTATAATCTGGCCTTCTACCGGCATTTACCTTGGTGGCGGCGTTTGCCTTGGCAGCTGTTTCGATTTTTTTCAGTTCGCTTTGCCATTCCGGCAATGCAACGCTACGGGTTATAAATCAGGTGTTTTTAGAACGCCACAGTTGGGGAGTTATTTCAGCATATTTTTGAGTTCGTTGAGCTTGAGCAAGGCCTCGATAGGGGCAAGGCTGTTGACATCGATTTTTTTGAGGTATTTGCGCAGGGCTTCTACTTCGGGCGAGGGCTCAAAGATATGCATCTGTACTTGCTGAGGCAGCTCTTGTAGGTTGGCCTGTGTAACCTCTCGGCTGCGGTTTTGCTCTAGGTGTTGCATAATTTCTTCGGCACGGCGGACAATCTGCTGGGGCATGCCGGCCATTTGCGCTACGTGGATACCAAAGCTATGCTCGCTGCCTCCTTCGGCCAGTTTGCGCATAAACACAATTTTGTTCCCGGCTTCTTTGACCGTTACGTGGTAGTTTTTGATACGCTCCAAGGACTTGCTCAGTTCGTTGAGCTCGTGGTAGTGTGTGGCAAAGAGAGTTCGGGGGCGTAGGTTGGGGTGTTGGTGCAGGTATTCCAGAATAGCCCAGGCGATCGAAATACCGTCGTAGGTACTGGTTCCGCGCCCAATCTCGTCCATCAGCAGGAGGCTGCGGTCGCTGAGGTTGTTCATGATGCTGGCTGTTTCGGTCATCTCTACCATAAAGGTAGACTCGCCTTTGGAGAGGTTGTCGGAAGCCCCTACGCGAGTAAAGACCTTGTCTACAATGCCGATATGCGCCTTTTCGGCAGGGACAAAGCAGCCCATTTGTGCCATCAGGGTGATGAGGGCTACCTGCCTGAGCAGGGCTGATTTTCCGGCCATATTGGGGCCGGTGATGACGAGTATCTGTTGGCTTTCGCTGTCGAGGTAGGTATCGTTGGGGATGTAGGGCGTGGCCGGGGGGAGCTGTTGCTCGATGACAGGGTGTCGCCCGCCAACGATTTGAAGGGCGTTGTCGTCGCTGAGTGTGGGACAGGTATAGCGGTTTTTTTGTGCCAAGTGGGCAAAGTTGCTTAGGCAGTCGAGGGTGGCCAACACCCTGGCGTTTTGTTGGATACTCTGGGTAAAATCTACCGCCTCACGCACGAGGGCTTCATAACAGCGCTGCTCGATGACAAATATTTTCTCCTCCGCATTCAGAATCTTGTCCTCATACACCTTCAGCTCTTCGGTGATGTAGCGCTCGGCATTGGTGAGGGTTTGTTTGCGTATCCAGCTCTTGGGTACTTTGCTGCGGTGTGTGTGGGTTACTTCGAGGTAATAGCCATAAACTTTGTTGTAGTCGATCTTGAGCGAGCTGATGCCCGTCTCTTCGATGGCGTGTAAGCGCACTTGCTCTAGGTAGTCCTTGCTATTGCGGACAATATCTTGCAGCTCGTCCAGCTCTGCGTCTACGCCGGCCTTGATAAGCTGCCCTTCATTGAGGACATTCTTGGGCTCGTCAAGCAGGGTTTTGTCGATTTTGTCATACAAAAACTGACAGTTGTTGAGTTGGTTGCCAAACTTATGGAGCAGCTCGTGCGGACTGCTTTCGAGCCACTGCTTGAGCGTGGCAATATGGCCTAGTGCACGTTTGATTTGTTGCAATTCTCGTGGTTTGATACGCAGCGAGGCCACCTTCGAGATAAGGCGCTCCAAATCGCCCATAGGTTTGAGCGAGTCTACCGTTTTTTCGAGTACTTCGGGGTCTTCGAGTAATATTTTGACAATCTGCTGACGCTCTTCGATGCGTTTTACTTCTTTGAGGGGCAGGGCGACCCATTTGCGCAGCAAGCGCGCCCCCATAGGCGTAACGGTTTGGTCGAGTACGTCGATAAGCGCCACCCCGTTTTCGTGCTGTGGATAAAGGAGCTCTAAGCTGCGAATGGTGAACTTATCCAGCCATACATAATTACTTTCTTCGAGTCGCGCCAAGGACGAAATATGCTGTAGGTTGGTATGGCGGCTTTCGCTGAGGTAATGCATGACAGCTCCGGCGGCTACAATGCCCTCGGGTTGGTCGGCAATACCGAAGCCTTTGAGCGATTGTGTCTTGAAATGCTGCAAGAGTGCATCGGTGGCGAAGTCGAACTGGAAAAACCAGTCGTCTAAGAAAAAGACATGGTATTGGTCGCCAAAGCGGTCGTAATAAGCTTGTTTGTGTTTTTTGTTAAACAATAGTTCGGCAGGCTGAAAGCTCTGTAATAGCTTGTCGACATATTCCTCTGAGCCTTGTGCCAATAGAAATTCACCGGTAGAGATATCGAGCAGAGCAATGCCCCATTGTTCTTTTTGCTGATGTAGTGCTGCGAGATAATTGTTATGTTTGGTATCGAGCACATTGTCGTGGTACGAAACTCCGGGCGTAACCAGCTCAGTTACATCACGCTTGACCAGTTTTTTGGCAAACCGAGGGTCTTCGACTTGGTCGCAGATGGCTACGCGCTGCCCTGCGCGTACCAGCTTGGGCAGGTATGCTTCGAGCGAGTGGTGTGGAAAGCCGGCTAGCTCCATCTCTGACGCAGCACCGTTGTGGCGCTTGGTGAGTGTAATGCCCAAGATCTTGCTGGCCTTGATGGCATCTTCGCCAAAAGTCTCATAAAAATCACCCACCCTGAAGAGTAAAATCGCCCCCGGGTATTTTTCTTTGAAAGAATAATACTGCTTCATCATCGGGGTTTCCTGAGGCGTTTTTTTCTTGGCCATAGTGGGTGTGCGTCTTGTCAGAGGAGTTGTTTTGAAAAATCCAGTAGCTAGCAAATTTAAGGCTTTTGGCTGGTTCTTCCGAAGTTTAGGCACAAATCTAGGCCGATAGCATCAAAATCATTTATACCCAATAAATGCACCATCACAAAAGGCTCCGGAGTAACGATATCGTTAGCTCCTGTATGGTGGCGCAACTACGGAGCTTTTCTTCAAAAAATATGGTTTTTCTATCGATGTTACCACAACTACGTTGCTGAAAAAGCCCTGAAGGGGTAATGTCCTTGGGAACCATCACCAAGATTCACAGGGTTTGGGGATTTACAAGAGTTGATTTTCTTGATTATCAAGGATGCTCAGTGTGTAGGTTTCTCAAACCAGTTGTGATTGGGGGTATAAAATGCGCGCTAAATTTTTACCAAATTGTTGGAAGAAGGTATCCCTTCGTTGTCTATAAGCGATGGCCTAAGAGCTTGACCTACAATATATTGCTAAGTTTTTTTCGAATCAAATCCAAGATTAGGATAGAGGCTAATTGGATGTTCAGGGCGCGGTCGGGGGTGAGCAATAGTTTTTTGCTATAAGTGCCTTGGGTATCGCTATAAGCCACCCAAACCGTGCCAACGGGTTTTTCGGCGGAGCCTCCATCAGGGCCGGCTACTCCGCTGCTTGCTACCCCGATGTCCGTACCTAATCGTTGGCGTACGCCTTCGGCCATTGCACGGATACAGGCCTCACTGACGGCTCCGTGGGTTTGGAGGATGTCGGCACTTACCCCCAACTGTGCCATTTTTACTTCGTTGGCATAGGCCACGATACCTCCTTGGTAATAGCGCGAGCTGCCGGGAACCTTGGTAAACAGGTGCGCCAAATACCCGCCTGTACAGCTTTCGGCAGTTGCTATTGTGGCTTGATTGGATAACAGTAGCTGGCCAATGGCTTCTTCAAGTGTCTCATCTTGGTAGCCATAGATATAGCGGCCTATGAGGGGGAGTAATTGCCCTACTTGTAGTTCCATTTCCTGACGCAGTTGTAAGGCCTCTTGGCCGGTAGCCGTTAGGCGTAGGTCTACTGTTCCGACCTGTGGTAGGTAAGCCAGCCCCATATTTTCGGGCAAATTATCTTCCCATTCGGCGATTTTGGAGGCCAAAAATGATTCGCCCTGCCCCACACAACGGATGACCTTATGTTGGATAACGGGCAATATGAAGTGTTGTTTGAGGCGTGGGATGACCTCTTCCTGCATAATAGCGCGCATTTCGGAAGGCACACCGGGCATTGATACAAGGATTTTACCTTGTTCTTCAAACCACATACCCGCAGCAACACCAGTACTATTGACTAAGAACTTGGCATTGGTGGGCATCCAGCCCATCTGCTTTTGTACTTCGCTGGGGATACGTTGTCTTTGATGAAAATAGGCCTCCACAGCAGCTAGGGCTTCGGGATGTGGGGCGAGGGTGGTTCCAAAAAAGTCAGCCAATGTTTTTTTGGTAATGTCATCCTTGGTAGGGCCTAGGCCTCCTGTAAGCAAAAGTATCTGTGCATCTCCTTCGTAGGCGCTACGCAGTACGGCCTTGATTTGACCTGCTTCATCCCCTACAGAGATTTGCCGGTTGACTTTGATACCAATACTGGTGAGCGCTTGGCTCATCCAAGTGGTATTGGTGTTCTGAATCTGCCCATAGAGCAGTTCATCGCCAATGGTAATTATCTCAGCGCGTAGGGTATGCTTCATAAGGCCAAATCAAAAAGGGTAGCAGATAAACGTAAGGCTTAGCTGATTTCGTTGCAGGGCACTTTTTCAAAGGAAAGAGAGGTAAAAGACTCAAAGTAGTCCCCTAGTTCTTTCATGTCTTCATCTCCTTTTTCATAATGCCATTCTATACGGATATCACGCTCAGTCTCTACAGTCAATACTTCCAAAGCTCTGAGGGTTTTGGCTACCGATGCTGAAGTGCCGGTATTGATGTAGATAAATCTGAGCACCAAACGAAATAGCCCTTTGGGTTTTGTGCGGATGTGTGCTTCGATTTTGTCTAACAAAGGGAGGTAAAATTGGTCGGTATCTTCTGGAATAGAAACACCTTTTATTTCAACCACGCCTTGCTCTGCTTTAAAATTAACCTCAGGGGTAGACTCAGTTTTTGGTATGAGAAAGTCCATATATTCAGAGAATCAATAGTATCAACCTTGAGCGTATTGTGCTTTTACAAATATACACAGAATCCTTGACTAACTAATGGTTAGGGATAAAACTAGCAGTATAAAATTAGAGTAACTAACTGTTAGCTTGTTGATTAAAGAATGTAAGGTAATCTCTAACTGTGGTTAGTTGAGCTTAGGATTTATGAAGAGGGCTGAGGTGTACTCCGATGATGAGGATATCGTCCATTTGGCGATTGTCTTGCATCCAATCGTCGAGGGTTGTTTCGAGCGCTTTTTTCTGCTCTTTGGCAGGGAGATGATGGATATCAAAAAGTAGAGATTTGAGCTTTTTTTGTGCAAATTTTCGACCTTTGGGGCCACCAAACTGATCTTGATAGCCGTCGGAATAGATATAAAAGGTCGTTGGCCGGTCAATGGGAATGGTATAAGTAACGAAATCGCGTTCGGTTTCTATTTGAAACCCACCGATGGGCAGCTTGGTCGAAAGCAGCTCTTTCATCTCATTATCTTGCACATACAATAGTGGGCGAGCCGCGCCGGCATATTGAAGCGTATTGGATTTTTTATCAATCACACACATAGCCACGTCCATCCCATCCCTATTGTCAGTTTCTTCTTGTTTTAGGGCTTTGGTAATGCTAAAATGCAATTGGTTGAGGATTTCGGTAGGGTGTTCTATTTGTTGTAGATTGATGATATGGGTGAGGTAATCACTGCCAATCAAGCTCATAAAAGCGCCGGGGATACCGTGGCCGGTACAGTCAACGGCTGCCAGAAATATTTTGTCATCCTTTTCCAAAAACCAGTAAAAGTCGCCTGACACAATATCCCGTGGGCGGAATAAGATGAAATGTTCGGGCAAGTGGCGTACAATCATCTTATCGAGTGGCAGCATCGCCTGTTGTATCCGCTGGGCGTAGTTGATACTGGCCGTCATTTCTTTATTTTTGCGCTCAATTTCGGTAAAAGCGCGCTCTAGCGTATCCTTATTTCGGGTGATGGACTGGTTTTGTTGTTCGATTTGGGCGGTTTGCTTTTCGAGTTCTTGGCTTTTGCGTTCGATTTCGCGCTTTTGTTGTTCGAGCAAGAAGTTGGTACGCTGTTTTTGTTGGTTGTTTCGGTACAGAATGACCACGATAGAGCTAGCCAACAAAAAGGCTACCGCCAAGAAGATACGTACCAAGCGGTTACGTTTGCGTTCTTCTTCACGTTGTTGGTTGATGAGCATCAGCTCATTGTTGGTTTGTTCTTTTTCGGCCTGTACTTGTTCGATTCGTTGGGAGCTTTTCTCCTCATACATCTGCTCCTTGGCGATGGAGTGGTATTGATAATATTCGTAGGCTTGTTTGTAGTCTCCTATTTTGGCATATACTTTTGAGATTCCTTGATAGGCGCGCTGCATTTCAAATTTATCACCTTGCGCTTGGGCGGTATAGAGCAACTGACGGTAATATTTGAGGGCGTTTTTATAATCTTCTACCAAAAAACAACCTTCTCCAAGACGGTAGAGATTATAGTTGACCATACCCTTGTTGCCGATAGAGTCGGCAATGGCCAGGGCGCGTTGGTGGTGGTCAATGGAGTTTGTGAAGTCTTTGAGTCTATAATAAAACCCTCCTAGGTTGGCTAGGCTGACAGCAATGCCTTCGGGGTCTTTGTTGTCGCGGCGGATATTGAGCGCGGTTTGATAATATTGCAAAGCACGTTCGTTATCGCCTCGGATAACGGCCATATTGGCGAGGTGGTTATAAGAGAGCGCAAGCTGGTGGTTGAGTTGGTGTCGTTGCCGCAGTTGTAGCGCCTGTTCAAAATAGTCGGTAGCTTGGCGGTAATCACCTTGGCGGCGATAAAAAATACCAAACTTATCAAGGCTTTCAGCGGTGGCGCTATGGTTTTGGCTGCTTTTAGCCAATTCGAGTGCTTCGGTAGCATATTTACGGGCCTTTGCAGGCTCATAATTGAGCAGCTCATCAAAAAGTTGATGCAATACACTGATGCGGCTGCTGTCAGTATTGGCAGCGCTTAGCAAGCGTGTTAGTTGCTCTACTTTATTGGAAGAAGCTTGGCCATAAGCCGTTGTTGTGTGGGTGAAGGCCAAAGCCAATACCCATACCAGCAGCAGACTTAGAGGTGCTCGTAAAATGTGTTTCATGCAATCGAAGTCCCTTATAACAGTCGGGGGTGTAGGCGTGAGTTGGGTTCAACCCACGCCTTGGCTCACATCAAGATTAGACCTCTGACAAAAGGGCATTATGTCGTGGTCTGTATTCTTGAGGGTTTAGTCTTCATCAGGTTCAAAAGAGAACATATTAATCGCCAAGCCGGTGTCTTTCATATAGTCTTCGGCCTCTTCGGCGATGCTGTCATCGTCTTCGGGGTAATACCAGTTGATAGTTACGCCACCGCCTTGGTCTTGGTATTTTTTGAGTGTACGTAGTACATCCAAGATGCTACGCGAAGAGCTAGTATTGAAATAAGTCAGCTTGAAGTTAAAAGTCAATGCACCTTTTACTTCGATAGTATATTGTTCGATCCAGTTGATGATACCGTTATAAAACTCGCTAGTATCTTCCAGATATGATTCTCCAGAGATTTCGCAAGTCCCTGTTTGAGCGTTGAGGCTTACATTGGGGATAAAGTATACGCCGCTTTCGCCTTTTATTTCTAAATTTTCCATATATGTTATGTTTCAGTGTTTATGGGTGTGATATTGGAGTTTGACTTGAGTTAGCGTTAGGAGGGTGGTTTATTTTTCGACTAATACCCCCAAGACAAAGAAGGCGTGTTCGCCTTGCAGCTCTTGGACAATCATTTCGAGGTGATTATCGGCAGTGAGGGCGGCCTGCACCAACCCGATGCCTGCTCCACGGCTTTCTCCTTCAGAAGGGGCGCTGCGCAGTTCGCGTTTGTATTCGCGCAGTGCATCTCGATCCAAAGAGTTGACCATTTCGCATTTCTCAATCAGTAGGGGTAGTGATGTTTTGTAAACCATATTTCCAGTGATGACTTTGTATGCGTCCCCTATATCTAGGATGACCAAAGTCCCCACCTTATCATTGTTTCCGAAAAGATTCACCTCCTTAGAGTAATACAAGACATTCTGAGCCAATTCCATAAAAATGGCAAAGACTTTCTTACCAGCACGTTTATCCTCCTTGAGCTTATCACGAATATCTCTGCTGAATTCGGCAAGCAAGATGTCTGTCAGAGGACCCTTGTATGAGAGTAGCACATTATCGTTGCTAATCAGTGTGTGATACTCAAAAAAGTTAAAGTTTCCCACGGTCGTATATTTAGGGCTTCAGATTACTTCACCAATTAACAATAAAATTCGTAATTAATCAAATCTATCGTTTTTTTTGTAATTGATTTTGGTGTATTGAGCTTGTTAGTTATTGAGTTACAATTTTCGTGCTGTTTTTACAACTGTATGGCTACGAGTGTCATGTCATCACGTTGCTCGGCGCGTCCTTGATGATTAACGATAGCCTCTATGATTTTGGCTTGTTGGGTTTGGAGTGGCTCTGTGGCTAGCTCTTGTAGGAGTTGGCGAAGGGGAATTTCTCCAAATTTTTTGCGTCGGGCGTTGGGGTTGTCCGCAATGCCGTCAGTACAAAGGTAGATGAGGCTTCCTGTTGTGAGGGTGATGGTTTGGTTATGGAAGCGGCGCTCGATTTCGTGTTGCCAGCCTCCGATAGCCTTGCGCTCTCCTTGGAGTACTTGCAGTTCGGTGTGGCCTTGGGGCAGGTAATAGAGTGGGCGTTTGGCTCCGGCAAAGGTAACTTCAAAATCTGCTTCTGATACGTGTCGAACACTACAAATGGCTACATCCATACCGTCGTGATTGTCTGTGTTCTCTTGTTTGAGGCGTTGGCGGATACCAAGATGCAGTTTTTCGAGAATGGTCGAAGGGCTGATATGGCCATCGTTATTGACGATTTCGTTGAGCAGTGAATTGCCTATCATACTCATAAACGCGCCCGGTACACCGTGGCCGGTACAGTCTACAACTGCGACGATATAACAATCTTTTTTGCGGCTGACCCAGTAGAAGTCGCCTGACACGATGTCTTTGGGGCGGAAAATCACGAAGCAGTTTTTGAAATACTGCCGCAACACTTCTTCTCCAGGTAAGATAGCCTGTTGGATATTGAGGGCGTATTGAATACTGGCAGTGATGAGTTTATTTTTTACTTCGAGCGTCTCTTTCTGTTGTTTGAGTGCATCTTGAGTCGATACCAGTTCTTCCATATTTTGGCGCAGCTCCTCTTCTTGAGACTTGAGGGCTTCGTAGCTGAGGCGGAGTTGTTCTTCTTGGCTCCGCATTTTTTCATAAGCCTTGCGCAAGACGGTTTCGTTGGCTTCGAGTTTTTGGTTTTTGCGGGCTACCTCTTCTGAGGTTTTTTCTAGCTCGATTTGCTTCTGCTCCATGGCCTCTTGGGTGGCTACCAGTTCTTCCATATTTTGGCGCATTTGCTCCTCTTGCTCGCGCAAGATTTGGGCTTGGTAGCGCAGCTCTTCTGTGAGTTGTTTGGACTCGGTTACGTCGAAAGCCAGCTCAATGACTTTGTAGACCTTGCCTTCGGCATTGGTAACGGGGGAGTATACCGTATTGATCCAGAAGCGTTTTTTGTCTAGCCCATAGCGTTTGAATTCTCCGGGGTAGGTGGCTCCTTCGCGCAGGTTATCCCAGAAGAAATCATACTCATATGAGTCGGCATAGCGCGAAGGGATAAACATTTTGTGGTAAAAGGTGCTTTGTTCTTGCCAGTCTTCGGGCAGGGCAAAACGCTGTATAAAGGCGCTGTTGGCGGCGATAAGCTCTCCGTCGAGGGCATACTCAGCCTTGAGCACGCTACTGCTGTCGATGGCGCTCATTTGTCCTAAAAGCTCTAGCTGGGTAGCTTGCATTTGCTCTTGGATGGCTATCAGCTCTTCAACATTTTGGCGCATCTCTTCTTCTTGGGCGCGGAGGCGCTCGTTTTGCTCTTGTTGCTCTTGGAGAGCTGCTTCGATAGCTACTTTTTGCTCTAGGATGAGCTCATTTTGGCGCTGTATTTCTTCTTCTTGAAGCTTTCTTTCGCTGATATCGCGGATGGTGGCGGCGAGGAGTTTTTTGTTTTCAAATTCAAAATAGCTCATCATCACCTCTGCATAGAACACCCGCCCTTGGAGGGTTTTATGTTGCCATTCAAAGAAGTTGGTGCCTTTTTCTATGGCTTTCTGGATACGGCGATTGATGAGCTCGGCAGAAGATTTGCCATTTTGTTGTTGCTCGGGCAAGAACTTTGTCATAGCGTGCCCGATGACATCGACCTTGTGTTTGCCTTCAAAAAGAGCTACCGCAGCCTCATTACAGTTGATAATTTGAGCCCCTTCTAAGAGCCAGATGGCATCACGGGAGTTTTCGAAGATGGCTGTTTTCTTTTGTAGTTCTGATTGCAGGGCGATGGCCTCTTCGAGGGCATGACGTAGTTCGCTCTCCTGTGCTTGTAAGATGGTGTTTTGTGCCTCGCTTTCGGCCAGCAACTCCTGTACCCGGGTGATGTCAAAGCCGATATTGAGCACCTTGATAATCTGCCCTTGGGCATCGCGCACAGGGGAGTAGATAGCATCTATCCATTTGAGGTTGCCTTGTTTGTCGTAGCGTTTGTATGTACCCGAGAGGTACTCGCCGTTCAGGATACGCTCCCAATCGGTGCGATACGCTTCATCATTGGCATAGGCTTCGGGTAGTAGCTGTCGGTGGTCTAGCGTGAGTACTTCTTGCCAGTCGTATTCAAAGAAACGCATAAACGACTGATTGACCTTGAGGACTGTACCCACAGGGTCTATTTCGGCATAGATGATATTGCTGTTTTCGAGGGCGGTCAATTGGCCAAAAAGCTCTCCTTGGGTGCGCGCCATTTCTTCTTGGGTCGCAATGAGTTCTTCCATATTTTGGCGCAATTCCTCTTCTTGAGCGCGGAGGCGTTCGTTTTGCTCTTGCAGCTCAAGGGTTTTTTCTTCTACCTTGCGCTCCAGCGCTTTGCGCTGGAGGCGTATGCGGTAGATATTGAGCCAAACAATGGCAAAAATAACACCTGACCCTCCTACGACATAGAGCAGATAAGCCCACCAAGTGCGGTACCACGGGGGCAAGATGACAAATTGGTAACGTGCCTCTTGGCTGACAAGCCCGGCTGCGTTTTGTGCCCGCACTCGGAAGGTATACTTTCCAGGGCGGAGGTTGGTATATTCTTTTTCGAACTTGCTGTTCCAAGGCGACCAATGGTCTTCAAACCCTTCTAGCAAGTAGCTGTATAGCGTTTGTTTGGGTTGTGCTCCGGCGTTAGATCCAAAAGCAAAGCGTAAACTATTGAGTGCAAAAGGCAGCTTGAACACCTCTGTGCGAGGTTGTTGTATGCTGAGTTTTTTATTTTTTTCGCGGTATATGCCCATCGAAAAGATGGAGTCATTGTCGCTGGCATCTTCTTGTACCAAGCGCAAGTATGCTTTAAAGGGGGTATTGCGTTTGGTCTGGTGTTTGGGTTGGTAATAGGTCAGGCGGTTATCGTGTATGATGAGCAGGGTTCCGTCGGGGTTAAAGTGGAGGGCACGCACTTTTTGTAAGCGACGAAACTTGCGGTCGTCTAGTTGGTATGTACCGTCTTTTTGTGGATACAATTGAATCACACGTCCTTCACAAACAAGCCAAATTACACCCTTGCCATCTTGGTGGATGAATGTAGTGGCTTTTTTCCCATAGGCTCCTAGTACTTGTTGTAAAGCGGTATGTGGCTCAAAAATATCTTTTTGGGGGTTATATCGGTACAGTCCTTTACCGCTCCCTACCCATACTTCGCGCCCTATCAGGGCCGGGTAGTTGTGTAGTTGTAGGGGTAGGCCCTTGGTTTGGTCGTAGCGAGCTTGTTTCAGGATACGGCTATAGTCTTCATTCAGTTCAATCTTGCTCAGGCCGTGTGCGGGGTCTGCTACCCACCATATCCCACGGCGTTGCTCTATCATTTGGGTACTGGCCGAAACGGCCTCAAAGTCAAAACCCTTGAGGATACCTTCATCTTCCCAGCGTTTGTTTTTCCAGCGCAATACGGCGATGCCGTTGGTTGTACCAGCCAAGACTACTTCGGGGTCTTTGGTATTGGCCAAAAACTCTATCCGCTTGCGCGAAACATCCCGTACCTTGTTGTTGGCATCCAGCTCATAAAGCCCATTGATATGCCCTACCAACAGGCGGTCTTGGGCAACAGCCAAAGAAAGGATGAAATTAGTGGTGTTGGGAACTAGCGTGAAGGGTGCTACCTTTCCTTTGAGCCAATCATCTGCCCCAAGAGGGGTGGCTTGCATGAGTGCACGCGAGGTAGCCAGATATTGCCTGCCCTGATATTGGATAGGCAATTGGGCGTCGCCCTCTAGCCCAAGGCGCTCATCGATGGTATAAAAAGCTGTGTTACGCTCTACAAAAGCAATCCCGTTGCTGAGGCAAAGCCAAAGATTGCCTTCGGTGTTCTCATATACTTTGTAGATGGTATTGTCGGGTAGGCCACGGTTACGGTTAAATAGGCTGACAAGTTCGCCTTGTGTGTTGATGATGGCCAAGCCCTGTGTGAGGGTGGCTACAGCGATAGTACCATCTCGGAGTACTTCGGTTTTGTATACTTGCGCTTTGTTGATAAAGTCGGCCACTGGTGGGTTCCAAGGTTCAAACTGACCGTTTTTGTAGCGCATCAGGCCGTCTTCTCGTGTAAAGGCCAAGAAGCTGTTGTCGGGCAGACCTACCCAACCATAGAGCCGTACATCAGCCATTTTTTCCCCATCGGCCATCAACATCATCTGCCCTTGGTGGTATTTGAGCAGGCCCTTACCTACCTCGCGTACATATAGCTCTTCGCGTACGGTATGGGCGATGTGAAAAGTGCTGCCTTCGCTGGGCAGGCATACTTGAATACGGTTGTTTTGGTAGAGGTAGATGGCTGTAAAGGTACAAAAAGCGATGCCGTACTTGGTCTTGTATACATTCCAAACCTCAGTAAAACGTCGTTGTCCTTCAGGAATAAGTGGCAAGAGTGAGGTATACTGCCAGCGCCCGCGTTCGTCATAATCGAAGTAGCCAATCTCGCCAATGGCTCCGACATAAAGCCGCTGGTCATCCCCAAATACCATCGAGCGCAAACGGGTACGAGAGGGAAGCTCGTGTAGTTGCCAACGCAGCCCATCAAACTCCAACAGACCTTGGTTGGAACCAAAATAGCTTACCCCCCTAAAGTCTTCTACTACTCCCCAGATATTGCGATCAGCATTGTATTCATCAGAGGTATATAAATCAATATGTGGTAGCCCTTCCAACAACTGTGCGTGGGCTGTTGGGATGAACGAACAACAAAGAAATAGTATGTATAAAAAATAATAACGTTGGGCTTTCATTCAGGGTATATGCCGATGGTAATAAGCTGTGTTTGTGAAGTTTTTGTACAGCAGAAGCCCGTACAAAATAGTGGTAGCAAAATTAAGGGCTATTTGTGAAAATCCTGCTTTTGCTCACAATAAGTTTGCGAAATTCTATTTATTTGTTCAATTTTTACGCCAAAACAATTCTCAAGCCTTTTTATATTAGTCGGATATGCCAACAAACCTAATAGATTTACGTAGCGACACCCTTACCAAGCCTACTGCTGCGATGAGACAAGCAATGCTGGAAGCCGTTGTGGGAGATGATGTGTATGACGAAGACCCTACTGTGGTGGCTTTCCAAGATAGGGTCGCGGCAATGTTTGGCATGGAGGCAGGGTTGTTTTGCCCTTCGGGTACAATGACCAACCAAATAGCCATCAAATTGCTTACTCAACCTCAAGATGAGGTCATTTGTTATAAAGATGCCCATATCTACAAATATGAGGCTGGAGGCTTGGCTTTCAATGCCTTGATTTCTAACAAGCTGGTAGACGCGCCTAGGGGATTGCTCACGGTAGCGCAGTTGCGCCCGGCGCTCAATCCAGATGATATTCACTATCCGGTTTCGCGCCTTGTAGCTCTCGAAAATACCGTCAACCGTGGGGGAGGAAGTTGTTATCGGTTGAGTGACATTGCGCCTATTGCAGATTTTTGTCAAGAACAAGGGCTGGGGTTACACCTCGACGGTGCGCGGTTGTTCAATGCGTTGATTGCCACTGGCGACAAGGCCGCCGATTATGGGCAGTATTTTGATACCATCTCCATCTGTTTTTCCAAAAGTCTCGGTTGTCCGGTAGGGTCGGTGCTTTTGGGGCCAGCGGCGGCTATGCAGCGTGCCAAGCGCTTGCGAAAAGTGTTGGGCGGAGGAATGCGCCAAGCGGGCTTTTTGGCGGCTGCAGGCTTGTATGCCTTAGACCACCACATCGACCGGTTGGCTGATGATCACCGTCGCGCTAAGCTTATCGGCCAAGCATTGGAGGCCGTGCCTGCCATTACCGAGCTTTTGCCGGTCGAAACCAATATCGTCATTGCGTATTTTGAGCACGAGGCCGCCGCCGCGAATTTCTACAACTACCTCGCGCAGGCAGGGGCAAAGGTAGGCCGTATTGGGGCAGATGCTGTCCGGATGGTAACCCATCTTGATTTTGACGACCTACAGCTGGAGCGCCTAATGACACTGATTCGGCAGTATAAGGGATAGCCATAAAGTGTTGACGGGTGATGAAGCCTCATCACCCGTCAACGTCACTATTCAGTCGCTTATTTGCCCTTAAATTCGGGCTTGCGTTTCTCTAAGAAGGCCTGCATCCCTTCGTGGAAGTCGTGTGTGCCGGCAGACCAACCAAAATACTGTGCTTCTTTTTGATAGCCACGCTCTTGGCTGCTGTATACAGCATTGACAGACTTGATGACCATCTCGACGGCCAGAGGGCCCGAAGAAGAGATTTTCAACAGAATCTCCTTACACTTCTTCATCAAATTTTCTTGTGAAGACACGACGTGGTTCACAAGCCCCAGTTCTTTGGCTTCTTTGGCCGAGAGCGAGTCGCCGGTCATAATCAGTTCTAGGGTTTTGGCCTTGCCGATGCTTTGGGTGAGGCGCTGTGTGCCTCCGAAGCCGGGCAATGTACCAAGCTTTACTTCGGGCAAGCCAAACTTGGCGTTCTCTACAGCCACACGCATATGGCAGGCCAGCGCCAGCTCACAGCCGCCACCTAGGGCATAACCATTGACGGCAGCAATCACAGGCTTGGTGCAGTTTTCGAGCATTGCATACACATCTTGCCCGTTTTGTGAATAACGCTTGGCGTTTACTTCATCCATTTTTACCAACTCCGCAATGTCTGCGCCGGCAGCAAAGGCTTTGGTGCCCTCTCCTGTAATAATGACACTCTTGATGTCTTCGCGCTCATACACTTGCTGCATTGCCCAGCGGATATCCTCTATTGTCTGAAAATTGAGGGCGTTGAGCTTTGATGCGCGACAGATAGTGATGGTAGCAATGCCATCTTGGTCTACTGTCAGGCGTATGTTTTTGTGGGTAGGGTCTACTTCTTGAAATATAAAATTAACCATAATGCTTTGGTGTTTATAACTCTCAAATGTAGGGATTTGACCCCTAATTATCAAACAATCAATACGATTGCCTGTTTAAACACAAAATTATCCTATGGAAGTACCAAGCCTGATAGTTTTGTTTATCTGCTTGATTGGTAGTACTTTATAAAAATCAGTGTTGCCTCACATTAACCGACCAATGCCTCTCTTTGTTTGGTTATTGGGAAAGGCTCATTGAGCATTGGGCGGCTTTTAGGGGTTGTTTGTCCAAAATTTGACCTATCCCTCTGGCAGCGCATTTTTTTTGGCGTTCAATATAGGACAAAATGCTGCTTGGGTTGCTTATCTCGTCCTAGCAAAATGCCCATCCAAAACAAGTCTAGGCTGAGCTTTATCTCTGCTCGGGCACAAAGCTGCGCCCAAGCCTGCTCCATTGCTGCCGACCAGTGGATGTCGTCTATTACCCAGCAAGTCCCTTCGTGGGTGTAGGGCAGACAGGCTTCAAAGTAAGCCAGTGTAGGAGCCAACTGATGGTTGGCATCCAGATATACTAGGTCCAAGGGGCGCTCTAACTGTCTCAATACCTGTGGTAGGGTATTGGCCAGTGCACCTGTGTGTAGGTGGATGTTGGGGAGCTGTAGTTGTGTGAACTGTGCTTGGGCAAATGCGCTTAGCTGTGGGCAGCCCTCGATGGTATGAATTTGGGCTTGAGGGCGCGCTGCTGCCAAATAGGCCGTGCCCATGCCTACACAAGTACCTGTTTCGAGAATGGTTTGTGGGGCAAAGCTTTGCACTAGGCGGTACAACAAGCGCCCTTTCTGCTGCCCACAGGCACTATGTCGTACCAAATGCCCAATGTGGCGGCGCTTGGAGGAGCCTGTGCGTGAGCCTGCACCAAAGTCTTGGATGTCTATCGTCTGGCGGCTTTTGGCCAGCTGTGTGTAGTGTTGCTCTAGTTTACCGGGGTATACAAACGCATCGCGGCGTGGCCGATAGACAGTGGTATAAAACTGATAGACAAAAGGAGAGTGTAGGCCGTGTGCATTGCGTGCACGCAGCCGATGGAGTAGATAAGCCCGAAGCAAAATAAAAATCGACTAATTGAGGAGATAAGGAACCACCAAGGTAAACTCCGGAATAGTAGCACGGAAAGACTTGCCATCCAAAATGCGCTCCATCAGATAGTTGCCGCGCATCTTACCCATCCCGGTGCGTAAGTTACAACCCGATACATACTCGTATACGTCGCCGGGCTCTAGGATAGGTTGTTGCCCTACTACTCCTTCGCCTTCTACCTCTTTGAGCGTTCCGTTGGCATCGTAGATGTACCAGTGCCTGCGCAAAAGCTGTACGGTGTGGGGGCTTTCGTTTTCGATACGAATCCGGTACGTGAATACATAGTGAAACTGTTGCGGACTGGAGTAGTCTGCTTGATATTGCGTCAGCACACTGATTTTAATGCCTTCAGAAACTTGTGTAGCCATAGTACTAAGTAGGAATTTTTGAATGGCCGATGATTTGATAAAGGTACAAACTCCTTACTAAAAACACAACAAATCTGCGGCCACAGGGGCGCGCAAAGACGTATTTTTAACAAACTTTTTGTTTGTCCACTTTTTTTGGGCAAATTTATACCTAAATTCAAAGGGGTTTGTGGGTTCACAGAATTTGATTTTCTTGATTATCAAGGATTTTCAAAATAGGTGTTTCCCAGTTTTGATTGGGTACAAACAATCAAGATGATGTCATTTTTTTGTTAAACACGCTCTATAGCAATATTGTTTTATTAAAAAATATGGATGTAAAAATTGCAGATTCTTGGAAAAGCCATTTGGTTTCAGAGTTTACCAAGCCTTATTTTGAGGCCTTGACCTTATTTGTCAAAAATGAATACAAGAGCCATACAGTATACCCTCCGGGCAAGCAGATTTTCAGTGCTTTCGAGCATTGCAGCTTTGAAGATACCAAGGTGGTGATTCTAGGTCAAGATCCGTATCACGGGCCAGGGCAAGCCAATGGCTTGTGTTTTTCGGTGAATGATGGTATTGCTATTCCACCATCATTGCGCAATATTTTCAAGGAAATCAATACAGACCTCGGCAAGCCCATCCCCAAAAGCGGCAACCTAGAGCGCTGGGCCAAGCAAGGCGTACTATTGCTCAATGCCACCCTGACGGTTCGTGCGGCTGAAGCCGGCTCCCATCAGCGCAAAGGTTGGGAGACGTTCACCGATGCGGTCATACAGGTCTTATCTGACCAAAAAGAGCAACTTGTTTTTATGCTTTGGGGCAAGTATGCACAAGACAAGGGAAAAAATATTGATACCCAAAAACATCTTGTGCTCAAGGCATCACATCCTTCGCCCTTGGCCAGAGGGTTTAATGGTTGCCAACATTTCAGCCAAGCCAATAACTATCTAACCCAAAACAATCTGCCCGAAATTGATTGGTAATCTATTAGATCTTGTTTAAAATTCACGACACTGGACATTTTTCAAATCCCACAGTTAAAGCTGTGGGCTAAGTCTCATTTTACTCCCAAAATGAGGCCTCAGCTCCGAGCTACTTTTCCAAAAATGTCCAGTGGGGTGTTTAAAAAATACCCTTCATCTACACCAAAACGCTGTTTTTGGCCTGCTAAGTCGTTAAAAATGCTCGCCCTCGCGCCTACATTTCTTGCCTAGTATCAGTACACAAATCATTTAACACATATTGCCTATTTTGTGGGTGATTACTAAACAAAAACCCTTCAAGGGCTAGAAGCCTTTGAAGGGTTGTCATCACAAGGGGTGTGATGAATCTTGGGATATCCTCCGGTATGGCTAATGACAAATACGCGGGGATGGGCAAGATTTTTATTTTTTGGCCAGCATCCGTTGTTTAAAAGCGGCCTTACCCTCATCGAGGAAGTCATTGAATTTGGAGATGTTGAGCTCATAACCCACCGGACGCACCAAGAGCTGCCCGTTGTGGTCGAGTAGGCAGTAGTAAGGTTGGGCGTTGTTATTGAACTTACGCACCTGCAAATCTATATTTTGGGCACCAATGGTTTTTTTTACTTTTTGGTCGTTGGGCGAGGTATACCAAGCTTCTTCGGGGAGCTTGGTGCGGTCATCTACATAAAGGGCAATGAGCACATAGTCTTCATCTAAACGACGCATTACGTTTGGGTCGGACCACACACGGGCCTCCATCTCTCGACAGTTGGCACAACCGTGGCCTGTGAAGTCAATGAATACCGGCTTGCCTACCTTGCGGGCATAAGCCATGCCTTCTTCATAATCAAAGAAGCCTTTCAGATTATGAGGAAATTTAAACAAATTGACATAGAGGCGATCTGATGGCAGTTGTGTTTTGGGCGTGTAGCCGGCATACATCGCGGTGCCTGTATTGGCAATATTGAACTCTTGTGTTGTTTCGGGAGGGAGGTAGCCCGAAAGCATCCGCAGGGGTGCTCCAAACATGCCGGGGATAAGATATACTACAAAGCTTAAAATCAGGATACCCATAATGGCCTGTGGTACGGGCACAAATGCTTGTGAGCTGTCGTGTGGGAAGCGGATGGCTCCCAACATATAGAAGCCCCATACAGCAAAAATCACAATCCATAGAGCCAAGAATATTTCCCTTGGCAGGATATGCCAGCCATAGACCAAGTCGGCTTGACTCAAGAACTTAAGCGCTAAGGCCAACTCCAACAAGCCCAAGGATACCTTTACCTTGTTGAGCCAGCCCCCCGACTTGGGCAGGTTGTTGAGCCAAGAAGGGAAGAGAGCAAACAAGGTGAAGGGCAGAGCCACGGCTGTCGAAAAGGCAATCATCCCTAAGACGGGTTTGATGACTTCGCCCTTGGAGGCCATCACCAAGATAAAGCCTACTATAGGGGCTGTGCAAGAAAACGATACCAAGGCCAAGGTAAAAGCCATAAAAAAGATACCATAGTAGCCGCCTTTGTCGGCTTGGGCATCGGCCTGATTGACCCAAGAGGCTGGCAATACTAACTCAAACATCCCTAGAAATGACAGGGCAAAAACGACCAAGAGAGAGAAGAAAAACAAGTTCGGTAGCCAGTGTGTGCTGAGCCAGTTGTTGAAACCTGCACCATAGAAAAAGGCTACCAATGTGCCCAATATGGTGTAAATCAGGACAATAGACCCACCATACACGAGGGCTTTGGTAATTCCTTGGGCGCGGGTGCCGCTTTGTTTGGTGAAGATGCTGACCGTCATCGGAATCATTGGGAACACACAGGGCGTAAACAAAGCCGAAAAACCTGCCAAAAATGCTAGACCGATAAAATAAATCAAGGCCACATTGGTTTCTTGCTCAGGGTTGGCCTGTAGTGGGTCTAGGGTATCTGTTGCGGCTAGTTGGGCGTTGGTGCTGTCTGTTGTAGCGGTATTTGCCATATTATCAGAAGCAGTATCTTGCTTGGCAGCCAAAGAGTCTTTTGTTAGGGCTTCATCTTCTTCGGCCTTGGTGTCAGCCTTGGTATTTTCCTCTTTTGGCGTGTCTTTGGCAGGTTTTGCCTTGATGTTTTTGAAGCTGAAATCACTTTCGAAAGGGATACATTTCCCATCTACATCCGAACAGACTTGATAGCTGTAGGTGCCTTCGATTTTGGGGTTTTCGGCCAAGATTTTGACCCGTTGCCTAAACTCTCCCTTTTTCTTGAAGTAGGTATACTCCCCCTCCCAGATGTCGTCATACTTTTTTTGTGGGTTAATAGGGCGGATACCACCGAGGAGCTGGTAAGAAGGGTGAGGCGTAAAGCTAAACTCCGTTACTTGCGGGCCTAGGTTAGGGTCAAAATCAGAGGAGTAGAGGTACCACTTGTCGTCGATGGTAGCCGTAAAAATCAGCTCCAGCTCATCGCCTACGGTTACTTCTGTAGTCGAGAGGCTCATCTGCCATTTGGCCGGTTTGAGTATTTGTGCTTGTAGCCCTTGCAAATTCCAAAGGCAAAACAAAAGCGCAACACTCCAAGGGTAAAGTCGCATAGTCTTGTGAAGTTTTAAGTGGAGTAGTCTGTGTTCGGATGACAACCTGAAAACACTACTGTTTTTACAAAAGTTCTTTGTTTTTTGGCTGCTCAGCCATAAGACAGCCTGTAGGGGATAAAAGTTGACCTTTTGCCCCCAAAGAGACAAAAGGTCAGGAAGTATTGCCTAAGATTTCGATTTGGCGGGGCTTTCAAAAAGCAGCTTTAGCTCTGTGGCATCGTCGGGCTTCATTCTGCCGGCCAAGATGAGGCGCAGCTGCCGTCGGCGTAGCGCTCCGGCATACAGTTCTTGCTCCTCAGGTGTTTCGGGGATTACTTCGGGCACATTGATGGGAGTGCCTAATTGGTCTACTGCCACAAAAGTAAAAAAAGCACGGTTGGTGGCCTTCTTACGAGAGGCGGGGATGTTTTCGGCTACTACATCCAAGAAAACCTCCATAGAGGAGTTGAACGCACGGGTAACCTTGGCTGTAATCGTAACCACATCTCCCAATGAAATAGGCTCACTAAAGGTAATATTATCTACAGAGGCCGTTACCACAATGCGGTTGGAGTGTTTCTGGGCAGCGATGGCTGCTACAATGTCCATCATATGCATCATACGCCCTCCCATTAGGTTGTTGAGCGTGTTCGTATCATTCGGCAAGACCATTTCGGTCATCGTTGTCAACGATTCCGAAGCAGGTTTGGCATTTCGCTTGACCATAAGTATCGATTTTGTACCGGCAACAGCCGGAATGGTGGAACTTTGGGCAAAGGTACGATTTATGATTGACGATTCGGGATTTACGATTCGTCAATTGTAATTTGTTTATTCTTCCAGCAAGTTGTTTTGTTCCAACATTTTGAGCACTTCATTTTTATAATTTCGCCCAATAGGTACTTCCTTTCCGCCCACCTCTACAAAAGCAGCAGAAAAGCTTTCGATTTTATCTACAGCTACAATGAACGAGCGGTGAATGCGTAAAAACTTTTGCTCTGGCAATTTCTCCTCCATATAGCTGATTTTTTGGTAAGAGATGACCTCCTTCTGTTCTGTTCTTACGCGGATGTAGTCCTTGAGGCTTTCGATGAAGAGGATGTCTTTGAGGAAAATCTTTACCATTTTCTTATCCGCCTTGAGGTAGATAAAGCTTTCGTCATAGCTGCTATCCGCAGCTGGGGCAGTAGGCAGAGGGCGCAACGCGGCTCCGGCTTCTTGGAAAAGCTCTTGAACCTTGTTGACAGCCTTGAGGAAGCGGTCAAAAGAAATCGGTTTGAGTAGATAATCTACGGCATTCATCTCATAGCTTTCCAGCGCATAGTCGCGGTAAGCTGTTGTAAAAATCACCTTTGGGGGGTGTGATACTGTTTTGAGGAAGTCGATGCCGGTGAGTTTGGGCATTTGGATATCCAAAAACATCAGGTCTATGGCCTGTTGTTGTAAGATGTTGAAGGCCTCTACTGCATTGGCACACCGGGCAACCAACTGTAGAGAATCGATACGCTCAATATAGTTTTCAAGAATATCTAAGGCCAACGCTTCATCATCTACGATGATACACTTGAGTTTCATACATTAACAGGGGCTTGTGAGGAGACTTGGCTCGGGCTTTTGTGTGTGTGCATCTCAGTACCTAGGCGTACTTTGAGCACAATCATATAGGTATTTTCTTCGTCAAAAATTTTCAACTCGTGGCGGTCTTTGTAGAGGAGTTCCAGTCGGCGGCGCACATTTTGCAGGCCTATGCCGTGGGCATAGTCTTGTTGGGCGCGCCTGAAGTGAGCCGGGGCTTTGCTATTTTCTACCTTGAAGGTGAGCATATCGTCCTTGATGACCAAGTCCAAGCTGACCCAGCTTAGCTCTATCTCCCCGCTTACTCCGTGTTTAAAAGCGTTTTCAACAAAGGGTAGCAAGAGCATTGGGGCAATGCGGCGGCCATTGATACCCCCCGAAACATTGAACACGACCTCGGCGCGGTCGCCATACCGTACCTTTTCTAAGGCGATATAGTTTTGGAGATACTCTACCTCTTTTTCGAGAGTAGTATATTCTGTATTGGACTCATAGAGCATGTAGTTCATTAAGTCCGACAGACGAAGTACTACTTCGGGAGCCACATCTGATTTCTTGAGTGTCAGGGCGTAGAGGTTGTTCAATACATTGAACAGGAAGTGTGGATGTATTTGTCCTTTGAGAAACTTCAGCTCGGCTTCTAGCTTTTCTTGTGCCAATGATTTGGCATTTTGTTGCTCCTTGTACCATAGTTTCAAAATTTTGATAGAAGTCGCCAAAAACAAAATAGCGCTCAGCGAAAAGGTATATTGAATCAGCTTGTGGACGTGCCAGAAGGTACACCATTCGCAGTCGGTCAGGGCTTCAGGATAATAACGAGGGTAGATAAAGTAATACACCTCTACCCGCATCAGCAGTACGGCCAACACCAAGAGCGTAAACAAGGAGCTCAGAAACAGCGCATAGCGTTGTTTGAGCAACAAATAGGGCAACAACACATACAAGCTCAGGTATACTACCGCCAAACGAATAGGCAAAAGATAGAGTTGTATGACAAACTCTTCGTAATACTTCCCTTTATGGCTGCCCACCAATACAATAAAAAAGCTCAGGTAGCATACCCAAAGTATGATGTGTGCTAGGAGGCGGTTTTTGATAAAGGGCACACCTTTGGACAAGTTCAGTTCCATAATATATCCTTAGAGATGGTTTCTGACATAAGACAAGCGGATAAACTCCCAACAAAGCCCCAACAAAACTACAGGTACTTGCCGGAAACGCGATTGTATTGGTGATATTTGAGGGCGATAGCTTATGGTCAGTAAAATACAATTTATCAAAAATACCGCAAAAAGAGGGGAAAGGTTTGCTTTTTTTTGGCTTTTAGACCAATGCGTTGTGTTTGAGCCTCAACGACACTTTTGGCGCTGCAAAAGGTATTATCAGGGTAGGCAGCGGGTTTCTGTCGTAAGAAGGTGTTTTTGGGCAAATCAAAAAGAGCCCGCCAAAGAATGATTTTGACGGGCTGCAAACAATTAATCTTGTTGTGGAGTAGCCAAGGCGGGAAAATCCTTAGATTTTACCAGTGTATTGAAGGCCGGCACTTCTGTAGTCAGCACTTGCTGCCACTTGGCCAGTTCTTGGTCTATTTCGGCAGTGATGGCCTGCTTTACCTCCAACATCCCATCAGTGGGGCGGTGATTGCCCATCTGTATCAAGGATACCAAGGCGCTGAGCTTGTTGTTGAGCCTGATAGGATAGTTGAGCGGGTCTTGCCCGCTACGGTTCTTGGTTTGGTACAAGGCCTCTTCGATAGCTGTGATTTGTTTTTCTATTTCTTTGGCCTTGGCTACCACATCCGCCCCTTGTTCGTTTTTGGCAAACTGCTTGGCAATGCGTTGTAGGTCGGTACGCATCTCCCGGATGTGCAAGATGGCCTGATGGGTTTGGTTGAGTTTTTCGTGAATTTCGCGTACAAACTGGAGTTGCGCCTGTGCGTCGGTTTCAGAAGCTTCGCTGCGAGGGTCCCGCAGCACTTCAAAAGGCTGTGTCAGTACTTCCCCCCCGATAGTCAGGCGGGCTTGGTATTTGCCCGGCACGGTACGCGCCCCTTGGGTACCTCCGGCCCATAGAATCATTCCATCGGGGAGCAGGGCATCGTCATAGCGCATATTCCAAACCAACATATTGGCTCCTTGTTTGAGCGATAGCTTGTTTTGGTTTTGGCCTTGTGGTGGATGTGTGCTGAGTGTGCGAAGCACCTGCCCTTGGGCATCCAGAATCTCCAGCGTGGCCTTGGTCGAGGTATCGGGCTTCTGTGGCAGGTAGAGGTGCATCGTCAAGCCGTTGGGAGGGTTTTGGCCCTGTAGCAGCGGATTGTAGCCGTAGCCCGAACGTATGGTGTTGTATGTTGGGGCGATGGGGTGTAGGTAGGGTTTGTTGGCCTTGGCTGCTTCGGGAGCTGTTTGGAGCAGGTGCAGGTCATCCAAAATCCAATAGCCGCGCCCTTGGGTAGCCGCGATGAGGTCATTCTCCTTGACAGCCAAGTCGGTGATGGGCACGATGGGCAGGTTGAGCTGAAGTGGTTGCCAACGTTTACCATCATCCCAAGAGACATACACGCCGCGCTCCGTACCGGCATAAAGCAAGCCCTGCCGGGCGGGGTCAGCGCGTACAACGCGTGTGAAATGGTCGGGAGCGATGCCCTGTGTGATGAGTGTCCAAGTTTTGCCGTAGTCTGTTGTTTTGTAAAGATACGGCGTAAAGTCATTGGACTTATACCGTGTGCCGGCTACATATACCCCGCCATCGTTGAAGGGGTCAGGGTCAATGCTGTTAATCATCATCCACTCGGGCATTTGCTTGGGCGTTACGTTAATCCAAGTTTGGCCGCCGTCGCGGGTCAGGTGAATGAGGCCGTCATCGGAGCCAGTCCAGATAAGGCCGGGCACACGCTTCGATTCTGCAAAGGCGAAGATAGTACCATAGTACTCTACACTGGTGTTGTCCTTGGTGATAGGCCCACCAGAAGCACCCATGCGGGTAGTGTCATTGCGGGTGAGGTCAGGGCTGATAGCTGTCCAAGTTTGTCCCTCATTGGTGGTTTTGAACAACACGTTGGCAGCGGTGTAGAGTATATTTTCGTCGTGTGGCGAAAAGGCAATCGGGAAGTTCCACTGGAAGCGGTATTTGAGATTTTTGGCGGGGTGGCCTATCGGGTTGTCGGGGTATACATCTACGGAGCGTTCCTCTTCGCGGGCGTGGTCGTAGCGGGTGAGGTAGCCACCATACGAAGTACCATAGACAATATCATGCTTTGTCGGGTGTGGGGCAATGTGTGCGCTTTCGCCGCCAGCAGTTACTTGCCAATGCGATTCCGTAATACCGCCTTCATTGCTTTGGCTGCTGATACGGAGAGCCGTATTGTCTTGTTGGCCGCCGTAAATGCGGTAGGGGAAATAGTTGTCTACTGCGATGCGGTACATCTGTGCCGTCGATTGGTTGTGATAGGTAGACCAACTCTGTCCGCCATCCATAGATACTTGTGCGCCACCATCATCAGCAATAATCATCCTTTCGGGGTCGTCGGGGTCTATCCAGAGGTCGTGGTGGTCGCTGTGTGGGGTGGAGATGGTCTCATAAGTGCGCCCGCCATCCTTAGAGCGATGAAACTGCACATTGAGCACATAGACCACATCGGGGTTTTTGGGGTCGGCTTCGATGCGGGTATAGTACCAAGCGCGTTGACGCAGGGAGCGATCTTCGTTGATTTTTTTCCAAGTTTGCCCAGCATCATCAGATCGGAATACCCCGCCGTCGTGGGCTTCGATGATGGCCCATACCCTGTTGGGGTTGGCCGGAGAGACCGTAACGCCGATGATGCCTAGGGTGCCTTTGGGCAATCCTTGCGCCTCCTTGGTCAGCTCTGTCCAGGTGTCGCCGCCGTCGGTGCTCTTCCAAAGGCCGGAGCCTTCGCCCCCGCTTTCGAGGCTGTAGGGTGTACGGATAACACGCCACGTAGCGGCATACAACACTCTTGGGTTGGAGGGATCCATCCGTAGGTCTACCGCGCCGCTTTGGTTATTCACAAAAAGCAAGCGTTGCCAGGTATTGCCCCCATCGGTAGAGCGGTATACCCCCCGTTCTTGGTTGGGGCCGAAGAGGTGGCCAAGCACTGCTGCATAGACGATGTTGGGGTTTTTGGGGTGAATGCGGATGCGGGTGATGTGCCGCGAGTCGGCTAGGCCGATGAAGCGCCAAGTTTTGCCCCCATCTTCAGATTTCCACATCCCGTCGCCGTGAGACACATTGCCTCGGACAGTTTTCTCGCCCCCGCCTACGTAGAGGATATTGGGGTCAGACTCGCTGATGGCCACCGCCCCAATGGAGCCACCAAAGAAGCCATCGGAGATGTTGCGCCACGTGCCACCAGCATCAATACTTTTCCATACGCCACCGCCGGTAGCGCCAAAGAAAAAGACATTGGGCTTGCCCCGCACCCCCGTAACGGCAGCCGAACGCCCCCCACGGAAGGGGCCGATATTGCGCCACTGGAGCGACTGTAAGGCCGCAGGCGCTACGACAGCCTCAGAAGTAGTGGCTGCTGATTTTTTTTGCTGCCCATACACACTGGGCAACAAAACATAACAGAAGAGGGTACAACACAAAAGCTTGTGGTAAAAATAATGCTTCATATCATAGGAGAGTTTAATTGAAAAAGCACATCGGCAATTTAGCCCAAATGCTGTTGTGATACTAAAAACAAATCCATAACTTGCCTTGGGAGCATTGTTCTGAGTCTGTAAATATGTCAGTATCAATGATTACTTTGCAAGAGTATTGCAAAATAACCCACTGTTATTGCGCAAACAAACCATTTTGTCAAATAACAAAGACCTCCTAGGCTTAGAGCTTGTCTAAAATTCTCTTCATCGACACCAAAACGCCGCTTTTTGGCTGATACTTCGTTAAAAATGCTCGCCGTAGCCCTCCCACGATTTTAATTGTGGGCTGAACATAAGGCCTGCGCTTTTTGTCTAGTATCAGCGCAAAAATCAGCTATTTTGAGTACCGCGCTGAAAATTTAGACAAGCTCTTAGACCAACCAACTACGAACACAAAGAGCCTTGAATGTATGCAGGAAGCACAATTTATTCAACAACACGCAGACAAATGGCGTACTTTTGAAGCACAGCTGGGACAAAAACAGGTTAAAGACCCCGAGAAATTAGCCAATTTGTTTATTGCCATTACCGATGATTTGGCCTTTGCCCGCACACACTTTCCCCAAGGGCAAGCCGTCTCTTATCTCAATGCGATGGCTGGGAAGGTATATCAAGAAATTCATCAAAAACAGCGGTTTGACCGGGCTGCTTTTGGGCGTTATTGGCTCATAGACCTACCCTTAAATGTATACCAAATGCGCTGGTATATGCTCTATAGTCTGTTGTTTTTTATGGCTTTTGTGGCCTTAGGCGTATTGTCCAGCCACCACGACGAAAACTATGTCCGTATTATCTTGGGAGATGCGTATGTGGACCAAACCCTCTACAACATCCAGAACGGCGACCCGCTGGCCATCTACAAACAAACAAATGCCTTTGGGATGTTTTATTATATCGCCAAAAACAATCTCTCGGTAGCTTTTCGGACTTTTGCTGCCGGTATACTGTTTTCTGTGGGTACGGTATATATCTTGGCGATCAACGGTGTGATGTTGGGTACTTTCCAATATATGTTTGTGTCGCACGGCCTACTGGCCGAGTCAGTGCTTACTATTTGGATACACGGTACCATCGAAATCCTTTGTATTGTCATTGCTGGAGGCTCAGGCATATTACTGGGCAGCAGCTGGCTTTTCCCGGGCACATATAGTCGTGTAGAGAGTCTCAAAAGAGGCGCAGCAACAGGCGGGCGGGTATTGTTGGGTTTGATTCCCTTTATCATCGTGGCCGCCGCCTTGGAGAGCTTTGCTACGCGCCACACCGAATGGCCCAATATTATCCGTGTCGGTATCATCTTGTCGTCGTTGGTTCTGATGGTGGGGTATTTTGTTTATTGGCCTTGGCAAGTAGCGCGGCGGCTAGCCCGCCAGCCCAAAAGGCTTGAAGAAGACGCTGAACCCACACTCTCAGAGCTGTTGGCCTTTATCACGATGAAGTCATGAAAAAGCATCTATTACTATCCTATCCCAACTACTTTTGGGTAGGGCTGGTGTGTGTGCTACTGTGGGGCACTAGCGCCACGACTTTTGCACAAAAACACCAAACTACTGCCACAGCAAAAACTCGGAAGTTTGACGAGGAGGCTTTGAAGCGTTATTATCAAGATCCGGAGTTTGACTATCTGACCAAAACCAAGCAGGTCGAGTTTGACGATACACCGACATGGTATGAAAACTTACTCATGCAATGGTACTATTGGCGGATGCGGATTTCTGACGCTATTCTGAACCCCTCTTGGGACAACCCCCTCAGCATCCTGACGTGGTCGTTGTTTGCTTGTTTAGCCGCCCTGATTGTACTCAAGTTACTGAATGCCAACATCGGCCTATTCGCACACAAGAAAAACCTCTACAACTCCTCCATAGACAACCTACACGAGCCGCTGCCCAGCGCACAATCGCTCGAAGCACTGATACAAAAAGCCCTCAAAGAACAAGCCTATGCCGAGGCGCTACGTTGGCAATACCTAGCGCTCATAGAGCAGCTCATCAGCCAAGGGTGGCTACGCAAGGAACTACAACGCACCAATAATGAATACCTCATACAACTGACACAACACCCGCACTACGAGCAAATACGCGCCTGTACGCAATTGTTTGAATATGGATACTATGGGGGATTTCCTATCCAAAGTACGCACTGGGAGCACGCAAGGTCGCTTTTTATGGCCATACAGCCTAGCAAACCTCCAAAGACCTAGACCCAAACCGCAGCTGAAAAATATCGGGGCATTTTCCAATCTCGGATATTTTTGCTTTTTTAGAACATCGAAAATACCCTTATTACACTAACCCCTTAAAGAATATGAAAATCATCAATGGAATAGCAGAACTCAAAGCCCTAGAAGGCAGCGAAATAGGCACTAGCGATTGGCATACCATCAGCCAAGACCAAATCAACGCCTTTGCCGATGCTACCGGCGACCACCAGTGGATACACATCGACATCGAAAAAGCCAAGACTTTTTCTCCATTTGGAACAACCATCGCCCACGGCTTCCTGACGATGTCGCTCGCGCCGATGTTTATGGACCAAATATTCAAGGTCGAGGGAGTCAAAATGGGCATCAACTATGGCCTCAACAAACTGCGTTTTACCTCGCCTGTGCCTGCCGGTGGGCAGCTGCGTGTCAAAGCTGTTTTGGCAAAACTAAGCCCTTTTGAGGGTGGCCAACAAGCAGAAATGCACCTGACCTATGAGCTCAAAGGCCAAGATAAACCGGCCTGTATCGCAGAGTTTCTGATGCGTTTTTATGTATAGCCAAACACGGCATTAGCCGTCGGCTACGATGCCAACAGTCTTTGCTGTATACACTGTAAGCGAGATAATCAAGTGTGTTGAGTACTCGTTGGGAGTCCTTCCCCAACAAACACAAACACGACTGTGTTTGCGCCCTAAATATAGCGTTTAGACAAGCGCTTATCGTGTTTGCAGTGTATCAGTCTATCTGTTTTTAGTACAACCCATATACCCAAAAAAACTCATATGACCATTTATCAAAATCCTCTGGTTGACATCCGCCTTGACAACCAACTGCACAGCATCAGCGAAACTTGGAAATTGGCCTATCAAGAGCCTTTTACCCTCGAAGTATTGACCCAAGCCGTGGGGCAGGGTTTGCAAGCCTTCAAAGAAAATGCCCTCACTAAGTATATGGTAGATATCACTGACCGCCCCCGCCTGAGTACTGCCCACGAAGTGTGGCTCGAAACGCAGTTTTATCCAGAGTTGGTGCGCAACCGCCTACATACCTTTGTGGTAGTGAGCGAGCGAGATATTATACGCCCCGGAATCATCAAAAATATTTTGCGCCGCCTGAACGAAGATATACACGTAGAGATTTTTAACAAACGCGCCCCGGCAGTGGCTTGGCTGAAGAGCCTCAACCAATAAAAATATATCCAATATTAAGGCTTTATCTCTTCGTAGTCGATATACTCGCCTATGGAAGGCTTGGCCTTGGTAGCAGACGGTGTGGAAGATAACGGAGGCTTGGCCTTGGTGCGGATAACCACCTCAAAAGGGCTTAGCCACCGAATAACACGCCCCAAAAAACGATGAAACCGAAATAGGGCATATACCACCAACGCGCAGAAAAACAACATTTTCATAGGCCAAACAAAACCATTGGTAAGCAATACAGAAGCACAAATATAGGGATTATCGTCCATTTGCCCCAAATACAAGCCCAAACGAAAAAACCTCCTCAAAAAGATTGGGGAGGTTTTTGTGGTTCCAATATTAAACAATAACTCTATCCATCAATTTCATAACGCTTTAGGCATAGATATTTGCTTATACGCAAAATCAGCTGCGGCGTTGCCTGCAAACAGTAAATATTTTGTCTATAACCCAAGCCTAAGCAGCGTACTTTTATTCCTAAAAACATATCATGAAGCTAAGCATTTGCGTAAATTGGAAAAAAAGTGCTAGTTTGACATTTATATAGCGTGAGTTTGCTATTTTCACGCTCAAAACCCAAAACCAACACAACAGTAATCCAATGAGTTACCGCATCGAAAAAGATACTATGGGCGAGGTACAAGTACCTGCCGAAAAATATTGGGGCGCTCAAACCCAACGCTCTTTGCAAAACTTTGCCATCGGCAATAACCGAATGCCCGATGAAATCATCAAGGCTTTTGCTATCCTCAAAAAAGCAGCCGCCCAAACCAATCAAGCCCTAGGGGTGATGGATGCTGAAAAGGCGCAGCTTATCAGCCAAGTGTGCGATGAGATTTTGGCCGGAAAGCTCGACGATCAGTTCCCGCTTGTTGTATGGCAGACCGGCTCGGGTACACAGTCGAATATGAACGTGAACGAAGTAATAGCCAACCGTGCGCACGTCATCGCCGGCGGCCAACTAGTAGACGAGAAGAAGAAAGTACACCCCAACGATGATGTCAACAAATCACAATCGTCTAATGATACCTTCCCAACAGCGATGCACATTGCGGCCTACAAGCTGATTGTGGAAGAGACGCTGCCCAAAATCCAGGGGCTGCGCGATGTGCTCGACCAAAAGGCCAAGGCTTTTGCCAATGTAGTCAAAATTGGCCGTACACACTTTATGGATGCTACACCGCTTACGCTGGGCCACGAGTTCTCAGGGTATGTAGCCCAACTTGACTTCGGGATGAAAGCCCTGCGCAATACCCTAGCCCACCTTAGCCAGCTTGCCTTGGGCGGCACCGCAGTAGGTACGGGGCTGAATACGCCCAAGGGTTATGCCGAATTGGTAGCCCAAAAAATTGCGGAGTTTGCCGGGCAGCCGTTCATCACAGCCGAGAATAAGTTTGAAGCCCTAGCCGCGCACGATGCTATCGTAGAGACCTCTGGCGCACTAAAACAGCTGGCCGTAGCGTTGATGAAAATAGGCAATGACATTCGTATGCTTAGCTCTGGGCCTCGCAGCGGTATCGGCGAAATCCTCATCCCCGAAAACGAACCCGGCTCCTCTATCATGCCCGGCAAAGTAAACCCTACCCAGTCTGAAGCCCTGACGATGGTCTGCGCCCAAGTCATTGGGAATGATACAGCCATCTCTATCGGTGGGGCTACCGGGCATTTTGAGCTCAATGTATTCAAGCCGATGATGATTTATAACTTGCTCAACTCTGCCCGCCTATTGGGCGACGCTTGCGAGTCCTTCCGCGCCAACTGTGCCGTAGGCATTGAGCCAAACTACCCGATGATCAAACGTCATTTGGAAAATTCTTTGATGCTCGTAACAGCGCTCAATCCACATATTGGCTACGAAAACGCGGCTAAAATTGCTAAAAAAGCACACGCCGAAGGCACTACACTCAAAGAAGCTGCACTAGCACTTGGCTTACTCACTGCCGAACAATTCGACCAATGGGTAATTGCTGAAAAAATGGTGGGCGGATTATAACATTTTGGAACTCATTTTGTAACCAACTTTTACCGTTCAATTATTTAACCCTATACGAACTCTATGAAAAAGCCATTATTTCTCGTAGTACTACTTTCGGCTTTTGTGTTGGCACCCCTTGTACAAGCACAAGATATGACCAAGGCTGAAAGAAAAGCACTCAAAAAAGAAGCAAAAAATATGGTCAAAAACCTCGACGAATTCCGCCAACTCAAAGAAGACAAGGAATCTGCCGAGAACCGCGCCAGTGCTTTACAGGATGAAATCGACCGCCTACAAAACAAACAACGCTCACAGGCCGATGAAATCACCCGCCTACAAGCTGAGTTGAACGTACGCAACGAAAAAATCCGTGAGCTAGAAGCTAATGGTAGCAACAACCCCGGAGGCTCTCAAATCCCCTCAAAAGGTGTATACTTTACTGTACAGCTGGGCGCTTACCGCAACATCGACCTACAAGGCAACGGGCTTGTAACCAACAACGACCTCAATGCTACTACCGATGACGGCCTCAACAAATACGTACTTGGCGTATTTACTGACCACAGCAAGGCTTCTGAGCTACGCGACTATGTGCGCCGTATGGGTGTCAAAGACGCTTGGGTAGTTGCCTACCGCGACGGAGTACGTGTAGATGTAAAAGATGTATTGAAATAAAGCCTGCTTACCGGCAGCACTAATTGACAACAAATGACACGCCACCCATTAAAGACACTCCAGTGTTTGGTGGGGGCTGCTCTCTTGTGCTTATTCCCCTTGCTTACTCAAGCACAGGGAATAAGCGGCAAAGAGCGCAAACGCCTCATCAAAGAACTCAAAAACCTCTACAAAAATATAGAGGAGTATAAGGAAAAAAAAGATCAGCTCGCCCTCAATCGCCTGGCTTATCAAGAGCTAGATGAGAAACATAGCGCGCTCAAAAGGCAATATGCCGCCCAAGGCGAAGAGCTGACCGAATACCTTACTAAGGAACAGCAACTGCGCGCCGAAATCGACTCTCTCAAAAAAGCGATTGCCGAAGGCTCCTATCAACCAAATGGAGAAAATAAAGCCCCTTCCAAGTACCGTATCCCTACAGAGGAAACGGTCTTTGTCGTGCAGTTTGATGTCTCCACGATGAAACCGGCACGCCTCGACGAAAAAGGCACTCCTGTCTTTAGTGGAGATACTGACGCTGACGGTAGCAGGAAATATACCCTTGCCTACTTCAAAAACGAGGAAGATGCACAGAAATTTAGAAAATATCTCCAAAGCATCGACATCCCCAAAGTAATCGTAACAAAATACCAAAATGGCCAAAAGGTAAAATGATGCATCAAAGATATTTCCCAACTTACCTTATCTGCTTGTTGTGTGTGATGACGATAGCGCTGGGTAACACACCCTTACAGGCGCAAAAAATCACTGCCCAAGAGCGTAGCCAGCTCAAAGCCGAACTCAAAACTTTTGGCCGAAACCTGCCGCTCTACAAAGCTTTTTCAGACTCTATCAGCACGATGAAAGTCAAGCTCACCGAAAAAGAAGCCCAAGTAGCCAAAATCGAAAGTGAGTTTAAGAAAAGAGAAAACGAACTACGCGACAAGAAAACCTTGGTCAAAAACTTGCTCCGAGAACTGCAAGAGCTCTACAACCAATCTCCGGCACAGCAAAAGCACGATATCTATATGAAGTTCCAAATAGGGGCTTTTGAAAATACAACCGCCACCCGATACCTCGACAACCTGCCCGAGTTTGTAGACAGCGAAATTTATCAAGATGAAGCCGGCAAAACTTTCAAGGGCTATACCGTCGGATATTTCAGCAATGTAGACGAAGCCCGCACGCTCTGGAAGTATCTCTTGATGCATAGTGTGCCCAATGGCAACTTAGCCGCTATGGAAAATCTCGGTATCAAGGATTTGTTTGAAAAGCATAAGCCGAAGGCTCAAATCTTTATTCGCTATTATGATAGCAAAGGTAAACGCCTTAGTGTTAAGGATTTGCCTAGCGAATACCTCTAGACGGATTATCCTCAGATAAGATATATTCTATTTGAGAATCAGGGCCACCAAGTCAAACTGGGCATAAGGGGGTATTCAAAAAGCTACCCATTAATCGACCCTGTAGGGGGCGCACGCTCAACGACCTAATGTGTTACAAACATCTCATCCCTTCGGGATGAGGAATACATACATCACCACTTTGCACACTTTGGAAATAGGTAAGTTATTTAGTGAATAGTCTCTAACGCTATTTTGATTGGGCTTAAGATGGTGTATAATAACAACCCTTCAAGGACTCCACACCCTTGAGGGGTTGTTGTTTATAATCACCTACGAAGTAGACTATAGACAATGTTAGTCAAATTGGCTCGCCACTGGATATTTTCTAATTTGTGTTTGATTCAACAGCTTGCTTCATCACATCATATCTTCCGAAAGCTCCGTAACCTGAATGCTCCTTTGTGGTTAAATATATATATCAAGCACAGTGGGCAATCAGCACAACAATATTTTTTCCCAAAAAAGAATAAACCCCTCAAGGCTTTCAAAACCGTGAGGGGTAAAATATGTTGCTACTTGTCAAAGCAGTATTATTCTTCGTGCTTGTCGTTCTCTGCGCCGTGTGTTAGGGCTTTTAGAGGTTTGAGGAAAGCAATCAGAATGATGCCAAAGAGTACTGTGAATACCGTGATAAAGAGGAAGGTGTATAGCTCTGCACGGTTTTGTACCTCTTCGATGACGAGTGTACCGCTGTAGTCTTTGCCATCGCCTTTGTTGGCTTTTATCTTTCTAGCCTCTACATCTTTGTTGAAGCGTAGGGTAGCGTGATAAGGTTTTTCTTGGGTAGCTTTGCCGTCTTGAAGGGCTTTTTTGATGTATGCTTCATCTTTGGCTACAGTTTCAGCGTTCCCGCTGAGGGCGAAGAGTTGTTGGAGCGGCTTACCGTCTTCATAAGTTTCGAGTATCCAGCTGCCATCAGTCTGCGGATATAACTTGGCGCGGAAGCTGAAGCCTTTGTCTTCGCTGATGGCTTGGGCAGCCTCTTCAAATTCTTGTAATAGTTCGGCGTTGCCGGTATATACAATCTCTATAGGATCTATTTGGGCGGCTTCACCTATCCAGCCTGCTACTTTGTTGCCAAATCCGGTCATGGCAAAGTACACGCCCATCATCAAGGAGGCTACTTTGAGCGGAGCCAGCTTGGTAATGAAAGACAGCGCTACAGGAGAGGCCGAAAGCTCGCCCAAGGTATGTAGCCAGTAGGCCAAGATTAGCCAGTACATCCCTGCGCGGCCAAAAGGCTCTGCGCTGGCCTCGATAGAGGCAAAGGCCATCATCAAAAAGCCCAAGCCCATTACAATCGTACCGATAGCCATTTTGTAAAGCGAAGATACTTCTCCTCCCTTACGGCGACGGCGGTCCCAATAAGCAGCTACGATTGTACCAAAAGTGATGATAAAGAAGGCGTTGACAGACTGAAACACGCTGGCTGGAATCTCAAAGAGCCCAAAAAATACGCGGTCTACTTTTTCTTTGGCATAGATATTCATCAACCCGCCGGCTTGTTCGAAAGCACCCCAGAAAACAATGACAATCAAGAATGAAATCAAGAGTACGACGGTGCGGTCTTTTTCTACCTTCGTCAGTGGGGCGTTGCGGTTAGTGCCTTCAATTTTGGGGGCGGGAGTATAGTCGCCTACCCCTACGAGATAGCGCTGCCCATAGACGAATACAATTTGGCCAAGCAACATCCCGATACCGGCAAGACCGAATCCATAGTGCCAGCCGATGGTTTCTCCCACATAACCAACTATGATAGAAGCGATAAAAGCCCCTACGTTGATGCCAATGTAGAAGATGGTAAAGCCTTTGTCGCGGCGGGGATCCCCTTCGGTATATAGCCCACCTACCATGGTAGAGATGTTGGGTTTTAGACCACCCACACCCATAACAATAAAGGCCAAACCAGCATAGAAAGCCCAAAGCGCATCTACGGCCAAGATACCGTGCCCAATGCAGAGCAGGATTCCCCCAAGCATCACCGTGCGTTTTTGTCCCAAATATTTATCGGCTACATAACCACCGGGAATACTCATCAGGTATACCAACATCGTATACCAGCCATAGAGGGCTAGTGCAGACTTTTGTGTCCAGCCTAGGCCTCCATCATCGATAGAAGAGTAGATGTAAAGCACCAGTATGGCACGCATGCCATAGTAGCTGAAACGCTCCCAAAGTTCGGTAAAAAACAAAAAGGCTAGCCCAAGGGGATGCCCAAAAAAACGAGTATCTTGCTGATTCATAACAGTTTAAAAAAACGCCTATGTTAGGCGTTTAAAGGGGTGCAATATAATTTTTCTGAGTTATCGCTGTATTATTTTTTGCGTATGAGCGGGGCAAATATACGGCTATTTTTGAAAAAGGAAATACTTGCGCCATATTTATTTAACCTATGCTTCATACTTGTTTGGGGTTTATTTGAATAACCAACCTTGTGTATTGTTTTGTTGGAGCAATGGGATAATCCATTCGGCAAAGGCCATTGGGCGGTCAGTAGCAAACACATCTACTCCTTGCTGGGCGATGTCTTGGTATACTGTCAGGCCATCTTGTGTGGCGGCCTTGTCGATGGCCCTCATCGCGCCAATGATACACATTGCGCCGTCGGCGTGAACGGCGGCATACAGTTCGGGTTTGAGGGTGTCTACTCCCGTAAAAACGACCATTTGTTGGGGGGGAATACCAGCGGCCTTGTGTGCCTCCCACTCCTCTATATTGTTGGCCGAGACCGAGAGCAGCAAGTCAGGTGCGAGGGTATGGTAAGCTTGGGCTTGTTCGAGAGTATAGCAGATAACCATCACACGGTGTGCGGCCTTGGCCTTGCGAATGGCGGCCACGATTTGCTCCGGCCTGATGCCACGTTTGATGTCGAGTTGCAAGACAGTTTTGCCTTTGCCCCAGCGTAGGCACTGTGCCAAGGTGGGGACTTTAAACTTGGTTTCCTGCCCGCTATTGTCTTTGAGATGTAGCTTGCGGATTTGTTTCCAAGGGGTTTGGTTGACAGGGCCGCTGCCCGTAGTCGTGCGGTCGAGCTTGTTGTCGTGCAACATAAACAGCACACTGTCTTGGCTGAGGCTGATATCACATTCGATGATAGCCGGTACGTGGTCGAGGGTGTGGGCAAAGGTCTGTGGGCAGTTTTCGGGGTAGCCTGCTGCCGGGCCTCCTCGGTGGGCGCTGACTATGGGCACGCGCTCGGGGCTGTAGGCAAAAATTTGGTATAATGCTGCCTGTGTTTTGGGCGCTAGGCGATAACGCTGGGCTTGTAGGGGGAATGTGCCCAACAAGAGGACGGCTATAATGCCAATCACAACACGACTTAAAAAACGCATAAGGAGCTATTTGGGTGGGTGATAATGAATGGGGGAATAGGCTATTTGTTCAGCTGAGCCAATACCGTAAGGCCTCCTTTGACTTTTTGCCCTAGGGTTACCTTGATTTCAGCATCCAGTGGCACGAAAATATCGACCCTCGAACCAAACTTGATAAAGCCAAACTCTTGCCCTTGTGCGAGACTGTCGCCTTGTTTGACATACCAGCGGATACGCCGCGCTACTGCGCCGGCAATTTGGCGGAGCAGCACCTCTTGGTTGTTATGTAGTTTTAGTGCAAGGCTGGTGCGTTCGTTTTCGGTGCTTGATTTGGGGTGCCACGCTACCAAGTACTTGCCCGGGTGGTATTTGAAGTAGCTGACAGTGCCGGCGGCTACTGCCCGGTTGATGTGTACATTCAGTGGCGACATAAAAATCGAAATCTGGCGGCATTGGGTCTGAAGGTATTCTGGCTCATATACTTCCTCTATGACGACTACCTTGCCGTCGGCAGGGCAAATCAGCAGTGAGGCATCAACCACAAGCTGACGGCTGGGGTTGCGGAAAAACTGCAACAAGAACAGGAAAAAGGCTGCCAGCCCTATTGTCAATAAGCTCGACAGCCAAGGCCAAGGGAGATAAGCCCAAGTAAGGCTTAGCAACAATAATACTATCAAAAATGCCACTGATAACAACCGGTGGCCTTCGCGGTGAATAGTCATGGGAATCAATCAAAAGGAAAAGCCGTTCGTGCAAAAATACACAAACGGCTTTTGAATATTGACAACTATCGGCTTGTTTTTAGCTTAATACCCGCCACGGAATTGGTAGGTTTTGGCTACTTTGTCGATAGCTACGATATAGGCTGCAATACGCATAGGTACGTTATAGTCGATAGAGGCTTGGTACACACGGTCAAACGACTCCTTCATAATGCGGTCTGTACGGCGGCTGATACGCTCGGCAGTCCACTTGTAGCCTAAGCGGTTTTGAACCCACTCAAAGTAAGAGACAGTTACCCCGCCGGCATTGGCCAAGATGTCGGGCACAGCCAGTACACCTTTTTCGTTGATGATGGGGTCGGCCTTGTGTGAAGTAGGGCCATTGGCACCTTCTACAATCAGCTTAGCTTGTAGCTTGCGGGCGATATTTTCGTCGATTACGTCTTCTTTGGCTGCTGGCACCAACACATCAGCCTTCATTGTCAGAAGGTCTTCGTTGGTGATTTTTTCGGCGCCGTCGAAGCCTTCTAGCGAGCCTTTGTTGGCTTGGCTATACGCCATAGCCTTGTCTATGTCTATGCCTTTGTCGTTGTAGTAGCCACCGCTCATATCGCTGATAGCCAATATGCTTACACCGCGCTCATTGAGCAGCTTGGCCGCATAAGAGCCTACATTGCCAAAGCCTTGAACGGCACAAGTAGCTTTATAAGGGTTGATGTGGAGGCGTTCCATTCCGGCCAAAGCGCAGACCATCACGCCACGGCCTGTAGCCTCTACACGACCTAGTGAGCCGCCCAATACTAAGGGCTTGCCCGTTACTACAGCGGGGATGGTCATCCCGTGGGCTTTAGAAAATTCGTCCATCATCCAGGCCATCTCGCGAGGGCCGCTACCCATATCAGGGGCAGGAATATCTTTGTCAGGACCGATTACACTGAGCATAGCGCTCGTATAGCCACGCACAAGGCGCTCCAACTCTCCTTCTGACATTTCGCGGGGGTTGCAAGTAATTCCGCCTTTAGCGCCTCCATAGGGGATATCCACTACGGCACACTTCCAAGTCATCCAAGCGGCAAGGGCGCGTACTTCGTCAATGTGTACATCGGGAGCAAAGCGGATACCGCCTTTAGCAGGGCCTAGAATGTTGGAGTGAATCACGCGATAGCCTTCAAAAACCTGAATCTTGCCATTGTCCATCGTAACGGGGATACCGACAATGACTTGGCGGGCGGGGGTTTTGAGTATGTTGTATATCTCGTCAGAGATGCCAAGCAGTTTGGCGGCTATATCAAAGCGCGACATCATCGAATCAAATGGATTCTCTTTGTCTTTAATGGGTGCAGGTTCTAAATAAGCCATATTGTATGAAAGCTTTGTAGTGGAACTGAGCTGCAAAGTTAGTAAAAAATAAATGCGAAGCTGTACTATTTAAAGGCATTAAAAATTTGAAATGCGTAAAAATCTGCCTCGAAAAGCAATACGTAATATCTGATGTGATTGTGTGTGGGTTGTTAGTTTGGCAGACAGGGGAGGCTAATCAAACTTGATGGCGCGGATAGGTTCGATTTGGGTAATGATGATAGTAGGCACCAGCAGAGCCGCCGATACTAGGAGAAAGGTCAATAAGTTGACCCCTAGTATATTCCACCAATCCCAAGCAATAGGCACAGTACTCATATAGTAGTTTTCGGTATTGAGTGGAATGAGTTTGAAATAATATTGGAGCACACAGAAGCCAAGCCCGATGACATTGCCCCAAAACAGCCCTTTGACAATCAAAATCATCCCCTGATAAATAAAAATCTGCCGAATTTGCCAATTGCTTGCGCCCAAAGCCTTCAGCGTGCCTATCATCTGTACACGCTCCATAATCATAATCAGCAAAATGGCAATCATATTAAAACTGGCTACAGCCAAGATAAGCGTAAGGAAAACGCGCACGTTGGTGTTGAGCAGGTAGAGCCATTCAAATATCTCGGGGAACTTCCGGGGTGTGCTCGAAAGCTGCATATCGTATTCCATCAGCTCATAGGCCAGCTCAGCGGCCTGGTTGAGCTGCTCAAAATCACCGGTGAAAATCTCGTACCCTCCTACCAAGGTATCGGGCCAGCCATTGAGGCGCTGAATCATTGGTAGTTGGCCGATGACAAACTTGTCGTCGAAGCCTTCTAGACCTGTTTCGTATATCCCCTGTACCACCAGCTTTCGGAAGCGTGGAGGGTCTTGCACAAAAAAAATCAAGGCCGTATCTCCGATGCTCAAAGCCAGCTTGGTAGCGATTTTTTGGCTGATGAGTATCTGCCTGTCAGTGCTGTCACTGGGCGCATCCAGAAACCCTCCGGCTACCATATTGTGTCGGAAACGCTCACGTGGGTAGTCTTCTCCCAAGCCTTTGATAATCACCCCCATCACCTCTTCTTGGGTTTTGATAATGCCGGCCTTGAGGCTGTAGGCATACAAATGTCGCAAGACGGGGTGTTGCCCATAGTTTTGATACAGATGGGTTTGGGTCGAAATGGGGGTCTCCTCATACGATTGGTTGAGGGTATATTTGGTTACTTGCAGATGCCCGCTGAAGCTGAAAAGCTTTTCTTGAATGGCTTGTTTGAAGCCGACCAATACGCCAAAGGCAATTAACAAAATAGAAAGCCCCAGCGCCACGCTAACGATGGCCACTCGTGCGACAATGGACGAAAAGGAAGCCCGGGTGTTTTGAATGGCCCGTTGTGCTATAAAGTAATAAATACTCATCGAGAGGATAATCTTTGATATCTTAAGCTTGGGTTTGCGGTTTGGCGTTATGGAGCAGCACCATAGCCGCGTAGGCTGTCGTTTTCGTGCCAACGATAGGTTGGAACCTAGGATACATTGCTTAATACGCAGTATTTGTACTTAATGGACATTAGTTGGGGGCTGATGTTCTGAAAATCCTTGAGCATCAAGAAAATCAACCTTGACATATCATCAAGCAAGCATAGCAAAATACCCTCGGTTCCGGTGTATTTCATCTAGAGCACTTGGGGGCGTTAGTCCTCATTTTTTAAAATCTGATGCCCCATTTTATCGCGTTTGGTGCGCAGGTAGTTTTCATTGTAGGGATTAGGATGAATTTCGAGCGGAATCATCTCCACGATTTCGAGTCCATAGCCAATCAGCCCCACACGTTTCTTGGGATTATTAGAAATGAGTTGAATCTTAGAGATGCCCAAGTCGCGCAAAATCTGTGCGCCTACACCATAATCACGGGCATCCATTTTGAAGCCGAGGGCTTCGTTGGCCTGTACGGTATCCAGTCCTGTTTCTTGGAGCTTGTAGGCTTTGAGTTTGTTGACAAGCCCGATGCCGCGCCCCTCTTGGTTCATATAAAGGACAACCCCCTTTCCGGCTTTTTCTACCATTTCCATCGCGCTATGCAGCTGTGGGCCGCAGTCGCAGCGGCAAGAGCCGAAAATATCTCCCGTAACACACGAAGAGTGTACCCTTACCATCACTGGCTCGTCAGCCTCCCAGCTACCTTTGACAAGGGCGAGGTGAATATCATCAGTATTGCGCTGTCGATAGGCTACAAGGTCAAAGTTGCCCCATTCGGTTGGCATTTGTACGCCTATTTCGCGCTGTATGAGCGATTCGTGTTTGAGGCGGTAGGCGATCAGGTCTTCGATAGAAACCAGCTTTAGGCCAAACTTGTCTGCTACCTTGCGCAGGTCAGGCAGGCGAGCCATCGAGCCGTCCTCGTTCATCACCTCTATCAGCACCCCTACGGGGTTGAATCCCGCCAGCCGCGCAAAGTCTACAGTGGCTTCGGTATGCCCTGTTCGGCGCAATACTCCGCCGTTGCGCGCCTTTAGGGGGTTGATATGGCCTGGGCGGCCTAGGTCGGTCGGCTTGGTAGCAGGGTCAGCAAGGGCGCGTAAGGTCTTGGAGCGGTCGTGTGCCGATACTCCTGTGGTGCAGCCGTGCCCCAGTAGGTCTACTGTAACGGTAAAAGCTGTTTTGTTGGGGTCTGTATTCTTGCCGACCATCAGGTCGAGGTTCAACGCTTGACAGCGCTCTTCGGTCAGGGCGGCGCAAAGCACTCCTCGCCCTTCTTTGAGCATAAAGTTAACCATTTCGGGGGTTACTGTTTCTGCTGCGCAGATAAAATCCCCCTCGTTCTCGCGGTCTTCGTCGTCTACCACAATAATAATCTCCCCTCTTTTGATAGCCTCAATGGCCTCCTCGATAGTATCGAGGGCTATTTTTTGTTCGCTCATAAACGCTAAAAAAGTATGAATATCGTCTAAATTGACTTCAAAAGATTAACACCAAAAGCCCTTCATAAGTTTTTGGCCTTGTAGCCAAGGGGTATTTAGCTAGGCACCGAAGCACCCTTACCACAAAGGTAACACATCTGAGGGCTTATACCGTACAAAGAAGCAGAAAAGGCGCACAACATTCGCCCAATATTTTGTTTTATTTCTAAAGGCTTTTTAGTTAATTTGCATCTTTGGGTACTTACTTTACCAACTGATACTAAGTCAGCAAATACCTATGGAAAACATTTTTGTGAAAGAGACCGATACCACTCCTGAGATTAGCTTTAATTATCAAAAGGGAGTATTAGAAATCAAAGGGGTATCTATTCCGGAAGATACAGAAGACTTCTACCGTGATTTGCTCGATTATTTGGAGAATTATATCAAGAAGCCCAAGAGCAAACAAACTACGGTTTCTTTCAAGCTTATTTATATCAACACCAGTACATCAGCCATTTTGGCGCGTATCATCAAAGTTTTGGAGCGCCTTCATAGCCAACGACACCCTGTAGCGGCCAAGTGGTATTATGAGGAAGGAGACGATGACATGCGTGAGATTGGCAACGATTTCAAGGCCTTTACAGCTTTGCCCTTTACCTTGGTTTCTTGTGAAGAAATTATCTAACAAGCAAGCAATGTTCTTGATGCGCTTTTGATTGAGCGAAAGTTTGTAAAGTAGTTTGATTTAAAATACCGCCATTTTCGTTAGGCACTGCCCAACAAGCGCCGCGCCGCCAAAATGCAGACCAATACCCGAATATGTTGCTCACCAACAACATCAGCTGTTGTATTTAGGGGTTGTTGAGGCGTATAATACAGACATTCCGAAACCCAAGCCAAGCCTGTGGTCTGTCATATTGTTGTTGATGGCGCAGCTTACAATCCTCAAGCCTGTGCCACCAACTCCCCCCCTTGGCGACACCCTCTTCTTGTAGCATCTCGGCCACATTGCCTGCGGCATGGAAAACCCCTAGGGGGTTGGGCAAGCCAGCATACACATCCTCCAAAACAAAATGTTTGAGGCGGTCGGCTTTGTGGTTGATGAGGGTCTTTGGCTGTGTGTCTCCAGTAACTAGCTCGATGTGGGTCAGCCCAAAAGGATAAAGGCCGGGGTCAAGCCCACCGGCAGCAGCCACCATCCACTCCTGCGCAGTAGGCAGGCGGTAGGTCAGGGTATAGGTTTGTTTGCCCTTGGCATAGCGTTGGTTGTAAATCTGTGTAGCCTTGGCCGAGCGCCAACGGCAAAAATTGAGCACCTGTGTGTAGCTCAGGCCAATCACCGGGCGGAAGCGGTAGGCCGGATGCTCCAACAAACTCCCTGTAGGATGGGCAATAAATTGGCTGTCGGGCAGTTGTGTTAAAAAATAAGCCTCGCCCGAGTCACGCCTGATATCACTCAAATACTCCAGATAATGCAAATTGGCCACCTCACTGATATCGACAAAGAGGCTGTCATAAAGCCGAACCATATTGCTGGGAGCCGCCGGCTGGGCTGATAAGGTTCCCAAAAGACAAAGCCAACAACCCAGACAAAAAAAATACGGTTTGATAAAAGATTGTAAGCCGATTACGGTCAGATATTTGCCCATATTGCGTATTTTTGTATATTCATAACCCAATAACGCTTTGCTCATCCGGGCTAGTGTATGCCCGAAGCCCAATAGGCATTTACGACCCGCAAGAGATACCGCCTATGACCCAAAAAGAAGCCTTCTTGAAAATGTGTAGCTTTTGTGCCTATCAAGAGCGCACCCAACAAGAAGTTCGTGATAAACTCTATGCCCTCGGCGGCCTGTCATCTGATAGTATAGAAGAAATTATCGGGATGTTGATTACCGAAAACTTTTTGAATGAAGAGCGATTTGCCAAAATCTATGCAGGAAGTAAGTTTAGGGTCAAACAATGGGGGCGAATCAAAATCCAAAAAGCACTCGAAGCACGCGGGCTTAGCCCCTACTGTGTACGCCTAGGGCTTGCAGAGATAGACCCCGAAGACTATTACCAAACCCTCTACGACTTGGCGCAAAAAAAATGGACATCGCTCGACGGAGAGCCGCCTGCCCAACGCAAACAAAAAACTTGGCGCTTTTTAGCGCAAAAAGGCTACGAAAATACCCATATTTGGGAAATTATCGGAGAGATTGCCGCCCAAGCCGCCAACTAAGGCCTTGAGGCGAATTGTTGATGATTGATTTGAATGAATTTGTTTTAATTTTGTTTTTATGCACAACTACCATACAGAAGACGAGCCAATTCTCCTAAGAGAATACGGAAGGAGCTTGCAAGATCTTGTCAAGCACATCAAAACCATCGAAGACCGCGACAAACGCACCCAACAAGCCCACGCATGGGTAACTTTGGTAAAACAACTAATCCCACAACCGACAGCCAAAGATGTGCAAGAGGCTGATGTCAAAATATGGGATGACCTTTATATGTTGGCCGGCTACGACCTCGATATCGATAGCCCATACCCAATGCCTGACCCCGCCAAGGTAGGCCGAAAGCCCCAACCAGTGCCCTACAATGATAGCAAGGTGATGTTTAGGCATTATGGTAAGGGCGTAGAGCAGCTCATCAGCCAAGTAAATGAAGCCGAAACCCCCGAAGAATATCTCGTAGCCTTGGTATCAGTGGCTAGATTGATGAAAAACTTCTACACCACTTGGAATAAAGACCAAGTAGAAGCCGACACCATCCTAGGGCATATCGAACAAATAGGCAAACAGCCCATCAGACCCGGAATCGCTGCCTTTATCAAACAAGAGCAGCTGCTTGAAATTACCATCAAAGACCCTTCGGTGAAGTATAGCCAACCCGCCCAACCAACAGGCAAAACAACCAATAAGACCTTCAAGAGGCAGTATCGCAATTATAAAAACAAAAATAAATAACATCGAACCTCAGTTCGTACCTCCATTCAAAACCAGGGGAGGGCTTTCTCCCCAAACCTCTATCAATACAAACTTATGGCTTCTATAGAAGTAAAAGGCGGCAAAAAACTTTCGGGCACTATCGTGCCACAAGGGGCAAAAAACGAAGCCCTACAAATCCTTTGTGCGGTATTGCTCACCGACGAGCCCGTAACGATACACAATATCCCCAATATCCTAGATGTCAACAAACTAATAGAGTTGTTGGGAGATTTAGGCGTACAAGTAACGCGCCTAGACTCAGAGGGGAGCTTCAGATTTCAAGCCAAGGCCCTCAACTTTGACTACCTCGACAGCGCCACCTACCGCCAAAAGGCAGCTTCGCTGCGCGGCTCAGTGATGATGTTAGGCCCTATGTTGGGGCGCTTTGGCCGCAGCCGTATCCCCAGCCCGGGAGGCGACAAAATAGGCCGCCGCCGCCTCGACACACACTTTATTGGCTTTCAGAAGTTGGGCGCTCAGTTCAATTACCAGCCCGAAACGCACTGGTATGAAGTAGAAGCCCGAGCGCTAAAAGGCACTTATATGCTCCTTGATGAGGCCTCCGTAACCGGAACGGCCAACTTGATTATGGCTGCCGTATTGGCCAAAGGCGAAACTACTATCTACCACGCAGCTTGTGAGCCATACATCCAGCAGCTCTGCTTGATGCTCAATCGGATGGGAGCCAATATCTCAGGAATAGGATCTAACTTACTGAAAATAAATGGAGTAGACCGCTTAGGTGGAACAGAACACACGCTCTTGCCCGATATGATAGAAGTCGGCTCCTTTATTGGGCTAGCAGCAATGACAGCCTCTGAGCTGACCATCAAAAACGCACGCATCGACCAACTAGGTTGTATTCCCTATACCTTCCAGCGATTGGGTATCGCGATGGAGTTTCGGGGCGATGATATTTATATCCCTGCCCAAGATCATTATCACCTCGATACCTTTATCGATGGTTCTATCCTGACGGTCTCCGACGCGCCTTGGCCGGGCTTTACGCCAGACCTGCTCAGCATTGTACTCGTAACGGCTATCCAAGCAAAAGGCACGATTTTGGTACATCAAAAGATGTTCGAGAGCCGCTTGTTTTTTGTGGATAAGCTCATTGACATGGGTGCGCAGATTATTCTCTGCGACCCACATAGGGCTACTGTCATCGGCCTAGATAAGCAAATCAAGCTCCGAGGCATTCGTATGACCTCGCCCGACATACGCGCCGGGGTGGCTCTGCTCATTGCCGCGCTTTCTGCCGAAGGCACCAGCGTCATTGATAACGTAGAGCAAATCGACAGGGGCTATCAATATATCGACCAGCGCCTCAATGCCCTCGGGGCAGAAATCAAACGCCTGTAACACGCGCCAATACGTATGAGAGAGTTTTTTAAGAACCTAAAACTACACACCAAGTTCCAGATTACGATATTCCTCGTATCGACTTCGATACAGGCCATTATCGCCATCACGAGCTACTACGAAGGAAAGCGCTTGCTCGAAGAGCGCTCCTTCCAACTCCTCATTAGTATTACCGACAACAAGCGCCAAAACATAGAGCAGTATTTTCAGAATACCGAAAAAGAACTGCGCACCCTTGCGGCCAACCCGACTGTTTCGGAAGGGCTGAAGGCCTTTGTCAAAGGATTTCAGCAAATTGATGCCGAAACAGATGCCACAGATTTGTTTAAGATGCGCCCCAAACTCCAGCGCTTCTATCAGCAGGAGTTTGTCCCTAACCTGACTTACTACAGCCTCAACGAACAAGGGGAAAAGGCTTTTATGCCTACCGATAAGCGGCAGATTATCCTGCAATATCACTACCTGGCCAACAACCCCAACCCCGAAGGCTACAAACAACGCCTCGTCAGCCTTGACGAAAGCAACAGCTATGCAGAGGCCCACACCCGGTTTCACCCATTTCTGAACGCCTTTCAGCGGAATATGGAGTTTGTGGATGTGCTATTGATTGATAGCAAGGGCAATGTGGTGTACTCTACGGCCAAACACGTTGATTTCGCCACCAACCTTTTCAAAGGACCTTATCAAAAATCGAACCTCAGCAAAATGGTTACTCGCTTGCTCAATCAGAGCAAACGCGATGAGGTGGCCTTTGTAGATTATGAACACTATGAGCCGTCTTATTTCCGCCCCTCCATGTTTATGGGAACTGCTATTTATGATGGTGACGAAAAAATAGGCGTATTGGCACTACAGCTGCCCACAGCCCCCATCCAGCACATCATTACCAACAACCAAGATTGGGAAGGAGAGGGGCTGGCTACGACGGGAGAGGTCAACCTGATCGGCCAAGACCGAAAGATACGCACCAATACCCGCTCGATATTGTCGAACCCACTATTGTATTATACCAATATCAAAAATTCGGGTAAAACTGACAGCGTTACCTTAGAGCGTATCAAGCGCCTCGAAACAACGATTCTCTTGCGCGAAGCCAAGGGCGAGGCTGTCATCAGGGCGCTCAAAGGAGAAAGGGGCAATATCCTAGGGCGGGACTTCCTAGGCAACCAAGTATTGTATGTTTATGCCCCTATTGATGTGTTCAATACACGGTGGGCAATACAGACCGAAATCAACGCAGAAGAGATTTTCCAATCAGTATATTCTTTCCGCAACCGCCTCTTTATCATTAGTGCTGTCATCTTATTGGTTCAGGCTGTCTTGGGCTTCTTTTTGGCGCAGGGTCTGTCTAAGCCAATGCTCAAGATACGCGACGACATCAAGCTTCTGGCCATCGGTGTGATTCCCAAACCCAGTAAGGTGATTTATAAGGATGAGTTGGGTGAAATTGATGCCGCACTCAATGACTTGATTAAGAACTTTGAGTCTGCTACGTTATTTGCTGAAAATATCGGTAAGGGTAATTTTGACTATCAGTTCAAACCCATCAGCCAAGAAGATACCCTCGGCAATGCCCTACAGAACATGAAAGAAAACCTGCGTGATGTAGCCCAACAAGACTATATACGGGGGTGGGTCAGCTCTGGACGGGCGCTTTTTGGAGAAATTTTGCGCAAGTATAACGACGATGTAGCGCAGCTCTGCCAAGAGCTAATCCGCAATTTTGTCAAATATCTCGAAGCCACACACGGAGCCATCTTCTTGTTTGATGATAAGAGCCAACAACTCGAAATGATCAGCGCCTATGCATATGACCGCTATAAATTCTTTGAGAAAAGCATTCTGCCCGGCGAAGGCCTGGTAGGGCAAGCCTTCCAAGAGGGTGAAAGCATTTATATGCTCGATTTGCCCGAAGACTATGTCGAAATTACCTCTGGCCTTGGCAGTACACCACCAGCCTCCGTACTGATTATCCCTATCAAAAACGAAGAGCAAACACTTGGGGTGATTGAAGTGGCCTCGCTCCAACCTATAGAAACCTACCAGCAGGAATTTGCAGAGGCAATCGCTGAGGCTGTGGCGGCTACCTTCAATACGGTACGCATCAATGACCAAACCAAGAGCCTCCTGAGGGATGCGCAAGAACGCAGTAAGCAGCTCCATCAAGCTGAAATTGATTTGCGTGATAAAATAGCCGAACTAGAAGACCTCCAAGCCGCCGGACGTAAGCGCGAAGCCGAGCTAGAGCAATCGCGCAAAGAACTTGAGGCGCAAAACCAACGCCTCAAAGCCAATGAAGAGCGCCTACGCCTAGCCCAAGAACGCCAACAAATACAAGAAAGCGAGCTACAGGCATCGCTCGAAGCGCAACGCATCCAAGAGTCGGAGCTGAAAGCCACCGTAATGCAGCTACAGGCCGCACAACAAGAAATGAAGCAAAAGCAGATGGAGCTCGAACGCTCCAAGGCCTTGCTCGAACAGCAAAATACAAAGATTAAAAACAACGAAAACGTCCTTAAGAAAGCCTACCTAAGGGCGGCAGAGCTAGAAGGCACGCTCCGCAAGCAGCTCGCCGAAAAAGAAGATGAAATCAGCCGCCTCAAAGACTTGCTCGAACAACAAGCCCAAGACAAACCCTAATTACCCAAACGCAACACTGAAATGACTGCTCCCGAATTGGTTTTTACTTGTTTTAATACGTTAGCACTATTGATGTGGCTCTGCCTTATAATAGCGCCCCGATGGAAGATTACCCAATACCTTAGCGAACACACTACAGTGCCTACCTTGGTAGGGGCTGCTTATGCGATTATTATATTGTTACACATACAAGTCATCGGGAATGCAGACTTCAGCACCCTCGAAGGCGTAAAAGCCCTCACCGCACACAACAGCGACTGGCTCGTAACGGCTGCATGGTTTCATTATCTGGCCTTTGACCTGATGGTAGGGATACTTATTTTGCGTACAGCCCAGGCCAAAGAAATAGGGCATAGCTGGATTGTTCCTTGTTTGTTGACCACCTTTATGCTTGGGCCTATCGGCTGGCTTTTGTTCCAACTAACAATGCTGATGCAAGGAAAAGCCTCGCTACAAGGGGATACATCAATGGTACACTCATAAGCCTAAAACTTGGTATTGCCCATTATCCAACATCCCTTCGTTTGTTCCAAGGGATGTTTTTTGTGGCATAGCCTCATATGGGCATTTTTGGAAAAGTATCTCGGAGCTGAGCTGATGCCTCATTTGGGGGTAAAATGAGACTTAGCCCACAGTTTTAACTGTGGGGATTGGAAAATTTCTAGTGGTGTGAAAGCAGAAGCCCTATATTTTTGAGGGTGTAGGCTTTTGTCAGAGAGTTTTTGTATCATTGATATCCCAAACCCCCATACCGATGAGCGATACAGCAATACAAGAGAAGATAATCATGGGCATTGACCCGGGAACACGTGTGATGGGCTATGGCCTGATTCGGGTAGTGCCCCAGCGGGTAGAGTTGCTACAGTACGGTATCATCCGGTTGGTCAAATATACCGAACAAGCCCAAAAACTAAAGAAGATATACGAACGCATTTCGGCCATTATCGAAGAATATGCCCCAGATGAAGTAGCGCTAGAAGCCCCTTTTTTGGGGGAGAATATCCAAGTAGCCATCAAGCTTGGCCGTGCGCAAGGGGTAGCAATGGCTGCCGCACTCGCCCGAGATATCCCCATTACGGAGTATGCCCCCCGCAAGGTCAAGCAGTCTGTAACTGGTAATGGCAATGCTTCTAAGGAGCAGGTAGCCGCAATGTTGCCTCAACTAATCTATGCGCCCAATCTCCAAAAAATAGAACTCGATGCGACCGATGCCATCGGCGTAGCACTTTGCCACCATTTTCAGGCCAACTTACCACAAACCAAAAACAAAGGATGGAGCCACTTCATCCAACAAAACCCTGACCGGATTCGCTAAACGCTCCACAAACTCCCCTAACTGTATGACAAGCTCCAGTTTTGAACCCATCAGCCGCCTTTCTAGGGCGTGGTCGTACCGCCTATTGCTGATATGTGCCCTAATGGGCACGCTAAACGGCTACTGCCAACAAACCTCTTCTTCGCTTTCTCCCGAAATAGACCGGCAAGAAATGGAAACATTGTTGACATTTCTGGCGGCTGATGCGATGCGTGGGCGCGCTACCGGAAGCCCCGAGCTAGATCAGGCCGCGCAATATATCCACCAGTATTTCCAAGCGCAAGGCTTACAAGCCCATTTTCAATCTTTTGCCAAAATAGATAAAAATGCGCTACAGGCTCAGGTACTCATTGGCGATCGCAGCCTAGACGAAGAACGTTGGGCTTTGTTGTCTTCTTTTCCCGAAATGCGCTTTCAGGCAGCAGAAGCTTGCCTCACGATAATAGATGGAAATCTGACACAGGCCGAAGATACTTGGCTTACCTTTTGGCGGGAGTGCCTGGCGCAAAGCCAACATCCCGAAATGCATGTACAGGAGATAACGGCACCACAGCTAGTGGTGGTGGCGCCTCATCTGGCCGACTTTTTCCACAACATTATCAAAGCCGAAGTAAACGCCCAGTCGCTAGTGCCTAGCCCGCTAACGGCCTTATTGGTCGTATTGGCTACCCCTGTAGAGGCGCAAGAGCTATACTGCCAATTGAGCCAACCACAAGGGCTGCGCCTACACAATGTCATTGGGCGGCTAGAGGGGCAAGAGCCTGCTAAGGGAAGTGTGATCTTTTCGGCACATTATGACCATATCGGTATCTTACCGCCCAATGCGGCTGGCGACAGCATTGCCAACGGAGCCGATGATGATGCTTCGGGCGTGGTAGCGGTGATGTTGTTGGCAAAACATTTTGCCCAACAAACACCCAAACCCATACGAGACCTGTATTTTGTGGCCTTTACAGCCGAAGAGGTAGGAGGCTATGGCTCACGATATTTTACACAAACAATCACCCCTGAGTTGGTGAGTGCTGGCATCAATATCGAGATGATAGGAAAGGTATCAAAATTTGGTGAAAAATCACTGTTTTTGACAGGCTTCGAGAAATCTACCCTTGGGCCGCTTTTGCAAAAAGCCTTGGCAGGCAGTGTATATCAAATCTTGCCCGACCCTTATCCACAGCTCAAGCTTTTTTACCGCTCCGATAATGCTACGTTGGCCCGTGCCGGTATTCCAGCCCACACACTCTCCAGTGTCCCGCTTGATACAGACACACACTACCACCAAGTAACCGACGAGGTGTCTACCTTGGCGCTTGACAATATGCATCAGCTGATTACGGCCATTGCCAAGGCTACCCACGGCTTGGTTCAAGGGCTGGATACTCCCTCCAGAATTTCACGAAAATAAACAAGATGCTTCCCCCATATGTATTTGGGATTGACGATTGACAATTTGGGATTTTAGTTCGTCAATCGCAACTCCCTTATTCTTCATAAGCCCAATCGATAAGGTGTTTTAAGTCTTTGATAATCAGCTGATTTTGTTTAAAAAACCCTCTAATTTCATCCACTTTTTCATAATCTTTTAGCTCCTTGGCTTGTTTGTAGAGTTGCAACATGGCCTCGATGAGTGCTTCAGAGTCTTTGGGCTTCTCTTCTTGCAAGCCGAGAATATCTTCTACAAAACTGATATAGAGCAGCTTCATCCGTTCAAAAGCATCTTTGCTGATGCTAGTGATAGAGTCAGGATTATTGTAGAAGGCATTGATTTTCTTGTTGAGATTAAACAGCTGTCCGATGGCCAAGGCTGTATTGAGGTCATTGTTCATACCACGCAGGGTATTATCACAAAACTGGTGTATCTGAGCCTCAGCCTTGGGGTCAATGGCTGTCGTATCAGCGTTGCTAGGATATTCCATTTTTTTGAGAATACGTAGCCCATTGATAAGTTTTTTGTAGCCCTTGGCAGCGGCTTCGAGCGAAGCATCGGAGAAGTCGAGCGTGCTACGGTAATGCGCTTGTAAGATGAAGAAGCGCACTGTCATCGGCGAATAAGGGCGGCTGAGGGTCTCGTGGTCACCATTGAGCAGTTGGGGGATGGTAATAAAATTGCCCAAAGACTTGCTCATCTTCTGACCGTTGATGGTAATCATGTTATTGTGTAGCCAATATTTGACTGGCGCTTGCCCTTTGTGAGCGGCTTTGGCTTGTGCTATTTCGCACTCGTGGTGTGGGAACTGCAAGTCCATCCCGCCGCCATGAATATCAAAGGTTTGTCCTAAGTATTTGGTACTCATTACGGTACACTCTAAGTGCCAGCCGGGAAAGCCCTCTCCCCAAGGTGAAGGCCAGCGCATGAGGTGTTCGGGAGAAGCTTTTTTCCAAAGAGCAAAATCTGCCGAAAAACGCTTTTCTTCTTGCCCGTCCAGCTCGCGGGTTTGGGCTAGTAGTTCGTCGATAACGCGCCCTGAAAGCTCACCATAGTTTTCATTTTCGGAATATTTACGGACATCAAAATACACCGAGCCATGGCTCTCATAGGCAAGGCCTGCATCGATGATTTGCTGTACGAGCGCTATTTGTTCTACAATATGGCCGGTAGCTGTAGGCTCAATGCTGGGGCGCAATACCCCCAGAGCGTCCATTACCTGATGGTAGGCATGGGTGTATTTGTGAACAATTTCCATCGGTTCTAGCTGGTCGAGGCGGGCTTGGCGCGAGATGCGGTCTTCGCCCTCATTGGTATCGCCCAATAGGTGGCCTACATCAGTGATATTGCGGACATAGCGCACTCGATAGCCCAAATAACGCAGATAACGCGCTACAACATCAAAAAAAATCGCCGGACGTGCATTGCCAATGTGCGGCTCGTTATATACTGTAGGGCCACACACATACATCCCTACAAAAGGAGGGTTGAGCGGCTCAAAAACTTCTTTCTCTTTGCTGAGGGAGTTATAAAAACTCAAGGGGGGGATGTGTGCGCTTGCAGAATTAGCCATAAATCAAAGAATAATCACCTAGTTGGGTTAAGAGGAGGGGGTAGACAAGGCGGTTTTGGTGTGCTAAGCCCTTGCCCGTGTGGGCTATAGAGGTGGCACAGAACTTGTGATTTCGGTACAGGTGCTTTTTAATGTTCTCAAACTTGCCTAAATTTACTCACTTAGGTAGCGCCCAAAAGCATTTGATTACCAGACTTGCAAAAGTACATAATTCACTTAGGCCAAACAACCAAGGTGCTTGAAAGGTTCGCCTGACAAAGCTGTGGACTGTGTATTCACCAAAAACAAACAACTAGCAATCACCATGAATAAGCTCCGTATACTGCCATTCTCAGTGCCCTTGGGGCTTTGGTTACTGGCTCTTAGTAGTGTTACAGGGTGTATCATGACCCCTCAAAAATACCGACAACACCAAGAGCAGATGGAGGCTCTGCGGCTACGGGACAGCATTTGCCAAATACAAGCCCAGCAGGCAAAAGATGAAACCGAACATATGCGCCTGCAAGTAGAGTCATTGTACGATGCGTTGGAAACGCTCCAACAAGATACTACTGCAATGCGCCGCGCGCAAGAGAATAATGATGTGTATGTCAATAATTTATTGCAAGAACTCAATCGTATCAGCCAAGCATACGAGGCTTTTAAGAAAAATGCGACCAAAGAGGCCGACGCTTGTAGTGATATTAGGCTAGAGCTGGCCGAAGCGCTCAAAGAAATAGCTGAGCTCGAAGAACTGCTCCTAGAAAAAGACGATGACTTACGGTTCTTGCAGCGCAAACTCAATGAGCTTGGTAGAGGCAAAGAATAACGAACGCTTGCTAATGCAGCCTTCTTTCATGGCTGTAGGCTTTCTGTATCAGGGTTGGGCGCAGCCAAGGCAAGGGTAAAGTACACAGACATGCCCTGTTCGGGGCTGCTTTCGAGCCTGATTTCTCCCCCAATCTGAATGATGAGCTCTCGGCAGAGTATCAGCCCTAGCCCTGTACCTTGCTCGCCGGCAGTGCCTTTGGTACTGAACCGGTGGTTGGGCTCAAAAAGCTGCCCCAACATCTCTTCGTTCATCCCCACACCATTATCACGTATACAAACTTCAAGCACAGTGTCGGACAAAGGCAGGGCGCTCCACACCACCTCACCGCCTTGGGGGGTGAACTTGAGCGCATTGGAAAGCAAATTACGGATAATGGCGCGCAGCGCATTGCGGTCAGCCTGTACCCAGTGTTTTTCACTTACTTCGTTAGACACCGTTATGGTCTTTTGGCTAGCCAGATGTCTCATAAGCTGAATATTTTCTTCGATAAGATGCTGCAACACAACATTATGGGGAATGGTATGGGCAGCCTGAGGCGCAACCGCCCACTCGCGCAAGCTGTCGAGCAGCTTGTGAAGATATTTGACCGCATGGGTAAGGTCTTCGCCTAATTGTTGTAGTTCCTCCCGGCTGAGTGCATCGAGGTGTTGGCTGATGAGGTAGGCAAAAGAATGTAAAGAGTTGAGCGGGCTGCGCAAGTCATGCCCCAAAATCGAGAGAAAACGCTCTCTGGTTTGATGAAGCTCCGCTAGAGCCAACTTTTGCTGTTGGATGGTCTGTAGTTGTTGTTGTGTTGCCAATAGTTGCTGTAGACGTAACCCTAAAGTAAGCCCCGACAAGGGTAGCAGTACATAGTCACTTACTCCCATCTTGAGGTATTGGCCAAGCGCTTCTTCTGTCAGAGGAGGGGTAAGCAACAACACGGGTAGTTGGCTTGTCGATGCTTGCGACTGCCAAGCCGCCAATAAACCCAAGGCCTGCTCGGTTTCCATACCCGATATGTCTAAGACCAACAACGCTGGCAGTGGCTCCTCCAATACATCAATGGTATGAACACAGACGGCCTCCCAGCCCTCTGGCCATACTAAACCCTGACACCACTCCAAACACTGCGCAACATATAATAGTTTAGGCATATAAACACGCTCAAGAACAACAAACAAAGGGCCAAATACATCTTCTCAAACAATGCTACAAAATTGTACCAAATTGCTTCGAAGGGTGATTTTTTTCTTAATTTCCTCTTTCGAACACAAAAAAACAACGCCAAACACAACCTTTTGACTCTACACACTGTTCGATTCCTGAATGTGTACCAAGATGTGCTTAGTTTGAGGATTTATGGGCTCCTGAAGCATTTTCAACATATACATTTTCCAAGTCAAATTTGATTGGGTGTAGTCTGGGAGTTTTGGAAATAGATGGTCTAAGAATCATTGAGAATCAAGAAAATCAAGTCCAGTGAATCCTTAAATCAGTAAACCCTAGTATAAAAACCTTAATACCCCTAAAAAAAGCCCTTAAAGCCCATAGTAATTCAGCCCCTAATTCAATATATTTGCACTTCAAGAATAAGCGCACCTAAAACGCAAATTCAATAAAACCAAACATACATTGATTATGACCGTAGTCGCTGCTATTATTGCATTCACCTTCGTGATTCTTTTGCTGGTCATGCTCTTGTTATTTGCACAATCAAAACTTGTGCAGAGCGGACCCGTCAAAATAATCATCAATGGAGATGAGGCCAACCCTAGAGTTGTACAGGCCGGCTCCACCCTACTCTCCACACTGTCTGCCGAGAGCATGTTCTTGCCTTCGGCCTGTGGTGGCGGAGGTACTTGTGCGATGTGTAAGTGTGTGGTGGAAGAAGGCGGAGGAGATGTCCTCCCCACCGAAGTAGGCCAACTCACTCGAAAAGAGCGCCAAGAAAAAGTACGCTTGGCTTGCCAAGTGAAAGTGAAAAACGACATGAAAATCCGCGTTCCCGAAGAGATTTTCGGTATCAAAAAATGGGAATGTGAAGTGGTATCCAACTATAACGTGGCTACCTTCATCAAAGAATTTGTCGTAAAACTTCCCGAAGGCGAAACACTCCACTTCGAATCAGGCGGCTACATTCAAATCGATGTACCTATTATTACGGTTGATTTTAAGGATATGGACATTGCGCCACACCCTGAAGACCCTGCCGGAAAAGATAAGTTCAAAGAAGACTGGGACAAGTTCAACCTATGGTCGCTGCGCATGGTCAATGAAGAAGAGCAGTTCCGTGCTTACTCTATGGCCAACCACCCCGCCGAAGGAAACATCATCATGCTCAATATCCGTATTGCTACCCCGCCTTGGGATAGAGCCAACAACAAGTGGATGGATGTCAATCCCGGGGTATGTTCGTCTTATGTGTTCTCACGTAAGCCTGGCGACAAGGTGATGATTTCTGGCCCTTATGGAGAGTTCCACATCAATCCTACCGAAAGAGAAATGATCTACATCGGTGGTGGTGCGGGTATGGCTCCTCTACGCTCTCATATCTTCCACCTCTTCCACACCGAGAAGAGCGGGCGTAAGGTGTCTTATTGGTATGGTGGTCGCTCACGACGCGAGCTTTTCTATACCGAACACTTCCGAGCTATCGAGAAAGATTTCCCCAATTTCAGCTACCACATCGCGCTTTCTGAGCCGCTGCCAAGCGATGACTGGAAGGTGAAGAAAGATATTGATGATAAAGATGGCGAAGGCTATGTAGGGTTCATCCACCAAGTGTTGTATGATAACTACCTCAGCAAACACGCCGAGCCAGAGGAGATTGAGTTCTATCTCTGTGGCCCCCCTTTGATGAACGATGCCGTCAACAAAATGCTCTATGACTTGGGCATCCCCGAAGAAAATATCCGTTTTGACGACTTCGGCGGGTAAGCATCAACATCCATTATTTTTCCTAAAAAAAGCCACCTCATCTTGGGGTGGCTTTTGTATTGCTAGAAATTGAGTGGGTCAAAATGTTTGAAATGCCCATTCATCTGAATCAATGCCTTGGCGCGCTCCATCTCTCTGACAATCGGAATGGCTGCCTGTAGATGAGCAATGAGAAACTCCCTACGGGTATTCTCGGAGTCTATTTGAAGTAATTGGGATTCTTGTGTAATCGACAACCCTATCTTATGACCCAATTGGTACGACAAATCAGCCACAAACGCATCGGGAAGTTCTTTGTCTACATTTAAGTATTGGTGTAGCTCCTTGGTCAGACTGATGAGCAGCTCTCCGTATTGGAGAGGCTCAAGGTCAGGGTGGCGGCTTATGATACTGACCTCTCCACCAGCATATAATTTGCCCTCTATGGGGTTGACAAAGCTCAGAATCTTGAAAGGTTGCAAGCCCTGTGTGCGGATATCCATCCGACCATCATCATACACGCGCTCAATGTTGAGCAAGGCAATTTCGGTACCCATCCCAGAAAGCACTTTGTCAATAAAAGTAGGAATGCCAAAAGTGGTTTCGTGTTCTGCGCATTCGTGGATGAGCTGTTTGTACCTTGGTTCGAATACATGTAGATTGAGTATTTCACCAGGAAAGACCACTATCGAGAGTGGAAAAAATGGCAACGCCTTTTGCATAATTGATAACTATTGTGTTATAATAACGCAAGTAGGCTTGGTTTGTTCAAAATACACCCCAAAGCGCTACTTGAGTTTAGTGATGGGTTGGCGCTATGAACACCTATACCCAATCAAAATTGGTTTGGGAAATATATGTACTGAAAATCTCTGAGAATCAAAAAAAACAAGTCGAGTAGTAGCACACCATCAGGCGTTTTCTCATTTTGTTTTTTATCACAAAGGCTCTCCAAAAAATGCACAACACCACTGATACTTGCCTCTTCTTTGCGCTCTTTGCACATACTTTGTGTCCTTTGTGAGTAAATGTAGGCTGAGTACCCAAGGTGTCAATAAACACAATAACGACAAAAGCCAGTGGTGTGCCCGACTAATTAGGGGGCATTCAACAAATAATGAGATGGTTGTTGAATGTCCCCTAAATCCTCAAATCAAGTGAGTCTTGGTATAAAACGATTTGTTAGATAAAATCCAACACCGTCTCCAGTTTGACTCCCCTAGAGCCTTTGACGAGCACATGCGTCTCAGTCAGGGCTTGGTCTTGTAGCCAGTTATGTAGCGAGAACTTATCATTAAAGTAATACGCCTTGGGGTTGTGTTCGAGAGCAGGCTGAATCATCTGCCCAAAAAATACTACAATATCAAACTGTTGAGTGGCTACTTGTGCCCCTAGGTTGCGGTGTGCTTCTGTCGAGGCCTCTCCCAACTCATACATATCTCCTAGGATGACCATTTTTTGTTTTGCAGCAATCTTTCCAAAGCTTACTATGGCCTGCTCCATAGAGCTGGGGTTGGCATTATAAGCATCGAGCAAGATGGTGTTGCTTCCCTTTTGTACTACCTGCGAGCGATTGTTTGAGGGGGCATAAGCGGCCACAGCTTCGTGAGCGGCGGCTTCTGCTACTTGAAAATGATGCCCGACACACAGTGCCGAGGCGATGTTGAAGAAGTTGTATTGCCCAAAGAGTTGGGTTTGGATGCTGTGGCCGGTAGAGGCTTGGTAGCGTACAAAAAAACCTCCCTCTTGTGCCGTTAGGCAGAAGTCATCGGTGGGTTGTGGGTAGCGTATTTGGCGCTCGCGTGGGAATCGGGCGGCCATACGTAGCAAGTGTGGCTCTTGACTATTGACAAAAATAAGCCCCCCGTTTTTGAGGAGGTAATAATATAGCTCGCTGTTGGCTTGTGCTACGCCTTCGAGGCTGCCAAAACCTTCCAGATGGTCAAGCCCAATATTGGTAATAAGGCCGTGGGTGGGCTGGGCTATTTCACACAGAAGGGCTATTTCGCCGATATGATTGGCGCCCAACTCTAGCACGCCTATTTGGGTGTCGGGGGGGGTAGCCAAGATCGACAGGGGCACGCCAATATGGTTGTTGAGGTTGCCCGGGGTGGCAAAGGTGCGGTATCGGGTTGCCAATACAGCCTTGATCAACTCCTTGGTGGTTGTTTTGCCATTGGAGCCACCAATAGCCAACACCGGAAACTGCCATTGGCGGCGGTAGTGTGCGGCCAGTGCTTGCAAGGCGCTTAGGCTATCGGGCACGAGCCGATAGCGAGGGTCGTTGTTGGGGATAGCACTGGGATTGTCCATAATGACATAGGCTGCGCCCTGCTCCAACGCCTGAGCCGCAAACAGGTTGGCATCGAAGTGCTCGCCTTTGAGTGCAAAAAAAAGCTCGCCGCCTTTCAGGCTGCGTGTATCGGTAGAAACCCGTTGTTGGGCTTCGAGATAATATCGGTAAAGTGTGGGTGTATCCACAAAAGCTGGGGCAGCCATAGGCGAAAATTCAGTGGTTTAGGCCGCCAAAGTGCTATTGTTAGGCGGCTCTTCGAGTTGATAATGATAAAAAAGTGAGGGGGCAAAGGGTGTCCAGAGGGCGGTTTTGATGCCTACATGTTTGAGCACCTGATTGACCCAACAATTGCAAGTCTTGAAAAAGTGGTAGCGGCTTTGTGCCTCATAAAAGTTGTCGTTGAGTTGCTCGTAGGCGGGCAGGCCACCAAAGGGGATACGGATGAGCTGCCCCTCTTCGTCATAATCAAACCAGAGCTGAATATAGTCTACCAAGCGAGCATATTGCTCTGGGCTGATACTGATGATTTGGTAGTACTTATCTTGTGGAGGATAGCCCTCAAAAAGCGATATGTGCATCACTGCGCGGCTTAGCCCAAAAAGCGCTTTGGCGGCTACAGAGGGCTTTAGCTCACCCCAAGTGGGGGTATCGAGATAAAAGCCCTTATCACCCCACCCAAAGGCAATGTATTGTGGGTGGGTGGGAGCAAATTGTTGAAGGTCTATGATCTGCCCCCAGTCAAAATATGTATTTTGGAAGGGCAGGCAAATATCGGTATGCGCCCCGTTAGAAGTCAGGACAATATCGATACCGCCGGGAGTAGGTCTGAAATGTTTGTGAACAGGGATGATTTTGAAGAGATTGGCAAACAACAGGTAGCCTCCCACAAAAACTAAAGGGAAGGCCGCCACGGCAAGAAAAGCTGCTGTCATAGGGTGTACCGGTGGTTTTCAGTCAATTGTACAAAGATACGGCATTTTTTAGAAAGCCTGACTTCGCCCAAAACAAAACAAACGATATGCTCAGTTCCAAAGAACAGTATTTTGGCAAAACCGGCCTTCTTGTATTGTTGGTTTTAGGCGCTCCAGCAAACAAAAAGCCACCCTGTATAGGATGGCTTTTAAGGAATTTATACAGACCATTGCGTGGGGCAGGGGCTTAGAGTGTACGCTTGGTTTCGCGTTGCTCGTAGCTTTCTACCACATCGCCGACCTTGATATCATTGAAGCCTCTGATATTGAGACCACATTCGTAGCCGGCACGTACTTCGTTGACATCATCTTTGAAGCGTTTGAGCGTAGCCAGTTCTCCTTCGTAGATAACGATACCATCACGAATGATGCGGATGCGGTTAGTACGCTTGATGTATCCATCCGTAACATAACATCCGGCTACCGTACCTACTTTCGAGATTTTGAAGGTCTCACGAATTTCCACATTACCCACAATTTCTTCTTCTACTTTCGGAGCCAACATCCCCTCCATCGCATCGCGTACTTCGTTGATAGCGTCGTAGATGATAGAGTAGAGTTTGATTTCTACTTTCTCTTGCTCTGCTAACTTACGTGCGTTGGCCGATGGGCGTACTTGGAAGCCCAAGATGATGGCCTCAGATGCGCTAGCCAATAGGATATCCGATTCGGAAATTTGCCCTACAGCTTTGTGGATGATTTTTACTTCGATCTCTTCTGTAGAGAGCTGTAGCAAAGAGTCAGAAAGGGCTTCGATAGAGCCGTCTACGTCCCCTTTGACAATGATTTTGAGCTCCTTGAAGTTGCCTAAGGCGCGGCGGCGGCCAATTTCGTCGAGGGTAAGGCCTTTGGTAGCGCGGATAGCCTGTTGGCGGAGAATCTGCTCGCGCTTGGAGGCGATTTCGCGGGCTTCGCGCTCATTGTCCATTACCTTGAACACGTCTCCGGCTTGTGGTGCGCCGTTGAGGCCAAGCACCTGTACGGGGAAGGAAGGCCCTGCGGCCTTGACACGCCGACCTAGGTGGTCGGTCATCGCCTTAACACGGCCAAAAGAAGAGCCTGCTAAGATGACATCTCCTACGCGCATTGTTCCGGTCTGTACCAAGACATTGGTTACATAGCCACGGCCTTTGTCGAGCGAGGCTTCGATTACCGTACCAACAGCATTGCGATTGGGGTTGGCCTTGAGTTCGAGGATTTCGGCTTCGATGAGTACTTTTTCGAGTAGGTCTTCGACACCTAGGCCTGTTTTGGCCGAAATTTCTTGGTCTTGGTATTTACCGCCCCAGCTTTCGACGAGGATGTTTTTCTCGGCCAGTTCCTTGCGAATTTTTTCGGGATTGGCTGTAGGCTTATCTATTTTGTTGATGGCTACTACGATAGGCACACCAGCTACGAGGGCGTGATTGATAGCCTCTTCTGTTTGGGGCATCACGCTATCGTCGGCTGCGACTACCAGGATGACGATGTCGGTTACTCTAGCACCACGAGCACGCATCGCCGTAAAGGCTTCGTGTCCGGGAGTATCCAAGAACGTAATTTTCTTGTTGTTGCCTGTATTGACACTATAAGCGCCCACGTGTTGGGTGATACCTCCGGCCTCTTGCGAGGTTACATTGGTTTTGCGTATATAGTCAAGCAAAGAAGTTTTACCGTGGTCTACGTGTCCCATAATCGTTACGATAGGGGCGCGGTGTTCTAGATCTTCTTCAGCATCCGGTTCTTCGTCTTCTTTAAGTTTGTCTTCTTCTTCGACCGTGGTAAACTCTACTTTATAATCAAATTCATCAGCAATGAACTCGATGGCCTCTGCGTCGAGGCGTTGGTTGATAGAGACAAACATCCCGAGGTTGAGGCAAGCCGAGATTACTTCATTGACCGATACATCCATCAGGCTAGCGATGTCACTTACAGAGATAAACTCTGTTACGCGCAACACGTTGTTGTCCTCCATCATTTCAGGAGACAACTCTGCGTCTCTTGATTTGTTGCGGCGTTTTTTCTTGCCGGTAGAGCCACTGGTATTGCTCATTTTGTTGAGCGTAGCCTTTAGGCGGTCTTGTACTTGTTTGGCAGATATTTCGCCTTGTGGCTGCCCTGCTGGTGGCGGGGTATTTCTTTGGTTGCGCTGTGGGCGGTTACGGTTATCGTTGTTGCGCTGTTGTTGGTTGTTGTTATTGTTGCGGTTGTCCGTACGGGGTCTGTTGGCATCATTGTTATTGCCGGCAGCGCCAGTATTAGGGGCGTTATTGTTGGGGGTGGCTGGGGCATCAGAGCCTTCGCCCACGCGCTTTTTGCGTTTTTTCTTTTTCTTGACGCTATCGTCCGACGAGGCGATAGGTTTGTTTTTTGGCTTCCTTCTCGAAGAGCGATCTACTGGTAGCTCTATTTTGCCCAATACAGTCAAGCCGCTGAGGGTTTCGGCCTTGGCCTTGATTACCTCTTGCTCGGCGGGTTTTTCACTGATAACTTCTTTCACAGAATCTTCTTTTGGCTTTTCAGCCGGTGTGGTTTGCGCCTTAGGGGTTTCTTTAGGCGCTTCAGGTTTTTGGGTTGCTTTAGGAGTCTGACTTTCGGTGGGTTTGTCAGCATCTTTCGTAGTTGTAGGCGTATTGCTTGTGGCTGTTTTGGCTAGTTCGGCAGCTGGGGTCGTTTCCGCTTTTGGGGTATTGGTTGTAGGCGGCGCTGCTTTTTCTATTTTTTCGGTATGGGTTGTTGCGGGCTTGTCTTTTTTGGGCTGGGCAACTTCCGGAGCAGGTTTTTGCTTTTTCTTCTTGTTTCGGCCATCGTTTCTATTGGTTTCGGGCAGGTCTATTTTGCCCAATACCTTGAGGCCTTGCAATTTGGTCTCTATTTTTTCTTCCGAAGACTCCTTTGGGGCAGGTTTTTCTACTGCTTGTTGCTCGGCGCTAGGCTGCGGGTCGGCTTTTGGAGTGGCCTCAGGAGTTTTAGCATCAGTGGTAGAAGCAGTTTTTTCGGGTGTTGGAGTGGCCGAAGCGGGGCTTTCGGCGGCGGGCGATTCTTTGGGAGCTGTACGCTCTGGGGATTTTGCGGGCTTTACCTCTACCTCCACGCCCATTTTTTTCGCAATGATTGCAAATTGCGACAAAGTAATCTTGGTATTGGCATTTGCCTCCCCAAGTTCTATACCTGCGTCGGCAAGGTATTCCTTGATGGTGGAGATGCCAATGTTGAGTTCGCGTGTGGCTTGGCTAAGCCTGATCATTTTTTCTTCTACCATAAATGCTAATTCGAGTCCTTTTTTTATAAACGGAGATAAAGTATGTGGAGGTTTCGGTTGGGGTAAATTTGTGGCTCTGGTATCATCGCAGTATCAACTTACTCTTCAAATTCTTTTTGCAAGAGGTCGAGCAAGTAGTCGATGGTTTCCTCTTCGAGGTCGCTGCGCTTGATGAGCTCAGCGCGGCCAAGGTCGAGGACACTTCGGGCGGTATCGAGGCCGATGCGGCTGAGTTCTTCGAGAATCCAGTTTTCGATTTCTCCTTCAAACTCTACCAATTCCACATCGTCTTCTTCTTCAAAGTCTTCCGCATCTCTGAATACATCAATTTCCATACCTACTAATCGGCTGGCGAGCTTGATGTTAAATCCTCCTTTGCCAATAGCCAAGGGAACTTGGTCTGGCTTAAGGAATACGGATACGCGCCCGTTTTCTTCTACCTTGGTAGAGGAGATGCGCGCAGGGTTCAGGGTACGGCTGATGTATAGTTCGAGGTTATCGGTGTAGTTGATAACATCGATATTTTCGTTGTTGAGCTCGCGTACGATGCTGTGGATGCGTGAGCCTTTCATCCCTACGCAAGCGCCCACAGGATCTATCCTGTCATCGAATGATTCTACGGCTACTTTGGCGCGCTCACCCGGCTCGCGTACGATTTTGCGGATGGCGATGAGGCCGTCCGTGATTTCGGGAATTTCTTGCTCAAATAAGCGCTCCAAAAACTCCGGCGATGTACGCGAAAGAATTACTTTGGGGTTGACTCCGTTGATGAGGTCTACCTTATGGATGACAGCCCGGATAACATCGCCCTTGCGGAAGCGGTCTTTGGGGATTTGCTCTCCTTTGGGTAACACAAGCTCGTTGCCTTCTTTGTCAAGCAAGATAATCTCACGACCTAGCACTTGGTAGACTTCGGCAGTGATGATATCACCTTGCTGCTCGCTGTATTTGCGGTAGAAGCTATCTTTTTCGATGTCCTTGATTTTCTGAATCAAAGTTTGGCGGGCGGTCAATACGATGCGGCGGCCAAAGTCTTCTAATTTGATATCTTCAGCAAATTCTTCTCCAATTTCGAAATCGGGTTCTACCTTGCGGGCTTCCGAGAGGCTTACTGTGTCGGGCAGGCCTAGGTCTTCGGAGTCATCGGCCACGATAGTACGCACGCGGCGCATTTCGAGGTCGCCGCTTTCCGCATTGACAATGACATCGAAGTTTTCGTCGCTTCCGTATTTTTTACGAATCATGGCGCGCATCACCTCTTCGAGCATTTCGGAGATGCGGGTTTTATCCATGTTTTTCTCTCTTGCAAATTCGGCAAAAGAGCTAATGAGTTCAGCACTATTCATTGCTAAAAAGAAATCAGTACAGTGGCTTGCTTAATATTATCAAAGGGTACCGAGACTACCTCTGGGGAAGGTGCAGTGTCGGGGGCTTTTTTACTTTTCTTAGGTGCTTTGGGCACTATTTGGAGCGCTTCGTCGGAGACTTGGCGCAGCTCCCCTTCAAGGGTGCTTTGGTCGGCGAGCTTCAGCTGAAGCGTCCGACCTATATGTTGGGGGTATTGGCGTTTGAGCTTCAGCGGAGCGTCTACTCCTGGCGAAGAAACTTCTAATACATAGGCTTCAGTAATATCGGGGTTGGCATCAAGTGCCGCGCCGATGTGTCGGCTGATGGTGGCGCAATAGTCTATATCGACTCCGTGGTCGCCATCTAGGAGTATTTTTACTTTTATGCCCTTAGGGCTAGGGCTTTGTGTCAGGTCAACCACAAAGTATGTATCATCAAGGTTTTGCTCCAAGATGCTTTGCACGAGGGGTATAAAATTCATTCAAACGATTGATTGTGAGCAACAAGCCGCGCCTTGGAAGTAGCGAAAAAAGCAAATTACAAATGCAAAATTAGCGTATATTCCGTTCTCAAGCAAATATTATGGGCGGGATATGCGATTATTTTCGAAGCTTGTATGCTGTATCTGTACAATTTAAGAGCCTAGCCGGGTGATTTACGATTTTAGATTTACGAGTGTAGATGGACAATCGTCAATCCCAAATCGTTGTTAAGATTCTGATTTGGTAGGCACGTGTGGTGGTGGGGCATAATTGACCACATCTTCTTCCGTAATGATGTCATTGCTACTCATAATCACCAAACGCTCTACGACATTGCGTAGTTCGCGGATGTTGCCAGTCCATTCGAGGGCTTGCATACGGGTTACGGCTTCGGGTGTAATTTTTTTGGGGGCTGCGCCATAATCCTCGGCGATATCATTGAGGAATTTCTCCACCAGCAGGGGTATGTCCGCACGGCGCTCGTTGAGCGGGGGTACGTGTATAAGGATAACACCGATACGGTGGTAAAGGTCTTCTCGGAAGGTATTATTTTTGATTTCTTCGCGCAGGTCTTTGTTGGTGGCGGCTACTACCCGTACGTCTACTTTGATTTCCTTGTCGCCTCCTACACGGGTGATTTTGCCTTCTTGTAAGGCGCGCAAGACTTTGGCTTGCGCAGGCAGGCTCATATCGCCAATTTCGTCGAGGAAGAGCGTACCTCCGTTGGCCTGTTCAAACTTGCCGATGCGTTGTTTGACGGCAGAGGTAAACGCGCCTTTTTCGTGCCCAAAAAGCTCACTTTCAATCAATTCTCCGGGGATGGCCGCGCAGTTGACCTCTATGAGTGGTTTGTCTACACGTCCACTTTTGGCGTGAATCCATTTGCAGACCAGTTCTTTTCCCGAGCCATTGGGGCCGGTGATGAGCACCCGTGCGTCTGTTGGGGCTACCTTTTCGATCATCTCTTTGACGCGGTTGATGGGGTCAGATTCGCCGATGATATCATAGGTACGTGATACTTTTTTGCGCAGCAGCTTGGTTTCGGTTCGTAGCGCTTTGGTTTCGGTTACGAGGTTCGACTTGTCCAGCGCATTACGTACACAGAGCAGGAGACGGTTGAGGTCGGGTGGCTTCTGGATAAAGTCGTAGGCTCCCTTTTTGGTGGCTTCAACGGCCATTTTGATGGAGCCATAAGCCGTAATCATGATGAATTGGGTGTCGCCTTGGATGTCGGTATTGTATTTTTCGAGCAGCTCGATACCGTTCATTTTGGGCATTTGAATATCGCAGAGGGCTACATCATATTCTCCATTTTGGAGCATCTGAAAACCTTCTTCACCGTCTTGCGCTTCATCTACTTCGTATTTTTCAAACTCAAGGATGTCGCGCAAGGTGTAGCGGATGCTTTTTTCGTCATCAATGATTAGTATTTTGGCCATATTACGCTGAGGGTTGAGTGCGGAAAACGCCTATATATCAAGCTTTGAGGTTGCCGGTATGCATGTACAAGAGCTTGGGCGTTGCTTGGGGCGGGTGTAAGTGTATGGGTTAAAACTTGTTTTGCACATACGTATTTGGCAGTATCAAAGTTAGCAGGTTTTTTCAAAACTCCTGCTGCAGCCGTATGATTTTGGGTAAAAATTTGCGGGCTCTTCCTTGAGCGAAGCGTTGTAAGCCGGGTTCTGTAATGCCTTTGTGGGGCATTTCTTATCATTTATCTATGAATATCCTCACGGATACCCTTTATCGACCTACCCTCCGGCTTGGGCGAGCAACCCTTCTGCTGCGCCTGAGCGCAGCACGCCGGTTTATTTGGCCTTTCAACTCGTAAGGTTTACCCTGCCACAGCCGTCGCCGGCTGCGCGGTAGGCTCTTACCCTACCTTTTCACCCTTACCTCCGGTGAGGGAGGCGGTATATTTTCTGTGGCACTTTCTGTCGCGCCGTGCCCGCTTGCGGCGCGCCTTCCTGTTAGGAAGTACGATGCTCTATGTTGCCCGGACTTTCCTCTCGGCAATACCTTATCGGCATTGCCCAGCGATAAGACGCGCTTCGGCTCAAGATTTCCAAATGTAAGTTGCTTTCAGCACAATTGCAAGCTTTGCTTGCTTTGTTATTTACAGCGTTGTTGCACGCTGTCTTGTTTTGGTCTTTTATTCTTCTTCCTCTTCTTCGTTATCTTCTAGCCATTCTTTTCTAGGGTTGGCTTTTTCGGGCAAGACGAGGCTGTCGAGGCGGCGCAGCTCACGCAGCGAAGAGACTTTGTTGAGCTCCATGAGCTCGCGCAAGCTAATGCCATATTGGTCGGCGATATTTTCGATTTTCTGGTTATGTCGGTTGAAGGGCAGCTTTTGTAGGCCTTTTTGCACTTGTGTGCCCATTTGGCGCACGTTGTTGAGGGTGCTATCGATATCTCGCCTAACATTGTTTACTTTTTCTACGGTCTCTCTGGTTTCTACATAAGCCGAAAACATCCAACGCAACAAGCTGCTGTTGTCTACGGCATAGTTGAGTATGCGGCGTTCTACTCTTTTGGAAATGCGGGCTTCGGGGTCTAGCTTTCGGGTGATGCCCAAGGAGTCGGTATAGGATACCGGCATTTGCTCTACGCCATAGAGGCGTTTTTGGATAGCTGGGCGGGCATCCGAAAAATAAACAAAGCCCAACACTACTGCCAAGAGGCTCAGGATGCCGAGGGCTTGGGTGCTGGGGGCTATATCCCAATCCCAAGTATTTTGGTTGTTGTGGGTATTTGGTTGTTGGTAGCGTGGTACTTGCTGTCGTTGTGGTTCTCGGCGTTGTGTTGGGTTTTGTTGGGGGCGTTGGGTGTTGGAGTTGGTTTCTGGCTTAGTTGTGGCTTTTTTTTTATGGATAATAGGGTTTTGGGGAGTTTCTTGGCGCTGAGGACGGATGATTTGTGCGCTAGGCTCGGGCTGGGTTTGGTCAAGTGGGGGGGGGGGAATGGCTGTTTGCTGTTGGGGGTTAGCAAAAGAGACCTGCCCTAGCGTGGGTGCTGCATTGAAAAACTCAACCAGCTGTACAGTGATATTGTCTTCTCCGCCCAAATGATTGGCCATCTGTACTAGTTGTAAGGCCTTATGTTGGATATTGAGTGGTTGATTGAGTACTTCCCCAATTTGGTTATCGGAGAGCGGGCCGTTGAGGCCGTCGGTACAAAGCAAGAAAATATCATCTTTGAAGGGGATTATCGGCTGTACTCCTACGCTGACTTCTACGGTAGGGTGTGTGCCGAGTGCCTTCAATATTTCATTGCGGCGAGGATGTGTGCGCGCTTCGTCGTCTGTGATCATCCCACGGTTGACAAGCTCTTGTACGAAGGAGTCATCCGTAGTGAGGCGATGTAAGCGCCCCATAGAGTGATAATACAGCCTGCTATCGCCTACGTGTCCATAGTATACAGCATTCCCCCTGATGACAATCATCACGCAGGTAGTGCCCATCCCGCGTAGCTCGGGGTTGGTTTGGGCTTCTTTATAAATTTGGCTGTTGGCATACTGGATGGCTTTTTCGATAAACCCCGGTGTGTCAGGGTAGAGGGTTTGTTGTGCCAAATTGCGGATGCTGCTGACGGCCAACTGAGAGGCGGTAGAGCCACCTGCATGGCCGCCCATTCCATCGCATACCAGAAAAATATGCCCATTGAGTGTGTCGAAGTACCCCAGGTAGTCTTCGTTTTGTGTTCGCAGGTTACCCACATCTGTGTGGTTGCCGAAGCGGAATTGTTTTTCAGGGAGGCTGTCTTGTGTTTGGTACATAATTGTGGGGGAGGCTGCTGCCTCGTTCAGCAAGGGAGTATATGGCTTTGGCCGTTATATCTGGAATTTACATTGAGCTGCGCCCAATTTGATGATGTCTCCGGCTTTGAGCTTGGCGCTCTGTACACGGGTTCCGTTTACAAAGGTGCCGTTGGTGCTACCGGCATCGCTGATGGTAAAGCTGCCGCTGGTAATAGAAATAACGGCGTGTTGGCCCGAAACAGTTCGTTCGGGGATACAAATATCGTTTTCAGGGTTACGACCTATGGATAGCGAAGGCTTGTTGAGGGCAAAGCTGTGCTGAAACTCGGTCGTGGCTACTAATAGTTTGGGCGTACCGCCGCCGCCGGCGATGATGGTCTTCTTGAGGTCAAACTTTTCTGGTACAGGCGGTGGTGGTGGTGGTGGTGGTTGTTGTTGCTGCTGAATGGCAGAGCGTACCTGCTGCATTTCGTCTGTAAGGCTGCTGAGTTGCTGGCGCAGTTGTTGGTTTTCTTGGCTCAAAGACTGTATGCGTATCATTTCTTCGCTTTCGCGGGGAGGTTCGTCAAACGCGTCGTCATCATCATCAAAAAAGTCCTCTTCGGGCAAGTCCATTGGTCCACCACCAGCGAGCTGCTGTTGGCGATACCGCCAGAAGAAGTAGGCCGCTACCACTGCGCCCAAGATGAGCGCCAAGATAAAAAGGTCATTCCAAGAGGAGGAGCTGCGTTTTTGTCTGAAAGGAGCTTGATATGTAACCAAGTTTGACTGGCTTTTGTACTGAATATCAAACTGGTGCATATTGCCGTCGGCAGGTTGATAGGTCGTGAAGGTCAGCAGATAGTTATTGAGGTAGCCATCCTTGGCCTTGATTACCTCCAAGAAATTGCCCAAGGCGCTGCGAATGTCGGCGGCCGTTTTGGAGGTAGCCGTTTCGCCGTTGGTTTTGTCGCTGATGAGGATAAAATTGTCAGGAGCATACAAATCATTGGTTTTGTAGCTGATGGTATAAATGGGGATACCTAGGCGTTGGGCTTTTTCTATCACATCATCAGAGGTGTAGGGCGAGCGACTACTGTTGATAGCTGCCGACAATACGATGAGCATTTTTTTGCCATTTACATCTGGCTTATTAAAAAACTCCAAGGCCTCATACATCGCTTTGTAGACATCGGCGGTTTGGTTGCTGTCTTCCGGAGCCATAATCTTAGTCTGCACCTCTTCTTTGAAAAGCGAGAAGTTGGTCGAGAAATCGGCGCTCAGTACTTGCAACGCCCGGCCACGGTTGCCGGTTGCGCCAAAGAAGCCGATATTGACACGGTCTTTAGACTCCATCTCATCCAATACTCTGACGAGAGCCTTGCGGAAGTTGTCCACAGCTCTGCCTTGTGTAAAGCTGGATGCTTCGATCAAGAAAAAGATGTTGCGGTCTGCGCGGTGTATAGAGTCATTCTGTGCCGTAAAAGAAAAAGTAAGGTCGTTTTGCTCCTCATCCAACACCCGCAGGTCAGTTTCTATAGGCGGAATCTCGTCCTGAATCTGCACCATTACCTTGAGTGTGGGGAAGTTGGTGGTATCTACCTTGAGCACTGTCAGGCTCTGCGCCCAGAGGCTGTAGGGCTGTAGTCCAAGGCTCAGCCAGAAGAGCAAAACAAAAAGAGCAGGTATGCGACTTTGCGTGGGTCTCATAAGGTTAGTATGCTAGGTTGGGAGACTAGGCGATGGTTCTGAATTTGAGTATGGTTTCTCCGATTTTGATGAGGTCGCCATCTTGTAGGTTGCCTTCTTCCTCAAATACATCATTGATAAAAGTGCCATTGGTCGAAAACTCATCCTTGAACTTAAAGTAGCCCATACGGTACAAAATCGTCAGATGTTTGCCCGAGATGGCTGGGTCTTGCCCAATGACAATATCGCAGGCCTGATCTTTGCCAATGATGTTGCGTCCTTCGTAGAGCTTGAAATCCACCCCGTTGGGATCCAAAGTAAACGACACCAACCACCCTACCAACTTACGTCCGTTGGGGCGCTCGCCGCCTGTGCTTGGGCTGGCACTGCCGGTAGGCATAGGGCTGTGTTCGTGCGTAAAGATTTGCGTACGCCCAAGGTCTAGCTCTGGTGCTTCGCCAAAGATTTGTGTATGAGCCAAAGAGTTGCCTTCTTCAAAATCAAGTTCATCCTCCTCATACCCTTCCTCGTTGTTGTGGGGGCAGTAGGGGCACTTCTCCATCGTGTTGGGGAAGTAATGCCCGTTTTCGCATAGCGTAAAATCGCTCATAAAGATTTTTATCGATTAAAGCGGTACAAATCACGTAAAAGTACGAAAAAACCCTCAAAAGACAGCTATATACCTTGGTATGCTGTTTTTCTACTCACAAACAGGTATTAATACTCAAAAACACAATAAAAAGTTAGGGAAATCCCATTAGAAATAATTATATTTGGCTAATGTCGCAACTAATGCGTAGAAAATGCAGTTAAAAAAGCATTAATCCCCCCAAGCGCAAATCCAATTGATTGTATGATGTTGATGATTGTTTATTTGTTCGTATTTACGCTGAGTTTGAGTCTAGTGGCATGGTTGATGGTACGGACTTTTCGCGGGAGTGATTTGCCTCCCAATGGGGGCGATGATGGGGGTACGCCCGGCGATAGCGGCCTGCCTGTGATAGACTTACCCCCCGGGGGGGCTTTTGAAGATATTTTGGTTGACCGCTGGCATGACGACAGCCCCAAAACTACCCGCAAAAACTAAACAAGCCTCCGAAAGCAGTATCAGCTTCGGAGGCTTTCAAATTGATAACAAGGCTATTTGAGTTGTTTGTTGCACAATGAGCTTTAGTACATCAACTGCTCAAGCTATACCCAATGAAGACTGGCTTGGCAAATATTTTCACCAAGCTCCTTTGAGAGCCATTGGTGAGGGCTATTGTATCATACCAACACTGCGCTCAATAAAGGCTTGTAGCGCTTCGCCACTGAGTTGGCCTTGGGAAAGCAACGCCAAGTCATAGGCTTGTTTGATCCATTGTTGTTGTTGGGCTTCGTCGGTAGCGGCCAAAATACTTTGGTTTAGCGGGTGATTACCATTGATTGCCACCTGATATGCTGGTGGCATTTGGCCCATCATTCCCCCCATACCCTGTGCGGCAGCCATTTCTTGCATACGGCGCATAAACTCGGGTAGGGTGATGACTACCGGCAGTTCATCAGTGGGCATGGCCTCTACGCTGATTTTGAGCTGCTTATTGTTGAGCACCTTGGCATACAGCTCCTGAAGTTTGGTACTTTCAGCCTCTGAGAGGACGCTTTCGAGCTTAGTATCCTGCTCTATGAGCTTATCGACGGTATCAGCATCGACACGCTTGAGGCTGGTTTTCTCAAGTTTGCCTTCCAAAGCGCTCACAAAGTGGTTGTCTATAAAAGCATCGTTGAGCAACAACACATCGTAGCCCTTGCGCTTGGCCGAGGCGATATAGGTACTTTGTTTGCCAGCATCACTACTGTAGAGCCAAACCAACTGCTCGTTTTTGTCGGTTTGGGTGGCTTGAACGTGCTCGCGGTATTCGTCAAGGGTGAATAGTTTCTCTTCTGTGTTGCGCACAAGCGTAAAGTTTTTGGCCTTGTCAAAAAACTTCTCCTCTGTAATGATACCATACTTGACAAACAACCCGATGCTTTGCCACTTTTCTTCAAAAGCCTTGCGGTCTTCTCTAAACAGCTCAGAGAGCTTGTCGGCTACCTTGCGGGTGATGTAGTTGTTGATTTTTTTGACGTTACTGTCAGCCTGTAGGTAGCTGCGCGACACATTGAGCGGAATATCGGGAGAGTCGATGATGCCGTGCATCAGCTGCAAAAACTCAGGCACGATGTCTTTTACCTCATCTGTGATAAAGACTTGGCGCGAGTAAAGCTGAATTTTCTCACGGTTGAGGTCTAGGTTGCTCTTGATTTTGGGGAAATACAAGATGCCCGTCAGGTTGAAGGGATAATCAACATTGAGGTGTATCCAGAACAACGGCTCCTCGCTGAAGGGATAAAGTTCCTTATAAAAATTGAGATAGTCTTCGTCTTTGAGATCTGTGGGTGTTTTGGTCCAGAGGGGGGCAGTATTGTTGATTTGCTCTTCTTCGAAATAAAGCGGGATAGGTAGGAACTTACCATATTTCTGTAAGATACTCTTGAGCTTGTATTGGTCTAAGAATTCCTGTGCATCTTCGGCAATGTGTAGAATTACATCTGTGCCACGTTCTGCTTTGACGGCGGGGCTGATTTCGAAACTCGTGCTGCCATCACATTCCCATTGAGCGGCTTCGGTTCCCTCTTGGTATGATTGGGTAACAATGCGTACTTTTTCGGCCACCATAAACGCAGAGTAGAAGCCCAAGCCAAAATGTCCGATGATTTGACCGGCTTCGGTCTTGCCCTGATACTTTTCTACAAACTCTGTTGCACCCGAAAACGCTACCTGATTGATGTATTTCTTAATCTCCTCGGCGGTCATCCCAAGGCCATTGTCGCTGATGGTGATGGTTTTGGCTTCGGCATTGAGGCTTACGCGTACTTTCAGCTCCCCTAGCTCCCCTTTATACTCTCCCAAAGAGGCCAAGCCTTTGAGCTTCTGAGTAGCATCCATTGCGTTGGAGACTAGTTCGCGCAAGAAGATTTCTTGGTCAGAGTAGAGAAACTTCTTGATGATGGGAAAAATGTTTTCGGTATTGACGGAGATAGTGCCTTTCTCTTGCATAGTCTTCAAGTGTTTGAGGGTAAAAATATGGGTCTTTGGCTATGCTCTTATTACCAAAAGGCATTCCATTAAGCAGAAAACTGCCAATTTGACAGTTTTTGAATGCATACCAATAGGTTTCCAAAATACATATCAGGTATCAAGGGGGAGTTGGGCTTGTTATAAGGGCAACAAGCTTAGCGGATGAGGGTTACTTTGCCAAATTTTTGCAGCGTTTGCCCCGGGAAAAAAGCACTTTTATAAGTGGCTTTCCAGGTATACAACCCTGCTTGCGCATTTTGTCCCAGATAGGTACCGTCCCAAGTTTGGTTGAGATCATTGGTACTAAACACAGTTTCGCCCCAGCGGTTGACAATACTCAGGCGTAGGTCGGAGATGCCTTCACCAAAAAACTCCAGTACATCATTGAGGCCGTCGCCGTTGGGGGTAAAGGCCGTCGGCACTTGTAGGTCAGTTTCACAAAGGGCTACCAACTGAATTTGAGTGGTATCGGTACAGCCGTTGTTGCCTGTGAGTACCAGCTGATACAAGCCCGGCTCGCGTACAGCCAATTGGCTGCCATTAAGGGTACTGCTATCGGGGCGTATCCAGAGCGCACTCACGGACAATCCTTGTACCGGAGCTGGGCTAAAGGTGAATACCTCGTTGCGTTCGGGGCAGATATAGGCAATGCGTTGGTTTTGGCGGGTCAGGCTGGGGATAGACGGGGTGCTTTCGATACGGGCCTCGGGTCTTTGGCCAAACTGTACGACAAAGGGGGTTGTACTGCTACAAGCGCCTATGGTTACCGTTACGCTATAATTGCCCGGCTGGCCGACGGTAATGCTGCGTGTAGTTTCGCCAGTAGACCACCGGTAGCTGTCGAATTCTCCTGCATCAATGACGGCAGGCTGGTTATTACACAAGCTGACAGGGCTTTGGATTTGTGTGGCAGGGTTGGCTACCACTACCTCGGTGCTGACGGTGTCCACACAACCGGCGCTATTGGTCTGAATGAGCCGTATGGTATAGCTTCCGGCGGCATAGGTTTTATTGACATTGACCAATGACTGCGGGGCGGTGTTTTGGGTCAGGCGAGTACCATCACCAAAATCCCAATCCCAACGAACGATATTGCGCCCACGCCCGGCGAGGGTGGTGCTGATTTGGGGGCAGGCCTGACCTACGCTGATGCCAGCCTGTTGTGTGCTGAAGCTGGTGCCTCCTAGCGTCAAAAAACCGTCCGAAGGGCCCGTACCGCTTAGGTAAGCGTGAAAATTAGCGTTAGCCTCCAATACAAAAGCCGTATCGCTGAGCGCTAGGCTGATACGGGCAAAGGCATAGTCGTTGGAAGGGGCAAAGGCGGTCAAGTTGGGGTTGATGACCTGTCCGTTGAGCAAAACAATGGGTGGGGGCAGGTTTACGCCCCTACGATCAAACACTAGGGTTACGAAGCGTTCTGTGAGGCTGTTTTGCGGAAGGGCTGCAAAAAAAGCATTGCGTGTGCCTGTAAGGGCGTGGTTGAGTGGCTGCATTGCCGGAGCACCATCGCCGCTGAGGTTACAATCATTGCTTTGGAGCAATAACGTAACCGAAGCAGGCACACTGCTCGACACACACACGCCTTTGCGGTAGCGTCTTTCGGCAGCTTGCCCACGGTTTAGGCTAAAGGTCTCAGTGCTATCCACCAAAAAGACTGTGTTGTCTTCGGCTGCCACAAATTTGAGTGTATACTCTGCATCGGCTGCGGGCAAAGGTGGCGCAAAATAACGATTGCCCCAAAGGGGCGCAGGGAGCATTTGGGCAAAAAGATGGCTGCGCTGCAAGCAGGCTGCTGGGACAGATGTCGTTCCTACGCCGCTAAAAACAGCCAAGGGCTTACACGATTCTACAATACTACCGCTGAGGTCATTGCTGCCATCGCCTTGAAGGCGAAGCGCCTGCCCACGGTTGAGCGTAAGGCGGAGGGTATCATTGACTGCCCTGCCGCTACTGGTGATGGTCTTGGGCGTAATGATGACCTCACTGGCATCTTCTAGGGCGACAATCACCGCTTCTGATACGCCCGCTCCTGTACCCGTATGACTTACGAGATAGTACTCTGCCGTCTGCCCCAAGGCTTCTAGCGGCAACACAGCAGCCTGATCGCCGCTGTTGCCCGAAGTATTGCCTGCAAATACCGTAATGGGCGCAGAGGCACTGACCAAAATACCAAGGTTTTCGACTATTTCGCTATTGCTTGACAAGACTTGCGCCGCATCAAGGGTGAGTATGCGTTGGCTGTTGGCCGGAATACTCAATGTTTGAGGAGCAAACCCCGCGTTGGCAGGCATCTCTACTTGCACCATTGCCGGCTGGGCGCCGGTGGCAATACTGAGCTGGAGCTGTACGGTAGGGCTGTCGTTGTTTAAAAAAGCTACCCAAAACTCCTGCCCTGCCAAGCCCTGGGCGGCGCTATTCAGGGGCAACCATAGCCCACCAAGTAAAAGCCAGAGAGGTAATACAAAATAGCCCGGCACTGTCGGTATATTTTTTTTCATAGCCCGTAACATCAAGCTGAATGATTAGTATAATGGCTCAGAGCCACAAAAAACAATGATAAAACAAGGCTCAGTAGGCGTTTTTCTTGTCTTTACCGATGTTTTCTTTTTTCTCCACAGGGATGTTGCCACCTACTTGGCGTACTTGCTGTTCTACCACATCAAGGCGGTACAGGATAGAAGTCATAGAGCCGCGAGAGCTTTCCACACCCTTATAAAAGTGCTCTAAGTTTTTGATAGACTCCTTGGTTTCGGCCTGATAGCTTTGCAGCTGTTGTTCTACAGCCTTGAGGCGCTCATCAATATAAACAAACGCCTGCTCATCCTTGGCATATACCTTGGCTTGGGTCTCTGCAAGAGACTGTTTGAGAGCAGCAAATTCCTTAGGAGAGACGCAGGCTGTGGCCAGCAAACAGATACCAACAACTGCCAAATTTTTGAGCGTGTGCATATTACTGATGTTTGATGATGTAAATCAGGCTAGAAGTATTGCCTTTTTGTCGCCATCCGACCCAATTAGACCACAACCCAATGAAAAAAGCCATCAGGGGTCGTGTACGTCCGCCTTGGTAGCGGGTGCTGAGCAAACTGATATAGAACGCATCGAGCCACATTGGTTTTTGAGCTACAATTTGCAGGCCGTGTTTTTGGAGCAGAGTTTGCATTTGGGCGGGTTCAAAATGGTATAGATGTCGTGGTACATCGTAGGCAGCCCAGCTAGCGCCAAACCAGCGGGCATCAAAAGAACTGGCATTGGGTACTGCCACAATCAGACTTCCTTCCTTGTCTAATAACTGTTTTAGGCGCTCAAGAGTTGCGTCAAGGGAGTGAATATGTTCGAGTACGTGCCAAAGCGTAATGATTTGATAACGTTTGTCTTGCAGACAAGGGTCAAACACATCTACAAAGACCGGCGTTTGGCAGCTACGCCGCAGTGCCTGTTGGCGGGCTTGTGGGTCGGGTTCGGTTGCGGCTGCGTTCCAGCCTTTGTGTAGGCAGGTATGCAAAAAATAGCCTGTGCCAGTACCCACATCGAGCAAGGTTTTTTGCCCTTGGGCATATTTAGCTGCTAGGCGTTCTTTCTGGCGCAAGGCATAACGCCGCGCCACATGGTATACCCGATTGAGCAGCCCCTTGCGGGTATCGCTATGGGAGATATAGGCCTCTCCTTGGTAATAAGAGGAAATTTGGGCCTCATTGGGGCGAGGGTTGGTAAATTTGAACCCACACTGTTGGCATCGTACAATATGAAAATACTCTTGGCTTACGGTGTGGTCACGGCAAGGCAAGAAAGCATCATATTGGGGATGTTGGCAAACAGGGCAGGCTTTGACATATTCGAGCGTAGCGGCAGTCATCGCACAAGCATTCTTTAGGTGTTGAAAAGTGCTTCAAAGTTAGCGCAAATATACAGGCGCAACAAAATGTATACGGGTTTTTATGGGTTGAAGTTGAATGATTTTACTAGACATCGGGCTGTTAGGACTGCATAAAAAAAGCTCTGTACTAGGGCTTTCATCATTCCCCAGGCCAATGTTGTTTGGGGACAATACAAAAGCACTGCCCTAGCAGTTGGCAAACAAACCAATCACTAGGGCAATGTATGACCATCATTTCAGGTCTTAAAACCAAGCAGCCTTATTGCTTGATACGCGGGGTAATCCCCATATTGTAGAAAACAAAAGCCCAAGTGTCGGCCCACTCATCTAAGATTTTAGAGGTAGGCTTGCCTGCTCCATGTCCGGCTTTGGCATCAATACGAATCAGCACAGGGTTTGCGCCTTTATGAGCCTCTTGGAGGGTAGCGGCAAACTTAAAGGAGTGTGCCGGCACTACACGGTCATCGTGGTCGGCAGTTTTGATAAGCGTCGCCGGATACTGTACTCCGGGTTTGAGGTTGTGTAGGGGTGAGTAGCGGTAGAGGTTGGCAAATTCTTCTTTGCTACGCTCACTAGAGCCGTACTCTACTACCCAAGCCCAGCCAATGGTAAACTTATGGAAGCGCAACATATCCAGTACACCTACGGCAGGTAGCGCTACTTTGAAGAGGTCGGGGCGCTGGGTCATACAAGCCCCTACCAATAGGCCGCCATTGGAGCCACCCGCAATGGCTAGGTGCTGAGACGAAGTGTACTTCTTGCTGATGAGGTATTCGCCTGCGGCAATAAAGTCGTCAAACACATTTTGTTTGTTGAGCAACATCCCTCCTTTGTGCCATTCCTCACCATATTCAGCACCACCGCGTAGGTTGGCCAAGGCATATATGCCGCCGCTTTCGAGGAAGGGAATCAAGGCTGTGTTGAACGAAGGTGTGAGGCTGATGTTAAACCCTCCGTAGCCATAGAGGTAGGTAGGGTTCTGACCATTGCGCTTTAGCCCTTTTTTGTGGACGATGAAGAGGTGTACCGGTGTGCCATCCTTGCTTTTGTAGAAGGTCTCGGTAGTCTCATAGTCTTCGGGGTTGAAGTCGAGTTTGGTTTGGCGGTACAGTGTAGAGACATTGCGCTCGATATCGTAGCGGTAGATGGTCGGCGGGTAGGTAAAAGATGTAAAGGTATAAAACACCTCTTTGTCTTCCTGACGGCCACCAAAACCACCGGCAGTACCAATGGCCGGCAACTTGACCTCATGTAGCTTTTGGCCTTTTTCGTCAAAAACGACTACCTGAGTGCTGGCATCTTTGAGGTAGCTGGCAATCAGACGGCCACCTACATGCGATACGCCATCAAGCACCTGTGCTGTTTCGGGGATGATGGTCTCCCAAGCGTCGGCAGAGGTTTTGCTCAGGTCAGTAGCCACCAAGCGGTATTTGGGCGCTTTGTAGTTGGTCAGCAGCAGGATTTTGTCGCCAATAGTGCCTACAATACCTGTTTCGGTGTTGAATCCGCTGACGAGGGTCGTCCACTCTTGTTGCTCTTGAGAGCCTTTGGAGAGGTCTTTGACATAAATTTCGCGGCCAGAGGTGCCTTCAGAGGCATAGATAAACAAGAATCGTTCGTCTTCAGACACTCCAGCACCAAAGTTGCGCAAAGGCTTGTCGCGATTTTCGAAGATAAGCTGGTCTTCGCTTTGCGCTTCCCCTAAGCGGTGATAGTATACTTTGTGGTATTCGTTTTTGGCTTCGAGCAGTTTGCCTTCGGCGGGAGCATCATAGCGGCTGTAGAAAAAGCCGTCTTTGTACCAAGAGATACCCGAGAACTTGCTCCACTGGATGTGGTCGGCGAGTTTCTTGCCTGTCTGAGTGTCGATGATATAAACTTCGCGCCAGTCGGAGCCACCCTTAGACACACTGTAAGCAAAGTAGCGGTTGTCTTTGGAGAACGAAGTGCCTCCCAACGACGAAGTACCGTCGGTAGAGAGCTTGTTGGGGTCAAAAAATACTTCAGGCGTACCGTTATCGCCTTTTTGACGATAGAGCACCGACTGGTTTTGGAGGCCATCATTTTTGTAGAAATAAAGGTACTCACCACGGCGATAAGGAGCAGAATAGCGCTCATAGTTCCAGACTTGCTCTAGGCGGTCGCGTAGCGCTTGGCGGAAAGGAATCTGTTCTAAGTATCCGAAAGTAACCTCATTTTGAGCCGTTACCCAATCGGCTACGGCGCTAGAGTCTGAGACTTCGAGCCAGCGGTAGGGGTCGGCTACGATAGTGCCGAAATAGTCGTCTTTTTGGTCTACCTTGGCTGTTTTGGGGTAGTTCAGCGGAGTAGTTTGTTGAGCCATAAGCGTTCCGAAAATGCCCGTACCCCAAAGCATACAGGCCAAAAGGGTGTATTTTTTCATTGTACTGTTTAATAAGGTAAGAAAGGGAGCCGCCGCAAGAAGCAGGGCAAACAAAGATACACATTTTCCTGTAGCTTAGTACTTTGGGCGGCTTTATGGCCACAGACAGCAAGTAGCTATAGACAGAAATAGCCTAATACAAAGTCCAATTGCCTTTGAGATAATAGCGGTACAGTATGGGGTTGTGTATAGCATTGATACCGATTTTCTCTTCTGGCGACACAAAAAAGCTGGTTTTTCCAAAGGAGGTGATAAGCTGTACTCCCTCTTGGTTAATCCAACGTGTCGGAACGGCATCCATCGGTAAGCTGCGAAGACGTTGTTTGACTTGTTCTGGGGTGATAGCCTCATTTTTGACCCCTAGAACCCATCCCCATTCACCAAAAGTAATGATTTGATTGTGCATACGGACAGCCTGAAAGCCCGCATCGCTGAGTGTCTGATAAATGCACTCAAAAGCCTTGGTGGCAAAATAGGGGCTGCCTGCTTGTGTAATCATCACACCATTAGGACGCAGATAGCGGTAACACATCTGATACATCTCACGGGTATAGAGCCGGTTGATTTCTACGCTGTTAGGGTCTGGCAAGTCGCTGATAATCACATCATAATATGCCTGATTATCAGCCATAAACTTAAAAGCATCTTGTGTAACAATATGCACCCGTGGGTCGAAAAAAGAGCTGTCATTCACGGAGAGCAGGACGGGCTGTGTCTTGGCCAAATTGGTCATCAGGGGGTCTAGGTCTACCAAAGTGATTTTTTCTACAGAAGGATATTTGAGCAACTCCCTGACTGCGCAGCCATCACCTCCGCCCAAGACTAAAATCTCGCGTGCTTGGCCAAAAAGCTGCATAGCTGGGTGTACCAAAGGCTCGTGATACATCGCTTCGTCAATCGTACAAAATTGTTGTTTGCCGTTGAGGTAAAGCCAATAGTCGTTTTGCCATTGTGTGATGACTATTTTTTGGTATTTGGATTGTGCCGCAAATACCACCTTGTCCTTGTATTTTTGTTGTTCGGCAAACTGGATAATCGGGTCAGTAAAGATAGCTCCTGCCAACAAAGATACCCCCGTCAAGAAGGCCGCCACGGTCAGAGTCCGTTGGTATTGTGGAACAACCAAGTTTTTCAGCCGCCAGAAGAGCAAGATTGCTACGCCAAAGTTAACTCCTCCCAACACAAAAGGGGTATAGGTCAAGCCTAGGTAGGGCAAGCCTACAAAGGCAAAAAATACCCCTCCCAACAGGCTGCCGTAATAGTCTTTTTCCATCACAGAGGCAATATTGAGCCTTAGGTCTTGGTATGCCTCATTCAAACGCGTAACCAAGGGAATTTCCAGCCCTATCAATAGCCCTATCAACATACACAGGCCATAGATAAAAAAGCCTCCATAAGTAGTATATCCGGCAGCGATATACACAATCATCGCTGAAAAAGATACCAAGATAGAAAGTAAGAACTCGATTCCGATGAATATTTCTAGCAGATAACCTTTGAACCAGCTTGTGATACGGCTGCCCAAACCCATCGAAAACAGCATCAAGGACACAATCATCGTCCACTGGAATACAGAGTCTCCCAAAAAATAACTCGCCAAGGTAGACAGGATATATTCTGCTACAATGCCGGATAGGCCGGTGGCAAAAAGAGCCACTTTCAGGATAAGGGATTTGCGCTTGCGGGTGAGGGTTTCGACAGTCATAGGTATTGTAATAATAAGGGAAGGCAAAAGTAATCAATTCCTTTTGATTCCTCTCCAAAGAACCCAACACACAAACGGCAGCAGTCAGTGGGTAGAAAAAATCCCCTAGTTATTTTTTGATAATCAGGGGATTGTTCAGGTTTGTTGTCAGCGTTCTATTGATAGTTATTTGCCTCAGACTAGCGTCTTGGCCTTGGCTACGACCTTGTCTAAGCCACCAAGGTCTTTCCCCCCGGCAGTGGCGAAGAAGGGTTGGCCGCCGCCGCCGCCTTGAATTTCCTTGGCCAATTCTTTGACCAAGTTTCCGGCATGCAAGCCTTTTTCTTTGACTAGGTTGTCGGCAATCATTACGGCTACTTGTGGCTTGCCATCGATATCTGCTGCCAATACAGCAAACAGGTTATCGACCTTGGCCTTGAGGTCAAAAGCCAGTTGTTTGAGTGCGTCGGCAGAGGGCAGGGCTACTTTTTGTGCCAAAAACTGAATATCACCCTTGGCTTCTATTTGTTCGAGCAAGCTTTGTTTGAGCCCTTGTACCTGTGCCAAGGCCAGTTGCTCTACTTGCTTTTGCAGGCGTTTGTTATCGTCTATAAGGTCGGCAACTGCTTTTTGCAAATCTTTTGGATTTTTGAGCAAGGCCTTCAGTGCATCGAGTAGTTCGGTTTGGGCTTGTAGGTGTGCTTCAGCTGTATCGGCGGTGATGGCCTCTATGCGTCGTACTCCGGCAGAAGAGGAGCTTTCGGCTACAATCTTGAAAAAGCCTATCTGCCCGGTGTGGGTCACGTGTGTGCCTCCGCAAAGTTCGCGTGAAAACGCCTCATCGAAGGTAATCACCCGTACAAAGTCTCCGTATTTCTCCCCAAACAAGGCCGTGGCTTTTAGCTCTTCTACGGCTGTTTGGATGGGTACATTGCGGCGCTCTTCGAGCGGGATATTGGCCCTGATTTTTTGGTTGACTATCTGCTCAATGCGGGCAAGCTCTTCGTCGCTGATTTTGGCAAAATGCGAAAAGTCGAAGCGCAAAGCCTTTTCATTGACCAGCTGTCCTCTCTGGGCTACGTGCGTACCCAATACCTCACGTAGGGCAGAGTGCATGAGGTGAGTAGCGGAGTGGTTGGCCGTAATCAGGCGACGGCGCTCCACATCGACCTTGGCAATGCCGCTATTACCTTTGTTGGCCAATAGCTGGGGCAAATCTTCACGCTCGGTGAGGTGGATGATGAGGTCGTTCTCTTTCTTGGTATCTACAATCTGGATGGCCGTCTGTGCATCGAGCATCAACACGCCGCTGTCGCCCACTTGGCCACCCGACTCTGCATAGAAAGGTGTTTGGTCAAAGACCAACTGATACAGTGTCCGCTTCTTTTCAGTAACCTTGCGGTAGCGCAGTACATTGGTTGGGCACTCCAGCAAGTCATACCCTACGAAGTTGACGGCATCGCTGGTTTGTAGCGCCACCCAATCGTCTGTTTCTTTGCTTTGAGCATTGCGGGCGCGGTCTTTTTGGGCTTGCATGGCTGTTTCAAAGCCTGCTTCATCAATGCTGAAGTTATTTTCCTTGGCAATCAAGGCTGTCAAATCTGCAGGAAAGCCAAAGGTATCATATAGTTTGAAGACTGCCTCACCGGCTAACTGGCCTTGGGCAGGTGTTTGTTGCATCACTTCGTCGAGCAGGCTGAGGCCGTTTTCGAGGGTGCGCAAAAAGCCTTGTTCTTCTTCTCGTACTACATTGGTGATAAACTCCTGTTGTGCGCTGACTTCGGGGAAAACTTCGGCAAACTGCTCGGCCAAAAGGGCTACCAAGCCACACATAAACGGCTCTCGGAAACCTAAGTATGAGTAACCATAGCGTACAGCGCGGCGCAAGATACGGTGGATAACATACCCGGCTTTATTGTTAGAAGGCAACTGCCCGTCGGCAATGGCAAAAGTTACGGCGCGAATATGGTCAGCAACGACACGGAGTGCCACATCTGTTTTGTGGTCTTGGCCATACCGTACCTGTGCCTGTTGGGCGATGTGTTGGATAAGCGGCTGAAAAACGTCCGTATCATAGTTAGAAGTCTTGCCCTGAATGGCCATACAGAGGCGCTCAAACCCCATGCCGGTATCTACGTGCTGGGCGGGCAAGGTGCGTAAGGACTTATCAGCCATCCGCTCAAATTGCATAAATACATTGTTCCAAATTTCGATAACCAGTGGATTATCTTGATTGACAAGGTCCCGCCCGGGCTTTTGAGCGCGTTCGCTATCGGGGCGCAAGTCGATATGAATTTCGGAGCAAGGGCCGCAAGGGCCTGTTTCGCCCATTTCCCAGAAGTTGTCTTTTTTGTTGCCAAAGAGGATGCGTTCTTCGGGCAAGTATTTTTTCCAAAGCGCTAGGGCTTCGGTATCAGGGGCTAGATTTTCGGCAGGGTCGCCCTCAAAAACAGTGGCGTAGAGGCGGTCTTTGGGTAGTTGGTACACCTCTGTAAGCAGCTCCCAAGACCAGGCGATGGCTTCGGCCTTGAAGTAGTCGCCAAACGACCAGTTGCCCAACATCTCAAACATGGTATGGTGGTAGGTATCGTGGCCTACGTCTTCGAGGTCGTTGTGTTTGCCCGTTACACGCAAACATTTTTGGGTGTCGGCGATGCGTGGTGCGGGCGGCTGTGCATTGCCCAAGAAAAAATCTTTGAACTGCGCCATCCCGGAGTTGGTAAACATCAGGGTGGGGTCGTTCTTCAAAACCATAGGTGCAGAGGGCACTACGAGGTGCTCCTTGCTTCGGAAAAAGTCTAAAAACTTTTGGCGGATTTCGTGGGAAGTCATCATAAATGGGCTGGCCATCAGGCCGTAGGGTCAAAAAAGGTGTTTTGATTTGCCGAAGGGCAAATTTAGTACATTTCACCCAAGCAGCCAAGCGGCTGGTAAATGGTACAGTTCGACATCAACATCAAACCTCCTGTGTGTAACACCCATTTGTGAGAATGTCACACTACTAGACATTGTCAGAAAAGCAGCTCGGAGCTGGAACTCCAAGATAGATGGAGCCCTTATTTGAGCACAAAATAAGACTTAGCCCATAGGTTTTTATGCCCAATCAAAATTGGCGCTCCTGTGATTTTGGCGCTCAAGTCCTCGAAAATCTTCTTAGCAACCGGAAGAGCCTCAAAATTGGTATGGGAAATGTATCCGCTGAAAACCCTTGAGAATCAAGAAAATCAAACCCTATGAATCTTGGTATAATTTGCGCCTGATTCAACAGGTTTTCTAATCACACACACATAAGTGCTTCCGAAAAATCCACAACAGGGATGCGTCTTTGCCCATACTTTACGCATAAATGTATGCTGAGCGCTCGGAGGGCAAAATAAGCACAACAACGACGAGAGCCAAAAATGTCTAGTGGGCTATATGGCATATTTGGAATCAAAGTAAAAATGTGAAATATTTGTGGAGTCGAGCTTTTTCAGAAAGCACAAAAGTGCCTGTAGGCTCTTGTATTAACCCTGTTATGGATATTATGACCAAGCCCACCCCTCCATCAATAGAAGACAAACCCCCTTTTTTTCGTACTTGGTCACAGCTCTATTGGGCCGTGGTGATTCAGTTGTTAGCCGTCGTTTTGGGGCTATATTGGTTTGCTAAGCTATACCGATGAGCGGGCTAGATTGGGTTGTGATGGGCTTGGTTTCGAGCCTAATCATTGGTTATGGTTATTGGAAAAGCAGTCGCAGTAGCACAAGCCTAGAGCGCTATACACGCGGCGATAGTGATTTACCTTGGTATACCATCAGCTTGTCAGTGATAGCCACACAGGCCAGTGCGGTTACGTTTTTGTCTGTACCGGGGCAGGCCTATACTGATGGGATGCGCTTTGTGATGTTTTATTTGGGTTTGCCCTTGGCGATGATTTTTGTGTCGGCAGTGATGATTCCTTTTTACTACCGCCAAAAGGTATATACTGCATACGAATTTTTAGAAACCTATTTCGATACCAAGGTTCGGGTATTGACAGCCTGCCTTTTTTTGTTGCAACGAAGCTTGGCCGCAGCCATCAGCATTGCGGCTCCGGCCATTGTGTTGTCTGTGATTTTGGATTGGCCTGTGTGGCTCATCAATATTTGCATTGGGCTTATTGTTACGTTCTACACAGTGAGCGGTGGCTCTAAGGCTGTCAGCCAAACGCAAAAACTACAGATGATTACCATTTTGTCGGGGATGCTCATTGCCGGGATATTGGTGATATGGCACCTGCCCAAGGAGCTTTCTTTTGGAGAAGCGATGCACATCGCCGGCAAGTCGGGCAAGCTCAACACCATGGATTTTTCTTTTAGCTGGGATGATCGCTACAACCTTTGGTCGGGGCTGATAGGGGGATTTTTCTTGCAGATGGCCTATTTCGGGACTGACCAGTCGCAGGTAGGGCGCTATCTTGGGGGAAAATCTCTGAGCCAAATTCGCTTGGGTTTGCTTTTCAATGGGGTATTTAAGATTCCGATGCAGTTTGGTATCCTCTTCATTGGGGCGATGTTGTTTGTGTTCTACCAATTTGTGCAACCACCAGTGTTTTTCAACCCCTCGTCTCTTCAGCGTTTAGAGGCGCAGGGCTATCAGGCGGAGCTGGCCGAGATAACATCTGCCCACGAAGCAGCCTTTGCTCGCAAAAAGACGAGTGTCCAACAGCTGGTAGAGGCGCTACGTACTCAAGACGACCAACAAGTAGACCAAGCCCGCCTACAGATGCAAGCGGCTGAGGGAGATTTGCAGGCCATCCGTGGGCAACTGACGACCCTAATCAAGCAAAGCAGCCCCACAGCCAACACCAATGATGCGAATTATATATTCCTGACTTTCGTAACCCAGTACCTCCCGGCAGGTTTGGTAGGGCTTTTGATTACAGCCATCTTGTTTGCCTCTATGTCTACTACGGCCTCAGAATTGAGCGCCCTGAGCACTACCGCCGTGTGGGATGTATACAAAAAGTCGATTTACCCCAATGGCAGCGAACACCACTATCTCAATGCCTCCAAGCTGATGGTAGGCTTTTGGGGCCTGATGGCGGTCTTGTTTGCCCAATTGGCCACCCAGCTCGGCACGCTCATAGAGGCGGTCAATTTCTTGGGCTCTATTTTTTATGGGACTGTTTTAGGTGTATTTTTGTTGGCTTTTATTACAGCTCAATTCAAAGCACTGCGCCCCAAAGCGACAGCCGTCTTCTGGTCCGCCCTGATGACCCAAATCTGGGTTGCTTGGGTCGCTTATTTGGGCCAGGTCGCTTTCTTGTGGCTCAATATGTTGGGCTGCCTCTGTGTGATGGTATTGGCCTATTTATTGTCTATAGCCCTCGAAATGATTCCCAAAAAGCAAGTCTAACCCGCCTGCTTACTTATGTTGTGTTTTTCCTCTCATCATTGTCCGAATTGCGTATGAAACTCATCGAAGTAACCGACACCAAAACCGCGCAGGATTTTCTGAAACTGCCCAAAAAAATGTATGCTCAAGACCCTAATTGGGTGCAGCCCTTAGATGCGGATATAATGGCAGTGTTTGATCCCGCCAAGAATCCTAAATTCCAACACGGAGAATGTATCCGCTGGCTATTGGTCAATGAGAAAGAGGAACTGATTGGGCGGGTAGCGGCTTTTGTGGATTACAAAATTGCCAATATCGAAAAACAGCCTACCGGCGGAATGGGCTTTTTTGAATGTATCAACGATCAGAAGGCTGCTTTTATGCTCTTCGATGCCTGTAAGCAGTGGTTACAGGCACGGGGGATGGAAGCCATGGATGGCCCCGTAAACTTTGGTCAGCGCAATAATTGGTGGGGGCTTTTGGTCGATGGTTTTCTGCCGCCGGTTTATAACTCCAATTATCACCACCCCTACTATCGGGCGCTTTTTGAAGCCTATGGCTTCCAAGACTATTTCCAGCAATATACCTACCGCATAGAAGTGAAGGGAGAGGAGCAGCTCGATGAAAACTTTCGCGCACGCGCCAAGCGTATCTTAGACGCACCGGCCTACCGCATAGAACATATCCAGAAGAAACACATCGATAAGTATGTAGAAGACTTCCGCGCCGTTTATAACCAAAGTTGGGGCAAACACGAAGGGGTAACCGAATTGAGTACTGCCGACACCCAAAAATTGTTAAAAGAGCTAAAACCCGTCATCGACGACCGCCTAATCTGGTTTGCCTATTACAACGACAGCCCGGTTGCGTTTATGGTGATGATTCCTGAGCTAAACGAATTGTTCAAGCACGTCAATGGAAAGCTCAACCTGATTGGCAAGCTGAAGTTTGGCTATGGTCTATGGACTGGCCAATGCAAAACCGCGCTAGGGATTGTCATCGGGGTGTTGCCTCGGTTCCAAGGTAGGGGCGTAGAAAGTGCCATGATTCAGAAGTTTTCCAAATTTGCTTTTGATCCCAAATTTCCATACAAAACCCTGATTTTCAACTGGACAGGCGACTTCTTGCCCGCTATGATGCGGGTGTATGAGAGCTTGGGAGCCGAAATTTCTCGTACTCACATCACCTACCGCAAGTTGTTTGATGAAAATGCGGTGTTTGAGCGGCATCCAAAAATCAAGTAAGCCCCCTATTTGGCCTCTCAATAAAGCGCAGTACTGCGCTTTTGCAGCCACTCTGTAACTGTTTCGAGAAAGCCCTCACAAAAGCGTTTGTGCAGGTGTGGGTACTCGCCCGGGCTGCCCGTCAAGCTATGCAGGAAGAGGTGGTTGGCCTTGTCAAAAATCCGCACACTTACATCATGATTGCGCGCTTGTTGGTGTAGTGCTTCCAGCGCCTTGGGTAGTTGTTCTTGGGGAATGGTCTGGAGGTCGTTTTCGCCATATAGCAACAACACCGGACAGCGTACCTGCCCCAGTGCTTCTGCCGGGTTGTATTTTATGAAATACCGATACCAAGGCGAGCGCAGATACTGCAATTGCGCCTTGGTATGGGCATCTGCATAGGTTTGGGAACTGCCATAGTGTTGTTGTTCGGCAGCAGAAAGTTGCCCAAAGGCATCGGCAAACGACTGCCACAAGAGTACCTCCAATTGTTTCCAGCCTTTGTTTTGTGAGGCGGCTTCAAAGCTTGCTTGGGTGTGTTGGAGGGCTTCTTCGATGTCCTGATCTGTGTAGCCCTCAGCTTCCATAATGGCGCGACTTTGCGCCAAGATGACCGCTGCGCCGGGCATAGCCGTAGCCCCGGCCAATACCAAGAAGGCTATCTCGGAGTTGTTGCGGGCGACCCACGAGGCCACTGCGGCTCCTTCGCTAAAGCCATAAAGCCCTACCTGGGAGGGGTTTATCTCGGGGCGTTGCTGGAGATAGGCCACAGCCTGACGAACATCCTCACCGAAGTCTTCAATAGTCATCTGCCAATGTATCCCCCCCTTGGATTTGCCTACATTGCGGTCGTCGTAGCGCAACACGGCGACTCCGGCAGCTGCTAGGTGCTCGGCCAAAATTTTAAAGGGTTTGAAGCCCCAAGCCTCTGAATCGCGGGTTTGGGTGCCGCTCCCATTGATGAGCACCAAGGCCGGAAATTTGCCCTTGCCTTTGGGTAGGGTCAGCGTTCCCGAAAAATGGGTGTTACGATTGCGAAATGTTATTTCCTCTTCCCTAAAATCAGGCGCTTCTGCCGCAGTAGTAGGGGATTGTTTGTAGAGCAACAAGCTGCCCACCAAGGCCTCGTTGTCGAGCAAATAGCCCGCTAGTTTGAGTGTGTCAAAGCTAAACTCCAAAAATAAGGGCAGCTTAGAAGGATATCTTACCCTGAAAGCCAGTTGGCTTTGAGATAGGCAGACTTGCTCGGCTTGTTGGTTCTTGATGCCTTGTTGCGGAAGGCTCACCACAATATCGAGATAAGGCGCTTGGTGGTGGATTTCTAGCCAGATAGGGTGTATCTCGGTCTCGGTATAAATATTGCCCTCCCAAATACCCTCAAGAGAGGTGGCAAAGACAGCGCTGCTCCAAAACCACACCACAACGCCCAACATACTTATCAACAATGGTTTCATCACAAAAATTGTTTACCTTTAATCCTGAAACAGTGCGCAACTACTTGCCTTTTTCTGAACATTTCTGGATGCCGAGGCCCGAAACAGCGCCTTAGTATTTAGACAGATAATATACCGAAAAGGTTGCTTGCGTCGGAATAAACATTTGCTTCATAACCTTTTGACAACCAATGGGATTATTAGACCAACAATTTAACAGTAATAACATCATCTTGACCAATGTCGAAGACTTGACCAACTGGGCGCGCCTCTCGTCCTTGTGGCCTATGGGTTTTGGGCTGGCTTGTTGTGCTATCGAGATGATGGCCACCTTTGCTTCTGGCTATGATTTAGATCGTTTTGGGGTGTTTCCTAGAGCCTCGCCTCGCCAATCAGATGTGATGATTGTAGCCGGCACAGTTACCTTCAAAATGGCCGACCGCATCCGGCGTTTGTATGAGCAGATGGCTGAGCCACGCTATGTGATTTCGATGGGCTCCTGTGCCAATTGTGGGGGGCCGTACTGGGAACACGGTTATCATGTCGTCAAAGGGGTAGACCGCATCATCCCAGTGGATGTGTATGTACCCGGATGCCCTCCAAGACCCGAAGCCTTGATTGGCGGATTTATGAAGTTGCAAGAAAAAATTAGGGGCGAACACCTCCGCGCACCCGAAGCCATTGAACGCTTGTTGGCCAAAAAAAGCAGTGTGGAGCGCTAAGGCATTGTGCCAATGGAATTGCGCTGCAAAACCCAATAAAAAACACACCATCTTTTGAATGGTGTGTTTTGAAAGAGCCCCCAGTCGGATTCGAACCAACGACCTACTGATTACAAGTCAGTTGCTCTGGCCAGCTGAGCTATGGAGGCTGCTATGGGTTGGGATTGCAAAGGTACGCAGGAACTTTGAAAGAGCAAATACTAGTCGCTGTTTTTTAGAAAAAAATTTATAAATATCTGATATTCAGCTATAAAAAATAAATCAGCGTGTGCTTTTTGCCCGACTACGACTTTGCATAGCATCTTTTATGCCTTGCTTAGGGAAGTTGATTTTGCCTTGTTTGTTTCGAGGAAAGCGAGATGATTATTAGGCAAAGTTGTTTTTTTGCGCTAAAATTGCTTCTTTGGGGAAATTAAGCGCCAGTAATCACTACCGTGAGTACCAATCAGAGTAAACGTAACATAAAAATTTATCATCCTTCTGACAAATCCGGCTCCGGTTTGCCGGATGATACACCACATTGGTATGACCTCTTTGTAGAAGGATGGGAGCTGCTAAAGCAGTTTTTGATAGGGTTTTGGTATAGCTTTCCGGTACAACTGCTCTTGTTACACATCAAAAAAAAACCAACTTATTCTAGTTTTATGGTTGTTGTTGTTGGGTATCATCACCCAATCTATCGGGAGTGGGTTGGGTGTGCCAATGCTTTTTTTGGAGCCCGAATATCTCAATGAAGTAAGCGGCTGGAGCTTTTTTGTGATGGGCATTACCTTGGGGACGTTTACACTGTCGTACCAAATCACTTGCTATATCTTGGATGCGCCCCGGTTTTCGTTCTTGGGTGTTCTCTCAGCGCCTTTTTGGAAGTTTTTAATCAACAATGCCTTTATTCCCCTGCTGTTTATGGGTATTTATACCTACAAGCTTTGGCGCTATGAGCTATACAACGAGCAGCTGCCCGTCGAAACAGTGGTGATACGCATTGCCGCGCTTTGGGCGGGCTTTACCTTGGCTGGGCGAGCATTGCTCTATTATTTTTTGCATACCAACAAAGATGTGTTCAATATCTTTGCCGAACCCATAGACCGCACCCTGAAGCGCACTAAGATGGTACGGGTCAATGTTTTTCAGCGCCTACAGATTGCCCGACAACACCCCAACCGAGTCGATTATTACCTCAACAATTACCTACAGCCGTGCAAAACTATTGACCCCAGCCAAATCAATAGCTACAGGGTCTTGAAGGTATTTGACCAAAACCACCAAAACGGGGTCATTATTCAGTTTGTCATCTTGGGCTTGGTATTAGCTATCGGAACTTTCCGCGACTACCCCTTTTTCCAGATTCCGGCAGCAGCCAGTTTGGTGTTCTTATTTACTATTGTCTTGATGATTACCGGCGCCTTGTCTTATTGGTTGCGTGGCTGGACTTTTTCTTTTACGGTGTTGATATTGCTCAGTATCAATATTTTGACTGAGCGAGGATACATCTCCCCTACCTACCAAGCCTACGGGCTCAACTATGCAACCCCCAAAGCAGATTATACACTTCAGAATGTTCGTACGCTCAGCAACGACGAACAATATCGCGATGATGTACAAACAACACTCGTGGCGTTGAACAATTGGCGCAAGAAATTCCCTCCCAATGTCAAACCAAAGATGGTCTTTGTGTGTGCGAGTGGCGGCGGCCAACGAGCGGCAGTATGGGCAATGCGTACTCTCCAGACCGTAGACAGTACCCTCAACGGGCGCTTGATGAAGCACACAATGCTCATGACCGGGGCTTCGGGCGGAATGGTTGGGATGGCCTATTTTAGGGAGCTTTATCTACGCCAACAACAAGGCCGCCTGACCAACCCCTACGATACCCAATACCTCGACAATATCGCCAAAGATAATCTCAACGCTATTATGTTTAGCCTAGTGGTTAATGACTTGTTTTTTGGGTTTCAGACTTTTGAGTATGGAGGGTATCGCTATTACAAAGACCGTGGGCACGCTTTCGAGCAACAACTCAACCGCAATACCGGCGGGATGCTCGACAAGCCCCTCTGCGATTATCGTGAGCCGGAACTGCTTTCGCAAATTCCAATGATGATGCTGACTCCGACTATTGTCAATGATGGGCGCAAGCTCATCATCTCACCAGTCAATGCTTCCTATATGACCGTCCCCACCATTTATCAGCAGCGCTTTCTGAATCAAAAAACCAAGGGAATAGAGTTTTTACGTTTTTTCAAAGAGCAAGATGCCGGCAATTTGCGTTTCCTGACGGCACTACGAATGAGTGCTACCTTTCCCTATGTAACACCCAATATCAAGCTGCCTAGCGAACCGGCTATGCAGATTATGGATGCAGGTGTTTCAGATAATTTTGGAATCTCTGATGCCGTACGGTTTCTGTTTACGTTTCGCAAATGGATTCAAGAAAACACCTCCGGGGTTGTTTTTGTCTCAATCCGAGATACACAAAAAGACAAACCCATCGAAAAAAGCATTGAGCAATCACTCTTTCAGCGTATTTTTACACCAGTCAGCTCTTTGTTTGTCAACCTCGAATATGTGCAAGATATTCAGAACGATACCCAGATAGAGTTTGCTCAATCTTGGCTGGGCTTGCCTGTATATCGTGTAGAGTTTCAGTATGTACCCATTTCCAAAAATATGGATGAAGTACAGGAGCGCTACCGCCAATGGCAACAATTACAGACCAGCCCTGCGGTAGCAAACAACGACGAAACTCCTAAAATAATCCGTATCGAACGTGCGCCTTTGAGCTGGCACTTGGCCGACAAAGACAAGGAGAACATCAAACGTACGATTTTTGAGATACGCAATCAGTTGGCTATCAGGCAGCTGAAGGCCTTGCTTTAGGACTTACAACTTTCGCATACTTATTTTCTACAAATCACCCATATTCAACACATATGACACAGTACTTTCACTTTCAAGCCAAATGGACACTGGCGTTCTTATTTTTGGCACTCTCTGTTGGTTATGCCCAAAACAGCAAAAGTAAAGGCGATTACCTCATCACAATGAGTACCCCAAAAGGCGATATCGTATTACGCCTCTATGACCAAACCCCCAAACACAAGGCCAATTTCCTAAAACTAGCCCAAGAAGGTTTTTATGAGGGGCTATTGTTCCACAGGGTCATCAACGGATTTATGATTCAAGGGGGCGACCCCAATTCACGCAACGCGCAGCCCGGTCAAGGTTTGGGCGAAGGTGATGTGGGCTATTATGTTGATGCAGAGTTTGTGCCCGAGCTGTTTCACAAAAAAGGTGCCTTAGCTGCCGCCCGCGACAATAACCCGGCCAAAGCCTCTAGCGGTTGTCAGTTTTATATCGTACAAGGCAAACCCCTGAGCGATGCTGATTTAGATGCTTTTGAAAGCCGAACCGGCAATAAATACACCCCCAAGCAGCGCGAAGCATACCGTACCCTAGGCGGAACACCACACCTAGACCAAAACTATACTGTTTTTGGAGAAGTAATTGAAGGTTTGGAGGTAATAGATGCCATAGCCGCAGTAGCTACCGACCGCCGCGACCGCCCCCAAGAGGATGTCAAAATGCAGGTCAAAGTAACGTTTCTCAAACACAAACAAATCACCAAACGCTATCCACAACTACAAGAATAACCCCTAAGCCGAAACCTGAACACACGAGCAGTAGGTAAAACAATGCATAGTACATATCAGTATGCGAAGCTAATGATATTTCAATAAACTGGCTCCAAAGGCTGTCCAAATACTGTAATTTCCAATTGGTCAGCGCCACATTTTGAAGAAATCATGTATCTTTATAACAACAATCTCAGTGTGCTACATTTCAGTAAACTAACAAGCATATGAATTTTAAAGGAAAAACCGTTTTCATCACTGGTGCTAGCCGAGGTATCGGTAAAGCCATCGGCTTGCGCCTCGCCCGTGAGGGTGCCAATATTGTCATTGCAGCCAAAACGGCAGAGCCTCATCCCAAATTGCCCGGAACCATCTTTAGCGCTGCCGAAGAGGTAGAGGCCGCAGGCGGCAAAGCTCTCCCCCTGGTAGTAGATGTACGCGATGAACAGCAAGTACAAGAGGCTGTAGAGAAAGCTGTGGCCACATTTGGCGGTATCGATATACTCGTAAACAATGCGAGCGCAATCCAACTTACAGGAACGCTCGAAACAGAAATGAAGCGCTATGATTTGATGCACCAAATCAATACCCGTGGTACTTTTTTGACTTCGCAAAAGTGTTTGCCATATTTGCTCAAATCCGAAAACCCACACGTACTTAACCTTTCGCCCCCACTCAATATGGAAGAGCGTTGGTTTGCTCCACACGTAGCCTACACGATGGCCAAGTTTGGGATGAGTATGTGTGTATTGGGTATGGCTGGTGAATACCGCAAACAAGGGGTAGCCTTCAACGCACTATGGCCTTTGACTACTATCGCTACAGCGGCTGTTCAAAACCTCCTCGGCGGCGAACAGATGGTTTCCAAATCACGCACACCAGAGATTATGGCCGATGCCGCCTATGCCATCTTCTCCAAAAATAGCCGCGAGTGTACCGGCAATTTCTTTATCGATGAGCACTTGTTGCGTGCCGAAGGAGTTACTGATTTTAGCAAATATGCCGTTACCCCCGGCACTAAGGATCAAGACCTGATGCCTGATTTCTTTGTTTAAAATCTTGCATTAAATAAAAAAATGAGCTACTCCGAAGCTTTGGAGTGGCTCATTTTTTTATACATCGATTATCCACAAAAGCCAAACGTGTCCTCGTCTGTACCTGTGTCCTCATAGGAGAATCTGTTGCCAAGGATTTGCATCAAGCTTGTAGCAAAACCATAAAAAAGCCACCCCGGGAAAAACGTGGATGGCCTATATCAAATTATTCAATCAGCAATACTTCGCCTTTATTCTACCGTTACAGACTTGGCCAAGTTGCGGGGGCGGTCTACATCACAACCACGCATCACCGCAATATGGTAAGCCAATAGCTGCAAAGGAATCACCGACAAAAGCGGCGTAAGCTCTTCGCTAGTATAAGGGATTTCGATGCTGAAGTCTACCAAGTTTTTGATGACCGTATCACCTTCGTTGACGATGGCAATTACGCGTCCTTTGCGTGCCTTTACTTCTTGAATATTGGAGACAATTTTTTCATAACTGCTATCGTGTGGGGCAATGAATACCACTGGCATTTCTTCATCAATCAAAGCAATAGGTCCGTGCTTCATCTCCGCCGCCGGATAGCCCTCTGCGTGGATATAAGAAATTTCCTTCAGCTTCAAAGCTCCTTCAAGCGCTACGGGGAAGTTATAACCTCGGCCAAGGTACAAGAAGTTACGAACATCTTTGAACACCTCTGCAATGTATTGTGTTTGCGCGTTGAGCGCAAGGCATTGTTCTATTTTGGCAGGAATTTGCTCCAACTCTACGAGTAGTTTTCGGTAACGGCTTTCGGTGATGGTGCCTTTGCGATGCGCAATCATCAAGGCCATCATCATCAAGATAGACAGTTGGCCGGTGAAGGCCTTCGTACTGGCTACACCTATCTCAGGGCCGGCGTGGATATAAGCGCCAGCATGGGTTACACGTGGGATAGATGCTCCTACTACATTGCAGACACCAAAAATGATGGCTCCTTTGGATTTGGCTAGCTCGATGGCCGCCAAGGTGTCGGCTGTTTCGCCAGATTGTGAGATGGCTATCACCACATCGTTTTCACGAATGATGGGGTTGCGGTATCGGAATTCCGAGGCATACTCGACCTCTACCGGTACTCGTGCTAGTTCTTCAAAAATATACTCTGCTACCAGGCCTGCGTGCCAAGAGGTACCACAGCCAAGGATGATGATGCGGTCGGCGCTGACCAAACGGTTGATGTACTCAATCAGCCCTCCGAGCAATAAAGTCCCTTCGGTAGAATTGATACGCCCACGCATACTGTCGCTGACAGACTTGGGTTGCTCAAAAATTTCTTTGAGCATAAAATGCTCAAAACCACCCTTCTCGATAGCATCCAGCTCTAGGTCAAGCTTGTGGATGTAGGGTGTTTTCTCGATTGAGTCGAGACTTTTTATGTGTAGCTCCCCGTCTTCAATAACGGCCAGCTCTTGGTCGTCGAGGTATACTACTTCGTTGGTATATTCGATGATAGGTGTAGCATCAGAAGCAACAAAAAACTCTCTCTCACCAATGCCAATCACCAAAGGGCTGCCTTTGCGCGCAGCAATCATTTGCCCGGGGTTATCCTTAGAGATAATCACGATAGCGTAAGCCCCTACTACCTTTTGCAGGGCTAGGCGCACTGCTTCTACCAGTGAGCAGCCTACATTTTGCTGTACATCTTCAATAAAGTTGACAAGCACCTCCGAGTCGGTTTCGCTATGAAAGCTATAGCCTTTGTTGAGCAAATCTTGCTTGATAGAGGCATAGTTTTCGATGATGCCGTTATGAATCAAGACGATGTTTTTGCTTTGCGAGTAGTGTGGGTGTGCATTGACATCATTTGGCTCTCCGTGAGTAGCCCATCGGGTATGCCCTATCCCGACGGTTCCGTGCAAATCTTGCCCTTGTGCATAAGCGTCAAGGTCTGAAACCCTACCCTTTTTCTTATACACTTGCAAATCTTGGTTAAAGATAGCCACGCCAGCACTGTCATAGCCACGATATTCTAGGCGCTTCAAGCCTTTGATAATTACGGGATAAGCTTCGCGGTGTCCGCTGTATGCTATGATTCCACACATATCGAAGAAGGTTTTGGGTAAAAATTACTTGACTAAGGTATAATACAATTCCAAACGCATACGACGGGTACTATTAGGCGTAATGCTCAGTTTCATTCTGTTTACGTTTGCATTGGAAATGGGGTTGTCTGCATCATCTTCGGAAACAAAATAAAAGCTAGACCCTATCAGAAAACTGATGTTTTCATTCTGCTGCATTCTTTGCAAGGTGCTCGATATTAGCGCTCTGTATGTACGGCTATTGCTACTTAGAGAGAGCCTTAGGGGGAAGGTGTTGCTATTGAGGTCGCGCCCTTCTTCCTGAAATGCACGTTCACGGAAAAGCCTCGTACGGACAGGGCGGTGCTCAGGAGTTAGAAAATAGAGCCCCAAGGTACTATTGGGGGCAAAAACACTGTTGTTGGGTTCGGGGAAGATGATCAACTCCGCACGGTTAATAGCCAAACGAGAGTTGCCTTCTTTCAATGCGTTGAGATAAGGAATTTCTATTTTTGTAGCGATGCCTAGCCCATTTTGGATATAGGCAGTATTGGGAAGTGGCGTTTGGCTGCTCAAAGAAGCCAAAGGAGTACCGGCGCGGTTGCTCTGAATCTGATTGAAGGATGCTAGGCCATAGGCCGAAATGGCGATAAACTCGCGTGCAGTTTGCCCCAAGGTATCAGAAGGAAGATGATAGAAAATCGTAATTCCTGAGCCTGCTACATCAAAGCCCAATACGGCTTGGCTGTTGTCTTCGCTTACCAAAGCAATGCCGGGCAAGATATTGTCAATATCAGCCTTTGGAATGGGGTTGACACCACGCGAGATATTGCCTAGGCGCGCCAATAAGTCAGGCGAATCAATACGAATACGGACATTAGAGCCTCGTACGTTTCCTACTGTGCGTGTCAGGGTAGAGGGGGTGATGGTTGTACTGCCAAGGGCTTGGGCGGCAAACGGAACACTCGAAAAGTTGTAGTATTCTTTAGATATGGCCAAGGGCTGGTTCAGTACGTGTGCTTCTAGGCGTTGTGTTTGCGACGAGTCGCCATAGAAATACGCAAAGCTAAAGTCTATTGCCAGAGAGTCCAAGATCGCCTCTGTGGGCAATATCTGGGCTGCCGTTACTGTAGCCCCTATGTAGCTGATATAACTGGTAGCTCGGATGCGGCCAAACTCTGGGTCAGTATAGGCTCCGCTCAACAGCAGGTTGGGGTTGCTGGTATTGATACTATCTAGCAATACAGTACTTGTCCTCAGTGTCAGGGTGTCGACATAAATCAGGCGTATATCGCCATCAGATATGAGGCCCAGCCCTACTTCATTGGGCTGTTGACAAGCGGTTAAGAATAAGAGAAAAGCACTTAGCCCAAGGCTAAGCGCTCGATGGAAGAATGGTTTATGCAACACCTGCAAGTTCATTATAAAATTGGTAATAATACTCTGAAAAGTCGCCATTGTTAGAAGGGAATGCACTGATGTTATCTACTTGATGCTCCTCCAGCAGTCGGCTTAGGATATCGCTGTATGCTTCTTCGGCACGAATGACGGTATCAGCATACTTGATTCCTATCTTGATCAACGATTCAAAGTTAGCATTTTTGAGTGGCGAAAGCATTTTGTCATCTATATCGGCCATCTTTACTTTTTGGATGAAATCCTCGTTGAACTGATGCTGGAAGTAATTGTTATAGATTGCAAATATAGACTTTGTATTCTTAAATATGGGGTCATTTTGATAAGTTGTTTTCAGATAAATCGGAATCAGGCTCGTAATCCAGTCATTGCAGTGAATCACATCGGGTGCCCAGCCCAATTTCTTAACAGTTTCCATTACTCCCTTGCAAAAGAAGATGGCCCGCTCGTCGTTGTCTTCATAAAACTTGTCTTGTTCATCTAAGAACATAGAGCGGCGCTGGAAGTAGTCTTCATTGTCTATGAAATAGACTTGGAGCTTGGCATTGGGGATAGAGGCTACCTTGATGATGAGCGGCTTTTCTTCGTCTCCGACGGCGATATTGATTCCTGACAGGCGCACAACCTCATGAAGTCGGTTCTTACGCTCATTAATAAGACCAAAGCGCGGGACTAAGATTCTAATCTCCATTCCGCGCTCTTGCATTGCCTGAGGCAATTGACGTACGAAATCAGCCACATAAGAAGTTTTGAGAAAAGGGTTGATTTCACTGGCCACGTACAGAATTCGAAGTTTTTGCATTTTTCTTTCTTTGTTATCTGAAACACGAACAAACAAACGATTTGCAAAATTACGAAAAAAAACGCGCAATCTCAAGGTTTGCTTGCAAAGGCTACGTATTATTGCAGCTTAGACTAGATGTTACTCTTCGTTAAACTATGCAGCTTATCACTTCTATACCCCTTATCAATCAGTTAGTTAGGTCGTATTATATGGAGGGTTTGTCCGTCGGATTAGTCCCTACAATGGGGGCCTTACATGAGGGGCATTTGGCCTTGGTACGGCAGGCGCTAGCCGAAAACGACCGAGTGGTGGTGAGTATTTTTGTCAACCCAATTCAGTTTAACAATGCGCAAGATTTAGCGAAATATCCAAGAACCTTGTCCCAAGACCAAGTGCTTTTAGAGCAGGTTGGCTGTCATGTGCTTTTTTGTCCTACGGAGGTCGATATGTATCCGGCGCAGCCACGGATAGGGATGCAGTTTGAGGGGCTAGACGATGTGTTGGAGGGGGCTTTTCGCCCCGGGCATTTCAGTGGTGTAGGGGTGGTGGTGTCCAAGCTTTTCCATGCGGTGATGCCCCATAGAGCCTATTTTGGGCAAAAGGATTTCCAACAGTGCTTGATTATCAGGCAGTTGGTCAAAGATTTGAGTTTTCCCATCACATTGCGTTTTTGCCCTACTGTCAGGGAGAGTAGTGGGCTGGCTTTGTCTTCGCGCAACACCCGCCTCTCTGCTTTAGCGCGCAACACACAAGCGCCCTTGTTGTATCAGGCTCTTCAGCTTGTTGCGCAACAATTGGCACAAGGCCATACAGCAGCATTAGCCACAGCCCAAGCCCACCAATTGTTGGCACAAGAGCCGGCGATTCAAGTAGAGTATTTGTCTGTAGTAGATACCCTCACCCTACAGCCCGTCTTGGGGGGGGTAGCTAACCCCAAAGAGGTCATTGTCTGTATTGCGGCCTACCTTGAGGGGGTGCGGCTGATAGACAATCTGTGGGAACTATAACCTCAAAAGCCCCCAAGGCTGGTGGGCGCTTGAGGGCTTCTGGTTAGTTGTATGGTGTTAGTTACAATAATCGTTGTACAGGTTTTGGGCGTTTTTATTGCCCATTTTGATAGCGCGTTGCCATTCTTTACAAGCTTCTTCTTTTTTGCCTTGTTCGTGCAGTATAAAAGCTCTGTTGTTGACCGCCTGATGATTGTCTGGATCTAGCTCTAAAGCCTTGTTAAAATCAGACATCGCTCGATCATAATTTTGAGGTCCTTCCATATAGCAGTACCCTCTGTTGTTGTAGGTCATAGAATGATTAGGGTCAAGGCGTACTACCCTGTCATAGTCCAAGATGGCCATCTCATATTTCTGAAGCGACACATAGGCATAGCCACGCCAAAAATAGGCATCTCTGTATTCTCCATCTATTTTGATAGCATCTTTAAACATTTCAATGGCGGCTTCTGCATTGCCTTGGTCAAGCAAGATGCGTCCTTTGACATAAAGCGCCAAATCTGATTGTGAGCCGCCAATTTGAATAGAGCGGTTGGCGTGTTTGAGACTCTCTTCGTAGCGGTCTTCCAAAAACAGCATCTTAGACAAGTTGGCGTGTGCCAAGCCATAATCAGCATTGACAGCAATAGATTTTTTCAAAAAATCAATAGACTTATCCATCTCATCTAAGTAGTAATAAGCCAAGCCGATGTTGTTGAAAGCAACGTGGCTTTTGGGGTATTTTTTGATTACCTCTTCATTCTTGCGGATACTTTCTTGGTATTTACCTTGGTTGATTAGCGCCAGACCCTCTCGAAGCATTGTTTCTTCCTCTTGAGCCTGAGCGGCTAGTGTTAGGAAACTAAAGCAAACGAAAAACAACATTATTCTTTGCATATGCATAATAGGTGTGTATTTATTTTGATGAACTGATCAGCGTTGTATAAGTTACGCTACGCTATTTGTACGGATTGCCTATCAGAATAGGTTCATTTTTTCTTTGCTTCCTCAAAAAACTCGGGACAAGGGCTGATGCTGCCATTGGCTTCGCCTTCAAGCCGAAGGACTTATATGCAAAGTATCCTTAGTGATTGTATAAAATGTGTTTCATCGAAACCGAAACGCTGCTTTTTGGTTATTATGCCAAGATTCACAAGATTTGGAGATTTGCAGGATTTGATTCCTTGATTATCAAGGATTTTCAGTGCGCAAATTTCCCAAACCAATTGTGATTGGGTATAAACAAGTGCTTAGGCGTATCGTTTGGCCCACCATTTTTTGGCACGGTCAATCGCATTCATGTATAAGCTCAGAATGAGTGTGCCGATATGTTTGTCAAAAAACACATAAGACACTACCGAAACTCCAGCAAACAAGATGATGTAGGCAGTGATAGAGACAATGTTGGAAACCTCTTTTTTCTTGCCCAACGAGAGGATGCGCTGCAACCACATACCATATATGCCGGGTGTAATCAACGCCCAATAAGAGATGACCCAAAAACACACATAGAGGTAGATCAAAAATGTAGGCTGTACGATATTGTCGCCGGCTTCGAGAGCCAAAAAGGAGTTGACCAAAATCAGTGGTCCTTGGGTAGTGCCATAGATGGTTTGGTGTACGTCGTTGTCGTTTTCAAGCTGAAAATCGCCAATGAAAATAATCCTATCCTTGATGAGAGCCTCTATAAATGCATATTTCTCGTCTTCATCAGCCGTATTTGCGCTATCTGCGTCTGTAGCGCCTGCCAAAAAAGCGGCCAACTCTGGGTCATCGTTCATCAGTGTGGCTAGTTCGTCGTCGTCGTTGCTGGGCACTGCTGCCAATAGCTCTCCCAAAAAGACCTTGTTGTAGCGCGGTGTAAAGGTATATTCATATGCACGAAGTCGGTAATCGAGTATAAAGGATGTCAAGATATTCTGCCCACCGATTTGATAAAACCAAGGCCCTCGCGCAAACTTTTTTCCAGAAATTTGCTCATACATTATCAGGGGTGTCGCTTTGAGCGAATCATTGTGGTAGATGTTGAATTTGACGACTACATCACTGACTTTTTCGATATCAGACAGCCCGAGTTTTTCTTTAGGAATGGGCAGGTCGGGGTATTCGGGTTTGTCTTTTTCATCTCGGTGATAGGAGATGACTAGGTTTTTGGCCTTGACAATTTCGGCCAAGAGCTGCTCATCATACGGTGACGCACCCATAAAGGACACGTCACAAACCACAAATTTGTATAAATCTGGCTTGCGGTTTAGAATACGCAAAAACTTCATCAGCTTCGAGCGGCTCGTAATGGCTTCATTACCAATGCGGACAGCAAAAGTATCGGCAGGGGTAATAAGCGTATCACCTTTGTAGCGGACTTGAGTGTCGGCGGGGGTGATGAGTAGCCCGCCCTCGTCTGTCAAGAGGGTATCAGCCGCGATGATGGTCGTATCATTGGCCGCCAAGACCAAGGTATCGGCCGGGGTGATGAGGTCTTCGTTCTTGTCAATCAGCTCTTTGTCCCAAGCTACATCTACAAAAAGAAACCGTGAAGAGTCAGGTTTTTCTTGCCAATTGAGAATGATATTTTTGGTTACAGAGGTCAACCGTATCAGGAGCAATTCATCTCCATAAACATAAGGAAGGCTAAGCATAAAAAATGTAAACCAACACATTAGCGCTGCGCTCAGCGTACTCAATAAGGCCACCACGATACGTTTGGGGGTCAATAACGGTCTTCGCATACCAAAAAATAGGTTCAGTCAGGGTTTTGATGATTTGATAAGCCCCCAAAAACTACCACTAAAGGAGCCTTTGAGGGCTTGCAGGCAAATTACTAAAAATATACCAAGATTCTCTTGATTCGAGGATTTTCAGGATTTGATTTTCCTGATTATCAAGGGCTTTCAATGAATATATTTCCCAAACCAAAGTTGCTTGGGTATCAGCTTTTATGGGGCTACTCTACTACGTCCTTAGGGGTATCTACTTTGGCCGTAGGGATGTATTTGTGGATATGTAGCCAGTTTTTGAAACTTTCTTCACCAAACTTTGCAACAATTTTCATTTCAGGAACTGCCATATTGCTTTCGCTGGCCGTTGCTGTTTCGACAAAGTCTTGTAAGTATGCCGCCACAAAACTCCAGTACAACAAGTCGTACTTGGCCTGAGCTTCTGACAGCTCCCCAAAGGCAGTAGTTTTGGAGAGGAAATCGAAGAAGTCTTTGACTTCTGCCTCGGGCAAGAATACCGGCTTGAACGAGGTTACCAACTGTCGGGCGTTGTTCTTGATGTAATATAGTTCGACTTGCTCTAGTGCTGTGAGTGCTATTCGCTCTCCACCTCGTGCCTCAAGCATTGCATCTTTGGTCAGGGTAACGTGCTTGTCAGTATGGGGCAGCTTGTGTAGATAGGTAACACCGTCTACCTTGGCCATCAGGAGCAAGTAGCTCTTGTTGTCGAGTGGGTATTTGTTGGGGTCTAAATCAAAGTTGAGTGTTTCGCCAATGATTAAAAATTGCTGGCGGCCAAAATAATTGCTTAGGTCAATAACTCCATTGGCTTCTTCGCCACCTCGGGTACTTGCTTGGGCGTTGGTTTTGAGTGGTGAGAGCACATCTTTCACAAAAAACTCCAACTGCGACGAGGTGTTTACTCCGGGCTTAGGAATCACAAAGCGCCCGCGTTGCGAGCTCATCACAATGGCTTTGGCTCCGGGCGATATCTTGAGCTTGTCAGTAGCTTTGATTTGTTTACCTTTGGCAAGGAGGCTACCGTTGGCAACGATATTGCCTTTGACTTCTACGATGTAGTACAACTCCTGACCAAAGCCTGTTTGTGAGAGCAACAGTCCTACACAGAGCAGCAGGGAAGATAAGATGGTACGCATGGGAATATTTGAGTGTTAATGTAAGGTGAGTATTATTATTTTAGGGTAAGGGGGGTGTTTGATTTAACTAAACTATCTGATACACATAGTTGGTTGGCCTTGTCCCCTATGTAATACGTACAAACGTTTGGTAGGATAATATTATCAATACAAATTTACAAACGAACGATATTATTATACGAACAGGTGTCCAAGAATTTATGGCCGACGGACGTCGAGGGCTGGGGTTTTCCCAAAAAATGAGCACTTTTGCATACCTTTATCAGCCGGAGTATTTTGGCTTCTAAACGAATGATTTTTGCTATGGCCTCTTCCAAAACCCCTTTACGCAATACACGCTTAGCCGTATTGATTTTTGCTTTGTTTTCTGTGTTGGCCTTTGGCTATATGGTCTTGATGCAGTGGCAGTGGCTACGCCAAACAGAGTCGGCTCAGGCAACACTTGTCGGTTGGAAACCCCAGCGTTATGCCTTTTTACCGATATGGGAATACCAACCAACCGAAGCCGACACCGTGATACAGTTTACAAGCAATGTGCCTACCACAGATACCCTCCATCCCACACGCGGCCAGCAACAATGGATACGTTACCGTCCCGAACAGCCCACACAAGCCGTGGTGTATGACTTCTGGCATCTGTGGTTTGCTCCCTCCATGGTACTGGTCTTTGGCTTGATGCCCTTGGCATTGGTATGCTTGATACGTTATATTTTGATGGCCAAAATTAACCCTGATGAAGACCTTGAGTCGCCACTTCCCTAACCTACTTACTTTAGGCAATGTCATCAGTGGCTGCATTGGCCTGCATTATGCCGCCCAAGGCCAACTGAGAGAGGCTGCCTATGCTCTGGCTGCTGGTTTGGTGTTTGATTTCTTGGATGGGGCAGCGGCACGCTTACTCAGGGCCGAGTCAGCTATAGGCAAACCACTTGATTCCCTAGCCGATATGGTCAGCTTTGGCGCGCTTCCCGCTATGCTGTGGTATGTACAAATGGCCGGTCATACTCCCGTACGTCAGCCGTGGTGGGCGCATATGGCGTGGTTTATTGCTGCGGCAGCGGCCTTACGTTTGGCCAAGTTTACCATAGACCAAAACCAGCAAGAGCATTTCTCAGGTGTCCCCACCCCTGCGGTAGCGCTGTTGGTGGCTTCCTCAGCTTGGTGGCAGGCTCCTGATTGGGTTTGGCAGCCTTGGGTTGCCGGTAGCTTGGCCATAGCCTTGGCCGCCCTGATGCTGCTCAACAGGCCTTTTTTGTCCTTCAAATTCAAAACCCTTCGCCCTAGCCACGAGGCCAACCCTTGGCGCTATGGCCTCTTGTTGGGCAGCCTTATGCTGCTTGCTGGAGGAGGGCTGGCCTGGATTCCGGCGATTTTCGTCTTGTACCTTACTTTGTCAGTTATCGCACTAAAAAGGTAGAGAGTGCCGTGCTTAACTTGGTGCTTTAGTAGACCTTTGGCCCAAAAATAGGGGAATTACCTGATAACAAAAGCTTTTGTATGCCCGTAATAAGTAGTACAAAAGTTTGTCTGTTATAATTGTGTGTAAAAGCTCCTTTTGTTTGTCCGATTGAAGGAGCTACTGTTTGTCTACAAAATTAAAGTGTTAAGCACTGTTGTTGTCGTTTGCCAAGAGAAGCGCAAAGGGCAACCAACTAACCCAATGTGTGTTATGAACAAAATTACTGTCGAAGATGCTACCCTGATATCAAGGTATATCAAGGGAGATGAGGAAGCTTTTGCGCAACTCGTAGCCCGGCACAGTCCAAGAGTATACACCACCATACTCGTTGTGGTCAAAGACCGCTACACTGCCGAAGACCTGCTGCAAGAGACCTTCATCAAAGCTATCAAAACCCTACAATCGGGGCGCTACCAAGAAGAAGGCAAGTTTTTGCCTTGGTTACTGCGCGTGGCACACAATTTGGCCATCGACTACCTCCGCCGCGAAAAGCGATACCCGGAGGTAGTTTTTAGTGATGGTGACCATGTGCTCAACGCGCTTTCATTTGCTGAAGACTCTGTCGAGACATTGCAAATACAAGCCGAAACTGTAGCTCAACTAAGAAATCTCATTCAGCGGTTACCTGAGAAGCAACGTGAAGTATTAATCATGAGGCATTACGCAGGAATGAGCTTTCAAGAAATTGCCGATGCGACACAAGTAAGCATCAATACAGCCTTGGGGCGCATGCGTTATGCTTTGGTTAATTTACGCAAAGCACTACAGACCCCGCACACCCATGAACAATACACACACCGAGAATGAACTGATACGTTATGTTTATGCTGAGATGACCGACAAGGAGCAGCAGCGTTTTCAACACCAACTGAGCCGAGACGCGCACTTGCGCTATCGCTACAAAGTGCTTAAACACACGCTCAGTCAGCTCAATCAGGCTGTAACAACTCCCCAACCTGCGTGTATTGCGGCCATTCTGCAAGCCTCCAAAGACCTTAGGGCGCAAGCAGCATAAAACCCTGCTTCCTCAAAAATACCAAAGCCATGTACTCTTCAAAGTATATGGCTTTTATGATTGATAATGTTTTGGCTATCAAAGCGCAGTCTATCAGTCGGTTTTTTTCAGATGACACCCCTCAGGTAGTGGAGAAAGCAGCTGCGTAAACACCAAGTGCTCCAAGTATTGGGTAATAGGAGCATAATCTTGGGCGCTATCATGCATCGAGAAGTCAGTGAGGCGGGGCAAGTGTGAGGCCAAGAAAATTTGCTGATGGGCAGACTCGATGACCGTGCTGGAGAGCGCCTTCGCAAAGGGGTACTCAGGGTTGACTTGCTCAAACAGTTCTACGAGTTTGTTGCAGAGAGATTTGTAGCTCCTGAAAAAATCGTCTTTGTTCTCCTCATCCACACTTTTGGTATGGTATGTTTTGAGCGACTCAGCGACTACAATCCGATGGAGTGCGGCCTCATTGATATACTCAAAAGCATCATCTTGCTGGTTGATATCCGTAATCACACTGAGGGCAATCTCGATACAACGCTTGGGGTCTTCGATGTTATGTATCTGATAATCAATCTGATACTCTAGCCAACTCCAGTACCAAGAGGTAAGATATACCAAGAGGTTGTGTTTGTTCTCAAAATAGCGATAAATAGAGGCTTCTGTAGAGTGGATATGAGTGGCTAATTTTTTGAATGTAAAAGCCTCAAAGCCCAATTCATCAATCAGTAAAATACTGTTTTGGATGATATTGCGTCCCAGCTCGGTTTGTTCCGGGTCTTTGAGATACAACTTTTGATTGATCTTAATCTTGATACTAGCGAATCCTTTCATGGTGAGTGTGTTATACAAGCAAATGCAAAAGTAATGATTTTTGTTATAATAGTAAGCCTATCTGCTTGAGGGCGAAAAAATTCCGTGCCTTATTCAACACGGAATAGTCATTTGCTGATATCCTAGAGCGCTACAGCATTAGGTGCGCATCAGTAGTTTGACAAATTGTTTGACCCTTGGGGTATATGGAGGGTATATCATCTTGATACTTGTCAAGCCTACGCGTTGGTGTAACACCGCACGCTCGTTGGAGAAGGCCGTGAAGCCATAGAAGCCGTGTGTTTTGCCTATACCGCTATTGTTGACCCCGCCAAAGGGCAGGTCAGGGTTGGTAATATGGAGCAAGGTCTCATTGATAGAAGTACCGCCGGCAGTGGTATTTTTGAGTACAAACTCGCGGCTGTCTTTGCGGTTGCCGAAGAAGTACAGTGCCAAGGGCTTGGGCTTGGTCGCTACATAATCGGTTGCTTCTTTGAGCGTATTGAAAGTTTTGATAGGCAGTAGCGGGCCAAAGATTTCTTCTTGCATCAACTTCATATCTTCACTGACTTGCTCGATGAGTGTAGGCGCGATAAAGTTTTCTTCGGCAATCACTTGCCCGCCTGTCCGAACTTTGCCTCCTTTGGCTGTAGCATCGTCGAGCAAGCTTTTGATACGCTGAAAATGTCGTTGATTGACGATACGGGCATAGTCTGGGGTGGTTTCGATGGTATCGTTACCAGCTTCGCCTTTGGCAAAGCGATTGATGCGTTCTTCGATAGCCACAACGAGTTGGTCTTTGACCTCTTGGTGTACCAAGATATAGTCGGGGGCAATACAGGTTTGGCCACAGTTCAGGAATTTGCCGTAAGTAATCTTATCAGCAGCGTCATTGATATTGGTATCTTTATCCACAATGACAGGCGATTTGCCTCCCAGTTCGAGCGTTACAGAGGTGAGGTGTTCGGCAGCGGCACGCATAACCACCTTGCCTAGTGCGGGGCTGCCTGTAAAGAAGATATGGTCGAATGGTTTGGCCAACAGCGCTTGAGCCACCGCTGCATCACCTTCAAATACGGCGACTTCGTTTTCAGGGAAAGTTGCTTTGACTAACTTTGTGATAAAGGCCGAGGTATGTGGAGTCATCTCAGAGGGCTTGAGGATGGCCGCACAGCCTGCGGCAATGGCATATACCAGCGGGTCAAAAGTCAGGTTGAAGGGGTAGTTCCAAGGCGAAATAATCAGCGCAACACCTTTGGACTCATAATATACCTTGGAGCTGCTGCCAATGATATTGAGTGGAGTACCTACACGTTTGGGCTTCATCCAACGGCGTAGTTTGGCGCAGGTATGTTTGATAGAGCCAAAAATAGGGAACACCTCTGCTAGATTGACCTCTGCCGGCGATTTGCGAAAGTCCTTATGTAACGCCTCGTGTAGTTCTTCGAGATTTGCTTCGATGGTGCTACGGAGTTTTTTAAGTTTTGTGATTCGTTCACGAGCAGTGGTATTGCGCAGATAAGTAACATTGGCTTGTTGGGCGGCGAAGATTCGGTCAATCTCGGCGCTCACTTGCTCAATGGATTGAGCGGTGGGGGTGAGGGTGGAAGTACTCATATGGATTATAGTGGAGTTTTGGGAGGGTGTTTTTGAGGGAGCAATTGCTGTTGAGCCTAGGCCTGTGCTGCTTTGCAGGTAGTCAACGGAACATCGTGCGTATAGGGAAGTTGCTAATACCACATTATTTTGAGGCCTCTTTCAGCAAAACAAATATAACGATATTGCGACTAAAAAGCAATTTCTTTGGCGGCTTTGTTGGCAAAGCAAAGGACTTGTGTTTGTGTTGGATAGCTTGCGGTATTTGTATTGTCGCTATCCATTCCCAAAAACCCGAATTTTTCTCATTTTGTTTCCGTAAATTCCGCCCGTACATTACAAATACCTGCGGGGTGTCATTGTTTTGGGATTATGAACAAGTTATTTTCGGACATATATCAGGAGAAGTCACGTTTTAAGAGTGGTTTTGCTGTAGTAGCGCTAATTTTTTGTGTGGCTTCGTTGTACTATACCCACTTGTTGGTACAGAAGCTGGCCGAGCGAGAACAGCGCATCATCGATTTGTATGCCAAGGCCCTGACCTTTGTTATCCGGTCAGATATTGATGAGGAGCTGACCTTTTTGCTGCAGGAAATTATTGGTGCCAATAGTTCTATTCCAGTGATTTTGGTGCAAAACGACAGCATCATCAGCTATCGCAATATTGATACGCCGGAGCGCGCTCCTTTGGCTTATATGGAGCAAAGGTTGGCCAAGGAGTTGGCTTTGATGAAACAACAAAACCCCCCGATTGCGGTCGAGATTGACGACGATACGGTCAGTTATATTTATTATCGAAACTCTAACCTGCTCTCACAGTTGCGCTATTATCCCTATATTCAGTTTATGGTGTTGGGTACGCTGGGGTTTCTGATATACATTGCTTTCAGCTATTCGAGGCGGGCAGAGCAAAACAGGGTCTGGGTTGGGCTGGCCAAAGAGACAGCCCACCAACTAGGAACGCCTATTTCGTCGTTGATGGCTTGGATAGATTATATGCGTGTTGATCCGCACTACGACCAAGAGGAGATTATGATGGAGCTGGAAAAGGATGTCCGTCGTTTGCAAGTAGTAACGGCGCGGTTTTCCAATATTGGGTCTGAGCCCACAATCAAACCCGAGGATGTGTATTTTATCTTGCTTGGCATTGTCAATTACCTTCAGCGCCGTGTGTCGAGCAAGGTTACTATACGTATCGAAAACCACTTGGAGCGGCACGTGCGGGTGAAGATGAACCGGCACTTGTTTGAGTGGGTGATTGAGAACATTTGCAAGAACGCCGTAGATGCGATGGAAAGCCAAGGTGATATACTCATTATTATGAGCCGAAGCCCCGAAGATAGGGTGTTGATAGACATCAGCGACACAGGCAAGGGAATTGCCAAGAAAGACATTAAGAGGGTGTTCAGCCCTGGGTTTACGACCAAAAAGCGGGGCTGGGGGCTGGGGCTTACCTTGGCCAAGCGGATTATTGAGGAGTATCACCGAGGGCAGATTTTTATCAAAAACTCTGAAATCGATAAAGGGACGACCTTCCGTATTGTCTTGAACCCTTAGGACTCCCTACGGTTTTGTGGCTTATTTAGAATCGGTCAATATTAGTTGGTTTGGTGCAAAAATAGTATGCAGGCCGAGCATATTGTTGTATTTTTGTTGGTACAGCCTTGCGCAAAATGCGCGGGATAAACCTTTTTGAATTCCCTCTCAATTTATGAGTACTCAAACAAAAATGATAGACAATATTTTGTATCTTCACTTCGCATCGTGTTTGGCATTGGTACAAACACAAAAAAACCGAACAAGTAATTGTTCGGTTTTGGGAAGTGGTGACGAGTGGAATCGAACCACCGACACAAGGATTTTCAGTCCTTTGCTCTACCAACTGAGCTACGTCACCATTTTTGAAGACTTTTTGTCGTCGTTTGGGAATGCAAAGGTACACCCGTTTTTGTATATCGCAAACAGTTTGCGCAAAAATTTTAAAAAAAATCGATATTTGTTTTTCTTCACTCTCAACAACTAATCGTATATGCAAGTTATTCAGCAAGTTGCGTTCATCGTATGTCTGGCAGTGGCGGCGTTTTTTATTAGCCGCCGTGTTCGTCGGATTGCCGGCAACATTCAGCTAGGCCGGCCTCTGTCGCGCAAAGATCGCCCTTCGGAGCGCTTAAAAAAGATGCTGCTCTTGGCATTTGGGCAGCAAAAGATGTTTGATAAGCCGCTTATTGGCTTGATGCACTTTATCATCTATGCCGGTTTTTTGCTTATCAATATCGAGGTATTAGAAATTGTGATTGATGGCATCTTTGGCACACACCGTGTTTTTGCGCCTTTCTTAGGGAGCTTTTATGGGGTGGTTATCGGCTTCTTCGAGTTTCTGGCTATTGGCGTAATCATTACTTGTGTGATTTTCTTGATCCGCCGCAATGTGCTCAAGATTGAGCGTTTCCACAAGCCAGAGATGAAGGGTTGGCCACAGATGGACGGCAACCTTATTTTGACAATAGAGATTGTGTTGATGTTGGCCATCTTGACAATGAACGCCGCCGACAGCCTCCTTCAGCTTCGAGGCACAGACCACTACGCCGTCGTTGGCGCATTTACTTTCAGCCAATACCTTATGCCACTGATGGCAGGGCTAGATACCGGCGCGCTAATAGGAATTGAGCGTGTGGGTTGGTGGCTACACATCTTGGGCATTATGGCCTTTGCGCTGTATGTAACCTACTCCAAGCACCTACACATCTTCTTGGCCTTCCCCAATGCATATTTCTCCAATATGGAGCCTTTTGGCAAATTTGAGAATATGTCTACTGTTACCCGTGAGGTAAAGCTGGCCATGGGGCTGATGGAAGACGACGGCGCTGACGAAGGCGAGGCCAAGTTTGGAGCCAAAGATGTAACCGACCTGACTTGGAAAAACCTCATGGATGCCTACTCTTGTACGGAGTGTGGCCGCTGTACGGAGCAGTGCCCGGCCAATATCACAGGCAAAAAACTCTCTCCGCGCAAGGTCATGATGGATACCCGTGACCGTGTAGAAGAAGTAGGGAATTATCTCAGCCAAGGCAAAACTCTGGCCGAAGCCCTCGAAATGGGCGATGCGCTCTATAGCGACCGCTACATCTCCAAAGAAGAACTAATGGCCTGCAATACCTGCAATGCCTGTGTGGAGGCTTGCCCTGTAAGCATTGACCCACTCAACATCATCGTAGAACTACGCCGACATATTGCGATGGAAGAAACCGGTACGCCTGCTTCTTGGAACAACATGTTTGCCAACATCGAAAACAACATGGCTCCGTGGAAATTCTCACCCTCTGACCGATTCAACTGGGTAGAAGAGTTGAACAAATAGCCATACTTGCCCAAACACTTTACTCTTACACTGACATAAACAAACTATGGATAACTCACAACATTTTAAAGCGCCACTTATGGCTGATTTGGCTGCCGAAGGCCGCACCCCCGAAGTCCTCTTTTGGGTTGGTTGTGCTGGTTCGTTCGACAACCGCTACAAGTCTGTAACCATCGCTTTTGTGAAAATACTTAACAAGCTCAATGTCGACTTTGCTGTACTTGGCCCAGAAGAGATGTGTACCGGAGACCCTGCCAAGCGTGCCGGCAACGAGTTTTTGTTCCAAATGCAGGCCATGCAAAACATCGAAACGCTCAATACTTATGGTGTAAAGAAAATCGTTACTGCCTGCCCACATTGTTTCAACATTTTCAAGAATGAGTACCCCGGTCTAGGTGGGGAATACGAGGTTTTGCACCATGCTACTTACTTACAACAACTCATCGATGCGGGTCTAGTCAAAATGCAAGGCGGCGGCGAGTTTAAGGGCAAGCGCATTACTTATCATGACTCTTGCTATCTTGGGCGTGCCAATAACATTTACGAAGCCCCACGCAAAGTATTGGAGCAGCTCGATGCCGAACTGGTAGAGATGAAACGTTGCCGTACCAAGGGGCTGTGCTGTGGCGCTGGCGGCGCTCAAATCTTCAAAGATGCCGAAAAAGGCAAAGAAGAAGTACACTACGAGCGTATGAACGATGTGCTCGAGGCCAAGGCTGATGTCGTCGCTGCTGCTTGTCCTTTTTGTATGCTGATGCTGACAGATGGGGTCAAATACAAAGAAAAAGAAGGGCAAATCAAGGTCTATGATATTGCTGAGCTTGTCGCTCAAGCCGAAGGCCTAGCCTAACAACATCGCCTTCTTTTGTAAGGGAAATATATTCTTATCAAAAGCAAACGCCACCTCCTATGGGGGGTGGCGTTGTGCATTAAGTTCCCTGATGAGAGGCTAATTAGGTACTCTGAGGGCTAGCCCTTGGCGGCCACAGCCGGAGCAATGAGGTCTGTCGTGATTTTGGCTGATAGCATACAAAGCGGAATACTAGGCCCCGGATGTACGCTTCCGCCACAGAAATAGAGGTTTTTGATGCTTGACGAGAAGTTGGCATGGCGCAAGAAAGCCGCAAACTTATTGTTGGAGCTATTGCCATAAATTGCCCCAAAGGCGCTCGAAGTCAACGCTTCGATTTTGCGAGGCTCCCAAATCAGCTCACACTCAATCAGCGGGCGGATATCAGTTTTGAGATGTCGGCTAAGCTTGGCAATAAGGTTTTCGCGGGTTTGGGCTATCATCTCATCCCAGTTGTCTTGTCCGTCGTTGTGAGGGGCATTGATCATCGTAAACCAGTTCTCACAGCCCTCGGGAGCATCCTCTTTGGCGTACTTAGAAGTGATGTTAAGGTAAATGGTAGGGTCGTTGTAGAGTTGTTTTTTGTGAAAGATATGGTCAAACTCCGCTGGGTAGTTATCAGAGAAGAAGATATTGTGTAGCCCCAGCTGCTCAAAGCTGTGTTTGATACCCCAGTAAAAAATAATAGCCGAACTAGACTTGGGCTGCGAAAGTGTGCGTTGCGGTTTTTTGGCTTTGGGCAAAAGGTGTTTGTAGGTGTTGTATACATCCATATTGCTGATTACACAATCAAAAGCCTCTGTTTCGCCTTTGGCGCGTATGCCTGTTGCGCGGCCTTGTTGCAAGACAATCTCCTCTACCTTGGTCTCAAATCTAAACTCCACCCCAAGGTCTTCGGCCAAGCGCACTAGCCCTTTCGTGATGCTATACATCCCGCCGTGAGGCAGATAGGCTCCTAGGTTTATTTCGAGGTGTGGAATCACATTGAGCGTGGCTGGTGCCTCGTAGGGATTGGAGCCGTTGTAGGTGGCATAACGGTTGAAGAGCTGCACCACACGTGGGTCTTTGAAATGGTGTTTGTTGGCTGTATCCATCGTACGGAAAGCTTCGAGCTTGCCAAAATTCCATAGACCGCGTGCTACGCGTTTGGTGAGATAGTTCTTGACTTTGTGTAGCGAGTTGTGCAAGAAGATGTCGGCAGTCAGATTATATTTATAAGCCACATCTTGGAGGTAGGCCAATATTTTGTCTTTGTTTTCGGTGGTTTTGGTAGCTACTTCCTCAGCAAAGCGTTCGGGCGATTTGTAGGCGACGATATGTGTGCCGTCTTCATAAAAATAGCGGTATACAGGGTCGAGTGGCTGGTAGTCATAGTAGTCGCGGGGGTTTTTGCCAGAGATGCGGTACAGCTCGTCTACAAAGCTGGGCATTGTAAATACAGAAGGCCCCATATCGAAACGATATCCGTTTGTTTCGCTTTGCGATAGCTTTCCGCCAGCGTGGGCATTGGCCTCAAAAACAGTAACCTGATAGCCTTTGTTGGCCATACGGATGGCCGAGGCCAATCCCGCCGGCCCTGCTCCTATCACTGCACAAGTTTGCTTGGCACGTGTGTTCATAATCAATGAGGAATTTTGAAGGTTTGCTAAAAAATGCGTCTATACGGGGGAGGTTAAGGTTTCCGCCAGCGTATATCGTTCAACACAGGAAAGATAACACTTGTTTGGCGATTATCTTGCTTTTGGAGATGGTTTTATACCCCAATCAAAATTGATTTGGAAAATGGATGTGCTGAAAAGGCTGCAGTATGGGTAAATTTTGGGATAAACTACATTGTCAATAGAGCATCAGAGTCCTGTTTGGCTAAGCAAAATATTGGGAAACTAAAAAAAATCCCCGAAGGCCGTGTCAGCGGCCAAATCCTTGTACTTTTGCTGCCTAACCTACCTTCCTTATGTTTATGATGATACTTGACTCTTTGTTAAAACAAGCCTTAGCCTTGGTTTTTGCAGGCTTATGTGTGGGGCAGCTTTGGGCGCAGGCCGACGACTGGCGCACCCGCTTTGAACTGTCAGACAGCACCGAAACCGTAACTTACCACGAAGGCATCGCCTATCTAGAACGTTTGGCGGCGGCTTCAGAGCGCATTCAGCTCCAAACCTATGGCAATACCGACGCAGGTTTCCCCCTACATTTGGCCGTAGTGTCTACGTCGGGAGTGTTTGACTCCCAAGCCCTCAGAGCCCAAGGGAAAGCAGTTTTTTTGGTCAATAACGCCATCCACCCCGGAGAGCCTGACGGTGTAGATGCCTCGCTATTATTGTTGAGAGAGATTGCTTTTTCTGATCGTCTGGACAAGGTGCTTCACAATACCGTCCTGATTATCATCCCTTTTTATAACATAGGCGGAGCGCTCAACCGCAACAGCACGACCCGTGTCAATCAAGACGGTCCCTTGGCCTATGGCTTCAGAGGCAATGCCAATAACCTAGACCTAAACCGAGATTTCATCAAGATGGACTCGGAGAATGCTTTTGCTTTTGTCAAGATTTTCCAAACTTGGCAGCCCGACCTCTATCTCGAAAATCATGTAACAAATGGCGCTGATTATCAGCATATTATGACCCTTTTGGCCACTCAAGAAGACAAGCTGGGAGCACCCTTGGGTGCTTACATGCGCCAAAAGTTCAGCCCTACATTGGACGATGCGATGCGCCAAGCGGGTTTTCCGGCAGTGCCCTATGTCAATGTATACAACCGCCCTCCCGACGACGGCTACAACCAATTTTTTGATAGCCCCCGCTATTCTAGCGGTTATGCGGCCTTGTTTCATACGCCGGGCTATGTGGCCGAAACCCATATGCTCAAGCCCTACCGTCAGCGTGTCATTGCCACACTTGCCTTGATGAAAACCTTGTTACAGATACTCCAGACCGAAGGCGCAGCCTTACAACAACAGCGCAAGGCTCAGGCCATAGCCTACCGACAAGCTAGCCAAGCAGCTTTACGCTGGCAACACGACCCCAACCAATATCGCCTTATTCCTTTTGATGGCTACGAAGCTACCCGTATTCCCAGCAAGGTAACGACTGGCGACCGCCTTTTCTATGACCGTAGCAAACCTTATAGCAGGGAAGTCAAATTTTTTGACCACTACCAAACAGCAGTACAAACCGACAAACCTTGGGCCTATGTCATTCCGGCATCACGCCGAAAAGTCTGGAAGCGCCTACAAGCCAACGGTGTACAGCTACAACAACTCACAGAGGCAGTTATGCTAGAGGCTGAAGTGAGCTATATCGAAAGCTTTGAAACACTCAAAAGCCCCTTCGAAGGGCACTATCTCCACTACAATACCAGTATCCGCCGACAAACCGAAAGCCTAACCATCCCCGCCGGCGATTATGTGGCGCTGGTAGACCAAGCCAGCCAACGGTTTTTGCTCGAAGTCTTGGAGCCAGAAGCACACGATTCGTATTTCAATTGGAACTTCTTCGACGAGATTCTCCAACAAAAAGAGGGTTACTCCGCTTATGTGTTTGAAGATATTGCCGCAAACCTGCTGGCAGAAGACCAAGCCCTCAAACAGGCTTTTGAGGCTCAAAAAGCTCAAGACGCTGATTTTGCCCAAAACCCCGCCGCTCAACTAGACTTTATCTACAAGCGTTCACCCTATTATGAGAAGGCCCACTTGCGCTACCCAGTGTTGAGGCTGCCAAAACAAGTTTTGTTGCCTTTTCAACCATAAAAAATCATATTGATTAAGATCGGGCATGTTAAGTTTTTATTAATTGTAGACCGCCATTCCTGCTAATCAGCCAATTTTTAGGAACTTGCAGCCCGATTTTAAACCCAATAAATCCCCCATGGATTCATCTTTCGTCATGATGACGGGCTTTGCCCTCGCGGCCTATTCTGTAGTAGCCAATGACGTTATTCAAACTTTAGGTACTTTCCTCAGCTCTAATAGTCGTAGACCTTGGTGGGTACTGTGGTTGTATGCCTCTTCCATCTTGTTATTAGTCGTATTATATGGCTGGTATACTCACGGTGGCGATGTGTCTTATGGTCGCTTGGCCAAAGTACCCTTTCCCACCAACTATGCTTGGTGGTATATTTTACCTCCAGCCGTGCTCCTCATCATCACACGCTTTGGTTATCCGGTCAGTACGACCTTCATGATAATTACCATTTTTTCGCTCGGCAATACCATCACAGAACAGACTACGGTCAGTCAAATGATAGCCGGGATTTTTGACCCCAATGCCCTGATAGGCAAGATGATTATGAAGTCGCTCTCTGGCTATTTGTTGGCCTTGGTACTGGCTTTCTTGGTTTATGTCATCATTTCCAAAAGCATAGAAAGCTTTTTTATCAATACTTACAAAGGAGACCCTCCAAGTACTTATTGGGTAATGGCACAGTGGCTTTCTACCGGGTTTTTGTGGAGTATGTGGCTTATCCAAGATATGGCCAATATATTTGCCTATCTGCCGCGCAAACTAAGCTTCTCCCAGCTCAGTGGGGCGTTGATTACTATCTTGACATTGCAAGCCATCACCTTTTACTCCAAAGGAGGCGCTATCCAGCGGGTTGTTACGACCAAAACTAACATCGGTGATATTCGCTCGGCCACTATCATTGACTTTATCTATGGCCTGATTTTGCTCTTCTTCAAAGAATACAACAACGTACCGATGAGTACTACTTGGGTATTCGTAGGATTGTTGGCCGGACGTGAGCTGGGCATTGTTTTCAGCATCTCTCAGCGGCCACTGCACGAAGTGCGGCGTATGATGACACAGGACTTGTTTAAGGTGTTTTTAGGGCTGTTGGTCAGCATTCTGCTAGTGCTCCTCATCGTTCAGCTAAACTAATTGCCGCTGATGTTCGTATAGAGTGTTAAGTTTTTTAAACCAACTTTCATTCTTTATGAATATCTTCAGAAAAATCTTTGCTTACGCTGTCTTATGTTTCGCCCTATTCATTGGCTTTAGCGATGCGTTACAAGCCCAAGACGTACGCCGTATACGTATAGGAGGTAAAGCAGGCCTTCCTATCATTGCTGGTGGTACTGCCGAAGTCATCCTGCCTTTTGCCGATAACCGTATCGGGGCTGCTGTAGACTTTGGCGGGATCAAGCTCCAAGCCGATGGAGATGAAGTTGCTTTCCGTTATTTCTCTTTTGGTGGCAATTTTTACCTCAATGACCGAGGTATTGGCCGTGGATTTTATCTTGGGGTACACTATGCCCGACTTGGCCTAAACGTGAAATTCAGCGACCTGACCAGTAATCAGAACCCCGGACAAAATAATGGAACTGCCGAAATCGGTATACCCATCAACCAGATGCAGCTTCGCTTTGGTATCAAAACAGGCCGTGGTGCGTTCTACTTCCAACCTGAAATCGGTTATGGTTTTGGAGGAATTCCTTCGGATGTTACTCTGACAGTAAACTATCCCAATCAAGCTCCTGAAACTCGAACAGAGACTGTTCCCATCCCTGGAAGTATCTTCAACTTGAACGCTAGCATTACCCTTGGTGTTGCCTTCTAATTTGAAATAACCTTACATCGGTCTTAAGCCCAAGACACCACCTGAAATCTTGATTTCAGGTAGTGTTTTTTGTTAAAATTAGTTAAAATGACATCAAAAAGTACACTGGCTTATAAGCAATGGTACAAAAAATCCGTTCAGAGCTTTTGGTGTTCTCAAAAAAAGCGCCTACCTTTGTAAAACGTTTGATGCTCAAAAAGCATCGATAGTTTCACAAAATACCAAACTTATGATTGATAAGATTGTAGAAAAGGCACTCACATTCAAGGGTGTGCCCTACAAGAAAGGTGGGAATGGTAAAGAGGGAATCGATTGTGCTGGCCTACTCACTAAAGCCTTTCAATCAGGCGGATTAAATATCCCAAGCTGCCCCGAGCATCAATTTAAAATAGGGATGCCTGTAGAGCTGCAAAATTTGAAAAAAGGCGATTTGCTTTTTTTTGAAGACAAAAATAACAACCCTCAAGTATCAGCCGTAGGGCTAGTAACGAAGGTTAGCAAAGACAAAGAAAGCGTCTTGTTTGTATATGCCAACCCCAAACGCGGGGTGGAAGTATCAGAGCTTCAAAACCCATACTGGAAACAGTTTTCGCTCACAGCCGTAAGGCCGTTGGGTTATGTAGAAGACTAAAAAGTTTGTATCTTTGCGTGTGTAAATCACGAAATCCAAACACGGGGATGTAGCTCAGCTGGCTAGAGCGCTTGCATGGCATGCAAGAGGTCGTGGGTTCGAATCCCATCTTCTCCACCATTATCGTAATCAAAGCGGCTTTAGAGCCGCTTTTTTTGTTTCCCTAAACCGCTCCCAATATGACCATTGTAGAATGCCCCCGTGATGCTATGCAAGGCCTGGCGCACTTTATCCCAACAACAGATAAAATCCGCTATTTGCAAAAGCTCCTAGCCGTTGGCTTTGATGTGTTAGACTGTGGTAGCTTTGTATCGCCCAAGGCCATTCCACAAATGCGCGATACGGCAGAAGTATTGGCTGCCTTGGACTTGGGCAACCCCGCCACAGCCACCCAACTACTGACGATTGTGGCCAACCAACGGGGGGCAGAGCAGGCACTGAGCTTTCCCCAAATCAGCTTTTTGGGGTATCCCCTTTCTGTGTCCGAAACTTTTCAGCAACGCAACACCAATCGGAGTATTGCCGATGCGCTGGCAGACGTGGCCGCCATACAACAGGGCTGCCAAGAGACCGGCAAAACGCTGGTGGTGTATCTATCAATGGGTTTTGGCAATCCTTATGGCGACCCTTACAGCCCTGCGTTGGTTGCTCAGTTGGCCGAAAAGCTAGCCGATCTAGGGGTTCATATCATTTCTTTGGCCGATACAGTCGGTAGCGCTGTGCCAAAAGACATCCGTGAGCTGTTCGAAACCCTCATTCCTCAATATCCCCACATTAGCTTTGGCGCACACTTACATAGCACCCCAGAGGCCACACTCGACAAAGTGATAGCGGCCTATGAAGCTGGTTGCCGCCGCTTCGATGGAGCGTTGAGAGGCTTTGGTGGCTGCCCGATGGCCAAGGATGATTTGGTTGGAAATGTAGCTACAGAGCGTATGTTGCCATACTTCGAGCAAAAAGGGGCGGTATTGACCATAGACCCCGACGCGTTGAATGAGGCTATGCTGATGTCGGCGGCCTTGATGCCCTAAGTATTTATTCAAAAGCCCTCAAGACAAACTGCACCCTTCGGTTGAGTGCCCTATTGGTCGGGCTGTCGTTGGGATAGGCCGGTTGGCTGTCGCCATAGCCCTTGTAATGAAGCCGGTGTGGCTCTATTCCTTGCTGGACGAGGTAATCATACACCCGCTTTGCACGTAGGGTAGATACTTGCATATTGACTGCCGGCGTACCATAGTTGTCGCTATGGCCCGAGATTTGGCCTTTTTTGTACTTATCGGCCTTCAGATAGCTCACCCATAGGTTTAGTAGTGTAATGGCTTCGGCATTCAGCTCGATGCTCCCTTCGTCGAAGTATACCGCTTTGTAGAGGCTGGCCGAGAGGTTTTCTGGGGCTTCATCTTTGGATTCAAACTGTTTGAGAATTGCCCAAGGTAGCTCACTATTGGCAAACCGGTATCCGCCCCAAAACAATAGGCCTAGTCCTAGGAGCTGTATGGTGCGGCGGAAAATCAGTTTGCGCCGACGGGCGGTAAACCACTGCTGGTATCGCTTGGGGGCTGTCTTGAGCTGGGTGATAATACGGGCCGCTTTGCGATTGGCGGGGTTGGCTTCGAGGCAGGCTTGGGCATAAAAAATAGCCTTTTGCTTGAATCGGCGGCGGCGGCGTGCTACCCATTTTTGAGCATATGCTTCGGCCAAATCAAAAAGTAGCCCCTCGTGCATAGGTTCTAGCGGGTAGGCTTTTTCGAGGGCAGCGATGGCATCGTCCCAGTTATTGTTTTTGAGAAAACTATCCCCTTTTTGCCAATGATTTTGGAAAATGCGGATGACTTCGTCCCACTCTTCTTCACTAAAAGCTACCTCTAGTGCATAAGCACGCATTTCTTCTAAAGTAGCGCGGGGGTGTGCATAGGCTTTTCGCGTACGCACGGCGCTTTCGTAAAGGGTATCGGAGCGATAAGGCATAGCAAAATAATTGATAGTGAGTATATTAGCAAAATAAGCAAGCTGTTGCCTGAGCTTGACCTAGCCCCTGACCAACAAATAAATAAAACGGAAAGCACGACAAAACGGCCATAAAAGCGCTATTTTTGTAACCTAATTATTTTGGATTTGGGCGCAAAACCTACGGCAATCTGCCATCTTAATGCGGTTTGTGTCTGAGTTGTTATGTTTTGGAGTTGCTATCGTTGTAGTCCATTATTTTGCCCTCCAACAATCATTGAGATTTATATGTTTTTTTTATCACCACGGTTCTTGAGGCTTTCTTATTTGTTTTTGGGATGCGGCCTTTGTTGGGTATTTTGGGGTTTGCCAATACAAGCCCAAGACCTAAAAAGGGCACATTTATTAAAAGACACCCTATCTATCAGTAAGGCGCTTGAAGCGGCGGATAAGCTACAGTTTGTCAATCCCGGCCAAGCATTGCGCCAAGCCCAAGAAGGGCTAGAGGCAGCGCGTGTATTGCAGTGGAAAGCTGGTCAGGTACAAGGATATAAAATTGTAGGCCGTATGCACCGCACCCAAGGCGATTATAGCGCAGCGATTAAGGCATATTATCAGGCACTCAAAGCCTTGGGTGAAGGTAGCCCTGATGCGTACCAAGAGGCCGCCATCCTCAATAACATTGGGGTAATCTACCGGCTCAACGACAATATAGACAAAGCTCTGAGCCATCATTTTCAGGCCCTCGAAATCATCCGCAAACACAACGACCCTTCTATGCAAGCGTATGTGCTCAACAGCATTGGGGATGTGTATATGCAAAGCCAACAATATGACAAAGCCCGGCTCTATCATCAGGAAGCCCTTGATAGCAGCCTTGCCAACAACTACCGCATCGGCCTAGCGCCCTCTATCAATAATCTTGGACGGGCATATATGGCCTTGTCTCAATACCGTGAAGCAGAGCAATATTTCCAAAAAGCATTGTTGCTTTATCGAGAAGACTCTATACAGGTAGGCGAGGTAGTTGCCTTACTCAATTTGGCACGCCTTCACGAAAAAATCAACGACCCCGTAGGCGTATTGCGGTATGCGCACCAAGCGCTGGAGCTGGGGCAACAGGTCAAGAGCAAGGAACGCATTGCAGAGGCGCTCGAAATATTGGTGCGTTATGCTGGCACGTTGGGAAACTATGAGCAGGCTTTTCGTTATCAGCAGCTTTACCAACAGTATCGCGATAGTCTCCAAGATCGTGAAAAATCCTTGCAAATAGGCCGGCTTGAAGGGCAGTTTGAGCTTGATAAAAAAGAAAAAGAAAACGAATTGCTACGCCGCGAGGCCATTCTCCAACAACAACAACTGGCCACACAGCAGTTGTTTTTGGTGTTTGCCATTTTTGTCGTGTTGGTGGTCTCGGCGATGTTTTATGCCCTATATCAGAAAAATAAGCTGGTTCGAGAGGTCAACTACGAGTTACAACAAAAAAACGAAGAAATCACCACCCAAAGCCAACAACTCTCCCAAACGAATGAGCAGCTTATGGATGCATTTCAAACACTTGAAAGACAGCAAGATAATATCAGGGCAAGCCTCAATTATGCCAGCCGTATTCAGCGGGCGATGCTGCCTACAGCACAAGAACTGAACACTATCTTGACCGAATATTTTGTGATTTTCAAGCCCAAAGATATTGTTTCCGGTGATTTCTATTGGATAGCTTCTCCAGAACCCAAGCCAATTTATCGCCAAGAAGTTACGAGCAGAGGGGTTACACAAGTATTGCAGGGCTTTGATACGCCCAAAACTTTTATTGCGGTCATTGACTGTACCGGCCACGGTGTACCGGGGGCTTTTATGAGTATGATTGCCAATGACTTACTCAATCAGCTGATTTTAGAACATAAGATGACCGAGCCGCAGGCTATCTTGGCCGAAATGGACAAGCGCGTCGTACAGGTACTCAAGCAGGGCAATAGTGATAATAGGGATGGGATGGATATGGGACTTTGTATGCTCGACTATGAGCAACAGACCTTGACCTATGCCGGCGCACACAATACGCTCTTGCGCTTCAAAGATGGAGAGATGTATTTCCACAAGGGAGCCAAATGTTCTGTAGGCGGGTTACAGATGAGCAAGGTTTTTCACCAAGAGCAAATCCCTCTGGAGCCGGGCACAATGCTTTACCTTTTTTCGGATGGCATCCAAGACCAATTCGGAGGCCCCGAAGGGCGCAAGTTTACACCACGTCGTCTGCGCGAGCTCTTAGAACGCATACATAAACTCGATGCTGCCGAACAACAACGCGAGCTTGCCAAAACAATCCTGAATTGGCAAGGTAATGAAGAACAGACTGATGATATGCTGCTTTTAGGTTTGCGTATCAAGCCAAAAGTAGCAGAAGTCTAAGCCGCCCCCTATGCGTATTGCCGAACACGTCGCTCTGGAAGGTTGTAGAGCAATACGGCTACTCCAATCATCGCATAGGCTACTAATTGCTGCCAGCTGCTTTGCTCGCGGAAATAAATAAAGGCAACCAAAAAGTTGACTATAGGGTTGATGTACATCAGGATACCCATCGTACCAGAAGTCAAGGATTGGAGGGCAAAAAGACTCAAAAACAAAGGCAAAACTGTGAAAAAGGCACTGATAAGAATGACCAAAAGCCAAAAGTCATAACCAATAGCCGCGACTGCTGTCCCCCCACTAAACAAAGCATAAAATGGAGCCAAGACCACAAAAGCTACTGTGAGTTGGAGGGTCAGCAGTACCATTTTGTCTTTGACTGTACTTTGTCGTTGGATGATGAGGTAAAAGGCATACGAAGCGGCAATCAACAAACTAAACAGTAGGTTGGTCAGTGCGCCAGTGGCCAATATCACACAGCTCAGCCCACCCAGCACAATGGACACCCATTGGTTTTGGCGTAGATGTTCCCCCAGCAGGCGGTTGCCCAACAGGGCAGTTAAGATGGGGCAAATCAAATACGCAAAAGAGCCTGTCTGAATATTGATATGATTGATAACATATATGAATATCAGCCAGTTAGTTGCCAGAAACAAGCCACACAACACATTGACCCAAAGCAAGCGCCTGCGCTCTCGTGTGGGTAAGGTGCGCCATTCGTGCCACACACGCACACTGGCCTTGCGCCTGAAAAGCCCTGCAACCAATGCCAACAATAAGGTGGCGGCGGCTACCCGAAAGTATAGAATCAACCCGCTGGGGTAGCTGCTCAGGAGCTTGAGCGGAATCGACAAAAAGCCCCATATCACGTAGGCAGCGATGGCGGCCAGGCTATGTGTTGTTTTCAAGAAAGTATGGTTTCAGAGAGTTGAGCAAATGCCGTAAGTACGGCCACTGCAACAATACAAAAAACCGGTGCACAAAGTTCTAGCCCCAAGTACTTTAGCGACAAAAATCGCCTAAGTTCCTATTTATGCGCTAGACTTTCCGGCAAAAATCACATTGCAGAAATAGTGTTTACAATCATAGAACACTTCCTGAATCTCAAGCTGGGCGTTTTCGGCCAAGGCTTCAATCATTGGAAGGTCATATTTCTGCGAAATCTCAGTGTGTATCAGTTCCCATTGTGCGAAGCTAAAGCTGCGGTCTAGCGCTTCTATTTGTACTGTTTGTGGGCGTTGGCTGACAAGGTAGCTTTTGGCTGCACCACTGACTGGGTCATAGCAGGGGTAATGACTGAATTTGTCGAGCTGAAAATTAGCCCCTAGTTCTCCATTGAGGCGTACAAGTAGGTTGAGGTTAAAGCTGCGTGTGATGCCGTGGGGGTCATCATAGGCCAGCTGTATCAGCCGGGGGTCTTTTTTGAGGTCAAAACCAACCATCAACAAGTCCTTAGCACCCATTTGCTGGCGGATACGTTGCAAAAATGTAGCCGCCTTGGGGAGGCTGAAGTTTCCGATATTAGCCCCCAAAAACAAAATCACCTGCCGTGTATCAGGAGGTGTTTCGAGCATTGTAAGCGATTGTAAGAAATCGGCTTGTAAGGCTTGGATGTCAAGTTGGGGAACACTGGCTTGGAGGCGTGTCTTGAGTTGAGCCAATACCGCTCCCGAAATATCGACGGGGGTGTAACTGAGTGCGGCCTTTTGGCTGACGAAATGCTGCAAGAGTACCTCGGTTTTGAGCCCATCGCCTGCGCCCAGCTCTACTATTCTGAAGGCATCGACTCCTGCCGAAAAACGCGATAAGAGCACCTGTTTGTGGGTTTGGAAAAGCTCATACTCACAGTCTGTGAGGTAATATTCGGGCATCCGCATGATATCTTGGAAAATGTGGTCGCCTCTGGCATCATAAAAGAGCCAGCTAGGCAAGGCCTTGGGTTGTCGCTGTAGGCCTTCGAGTACGGCCTCGGCTACAGAGTTGTTGTGGGTAAGGCTTGAGGGGGTATGTTTCATCAGTGTTTAGCAAGGTGAGATGTAGGAAAAAAGGCATCTGAGGGCTTCATCAATATTGCCGTTGACAGAGACGCAAGCCGTTGAACTGCCACTGTAAGTGTGGGTGGAAAAAATTACGATAGCTCCGGCGGCTATGCCCCGGAGGAGTAGCGATAGAGCTGCCACGCAAGACCATCTGATTGACCATAAACTTGCCGTTGTATTCGCCTAGCGCGCCTTGAGGCTTTTGGTAGCCGGGGTAAGGTAAGTAAGCGCTGTAGGTATGTTCCCAACGCAGCCCTGTTTGGGCTAGCTGTGGAGCGGCGGCCTCCCATTCAAACTCCGTCGGCAGGCGCAGCCCCTTCCACTCGGCGTAGGCAAAGGCCTCATAAAAGCTCAAATGTGTTACGGGTGCTGCCAAGGGTAAAGGTTCCAAACCTTTGAGCGCATAACGATACCACTGCCCATCGAGTTGGTGCCAATACATAGGGCTTTGGATGTCCGTTTCTTGTAGCCAAGCTTTCGCATCGCTGTGCCAAAACTCGTATCGTTTATACCCTCCATCCTCTACAAAGGCCAAATATTCGGCATTGGTTACGAGGGTTTGGGCAATACAGTAATTTTGCAAAAAAACCTTGTGGCGGGGCAGCTCATTATCAAAGGCAAAACCTGCTCCTTGATGCCCAATTTCGTACAGACCTTCGGGCATTTCTAGCCAAGCGCTGTCGGCTTGGGCTACAGCAGGAGTTTCTTCAAAGTCTTCTCGGTAAGCCGGAAAAAGCGGATTGTGCCCCAAGATGTATTTCAAATCTGTGAGCAATAGTTCTTGGTGCTGTTGTTCGTGTTGTAGGCCAATCTGCACTACAGGTATCAGCGCCTCCGGCAGCTGAGCCAAGAGCTGCGGCATGTGGGTGTCAACGTGCTGGCGGTAATGGCGAATTTCGTCAATTGTAGGACGGGTCATATTGCCTCGCTGTGGGCGCAACACACGGCTGCCCATCCCATCGTAATAGCTATTGAACAAATAGGCATAACGAGGGTGAAAAACCTCGTATCCGGGTAGGTATTGGCAAAGCAAAAAAGCTTCAAAAAACCAAGTAGTATGCGCCAAGTGCCATTTAGGAGGGCTGACATCGATGACGGGCTGCGCTACGAAATCTTCGGTGGCTAAGGGGGCTGCCAAGTCGAGGCTATGCTGCCGGATAGCTTGGTATTGGGAAATGAGTTGGTCTGTGTGCATTAATAATCGCTGTTTGAAAAATCAAGAAACTACTTGAACCCCCTTCCAGAATGCTACACGTCCTTTGATATTGGCGGCGGCGGGCTTGGGGTCGGGGTAATACCAAGCAGCGTCGGGGTTGGTGGCTCCTGCAACAGCAATGGTATAATAAGAAGCCGTGCCCTTCCAAGGACAGTTGGTTTGGGTGTTGCTAGGCTGAAAAAAAGCTTGATTGAGCGCCTCCAAAGGGAAATAGTGATTGCCTTCTACTACGACGGTATCGTCGCTTTCGGCAAGAACGGTATTGTTCCAGATAGCCTTCATATTGTTTTTTGAATGGTTTAGTACAAATCGATTTAGGAGAGACAAATTACAAAAACAAGGGCGTTTGTCAAAAAATACACTATTATTAACTCCTCCATTGCCAGATTGTTTGGGAAAACCTCCGCTAGAGTGCTTTCGTGCTTGGCGATTCAAAGTAGGACAAAGCACAGAGGAATGGGTGAACTGGGCTGCTGGGGCGCAAGACCCTATACTGCGGCGATACCCTGTGTTGAAGCAGAAAAACTTCCCTTACAAAGCTTTTTTTGTATCTTTATCCATTCATTGAACTAACCATTCTCCCAAACGACAAAACACATGAGCAACAATCCATTTTTGAGCATCACCCTTGAGGGCGGGGTTAAGACCATTACCTTCAACAATCCCTCGCGCAAAAACGCCATCAGCGCCGAAGGCACCCAAGAGCTGGTCAAAGCTTTGGGGCAGTGTACGGTAGACGGCACGCGGGTCGTAGTCTTGACAGGTGCGGAAGGCAACTTTTGCAGTGGGGCAGACCTAGGCGGCAATGCCATGCAAGACCCCAAAACCTATGACGTAACCACCTACTTACGCACGGGTATCAATGCGGCTATCCTCAATATCCGCAATATGGACATCCCCGTCATCGCCAAAGTACGTGGGGTGGCTGCCGGCGTAGGCGCAAACTTTGCCCTAGCCTGCGATATGATTTATGCGGCACCAGAAGCGATGTTTAGCCAGATTTTTACCAATATCGGGCTGTCTAGCGATGGCGGCGGGGCTTTCTTTATGCTCAAGGCTATGGGCTATCCCAAGGCTTTCGAATTGATGGCAACAGCAGCCAAAATCTCCGCTCCCGAAGCCCTAGAGTTGGGCCTCATCAACCACTTATGCCCCGAGGCAGAGCTCGACGCTACCGTACAGGCAATGGCTGAGCGCTTGGCCAGCGGCCCCTTTGTGGCCATCCAACAAACCAAGGCCAACTTGCGCGAGGCTCTCAACGGCACGCTCGAATCGGCGCTCGAAGCCGAAGCCCGCAACCAAGCCAAAAATTTCCGCTCCGCCGACTTTGTCGAAGGGGTAATGGCTTTCTTACAAAAACGCAAACCCAACTTCAAAGGAGAATAATCGTATACAATCAAAAAACGCTTCGTTGAAGTGTAATATTGATTCACCCTAGTTTACCCCATCCAATGATGTATCAAAAAATCTCACTCTGGGTATTGGCAGCTTTGTTTTACTTGACAAGCGGCCTAACTGTACAAGCCCAAACCACCAAAGCACAAGCGGAGCGTATGACGGCTGATATTTGCGACTGTGTCAATACCTTCATTGGCTCACTTGACCCTTCTATCAAGCAGTTTATGTTTGATATTCGCGACTACGGCAACGAAACAGCTCAGTCTAAGCTCGAAGCGGCAGTAATGACCGCCTCTGAAACAAAACAGATGCGTATCATAGAAGATTTGCAACGTATGGAAGATTTTGAAGGAGAGATGGCCAAGCTCGGTTGTGATTTTGAGGCTTTTCACGCCATCGAAAATGACCCTGGTGTAACCGAGCATATCACCAACTACCTCTCCAACGCCTCTAAATGTGAGCTGACTCACTTGCTCTTTATGTTGGGCAATGCAGGCCACTAAACTAGCTTTATCATCAAAATACAAAGAGCGCTTGTACCAACACAGGCGCTTTTTTTGTGTGCATTCTTGTTAGGTGCCAAAATTAATGTGCCCAAAAATTGTCATCCCTTTAAAACTTCCATTATTTTGTAAACGCAAACACCTGCACGACACAGGTAGTTATAGAGGTTCGACCTATTTTTGGAATATATGATTGCATCAGAAAAGCAGCGCAACACCCCCAATCTAAAACAAATACAGGCGCCTATTCAGGCGGAGATGACTGTGTTTGAAGATAAATTCCGCTCCTTTGTCAAGAGCAAAGTGCGCCTGCTCGATGCGATTATGAGCTATATCGTTAAGCGCAAAGGTAAACAGATGCGCCCGATGTTTGTCTTTCTGACAGCAGGAGCACACGGCCAAATCACCGAGTCCACACACCGAGGAGCGGCCTTGATAGAACTGCTCCATACAGCTTCGCTCGTACACGACGATGTGGTGGATGAGGCCAACTACCGCCGTGGCTTTTTTTCTATCAATGCGCTTTGGAAAAATAAAATCGCTGTTTTGGTAGGCGATTATCTCCTCTCTCGTGGCCTGCTGCTATCGGTAGCGCATGGGGATTACATGCTACTCAAAATCGTATCAGAAGCCGTGCGCGAAATGAGCGAGGGAGAGCTGTTACAGATAGCCAAAGCCCGCAAACTCGATATCACCGAGGAGGTATATTTTGAAATCATCCGTCAAAAAACGGCTTCACTCATCGCCTCTTGTTGTGCCGTAGGAGCATCTTCTGCCGGAGCAGACGAGGAGCAGGTAAAAGCTGCCGGATTGATGGGCGAAAAAATCGGCATTGCCTTCCAAATCAAAGACGACCTCTTTGACTATGGTAACGATGAGATAGGTAAGCCACGCGGCATTGACATCAAGGAGAAAAAGCTGACCCTGCCCCTTATCTATGCGCTCAACCACGCCTCGGCGGGCGACAAGCGCCGCATCCGCTATATTCTCAAAAACCAAACTCACAAACCGGCTAAAGTGGCCGAGGTGATTGAGTTTGTGCGCCAAAGCGGCGGCATCGCCTATACTGAGCAAAAAATGCAACAATACCGCCAAGAGGCCGAAACAATGCTCGAAGCACTACCAGATTCAGCCTTCAAGCAGTCCTTGGCAGATTTGATTGATTTTACCATCGCCCGCCGCAAATAGTTGGCCGCCAACAAGGCATAAACCTGCCAAAAGTCGTAATTTTGAGTCACTTTTGGTATGTTTATTCCCCCGCATTTTTATGAACCCTACCCATATAGGAGTTTTGGGAGGTGGGCAACTGGGTAAGATGCTCTTGCAGGCCGCCGCCAACCTCAACCTCGATATTCACCTACTTGACCCCGACCCTCAGGCTCCCTGCCGTGCGCTTACGCCACAGTTTGAAGTAGGGTCGCTGACCGACGAAGAGACTGTCTATGCCTTTGGCAGCCGGATGGATTTGATTACCATCGAAATCGAAAACGTCAATGTCCGAGCGTTAGAACGCCTCGAAGCCGAGGGCAAAAAGGTGTACCCTGAGCCAAGGGTACTGCGCCTTATCCAAGATAAGCGTCTCCAGAAGCAGTTTTATGCCGAACATAACCTGCCAACCGCTCCCTTTGCCCTTATCGACCACCCCTCACAGCTTATCAAGTATACCTCTTGGTTGCCAGCTTATCTCAAGCTGGGACGCGAAGGCTATGACGGCAAAGGGGTGATGCGCTTGAGCAGCCCTACAGATTATGCTCGGGCCTTTGAGGCGCCTTCGTTGATAGAGCAGGCCGCCCCTGTGGCCAAGGAGTTGGCCGTAATTGTAGCACGCAATGCCCAAGGCCAAACCGCCTGCTATCCAGCGGTAGAAATGGTCTTTGACCCACAGTACAACCTCGTGGACTATCTGCTGGCGCCGGCTCAAATCGACGAAGCCACCGCAGCGGCAGCCCAAGCGCTGGCCGTAACAGTAATCGAAAAACTAGCCATGACAGGCTTGTTGGCCGTAGAAATGTTTCTCACACTGGACGGCGAGCTATGGGTCAATGAAGTAGCCCCGCGCACCCACAACAGCGGCCACAGCAGCATCGAAGGCAACGTTACTTCGCAATTCGAACAGCATCTCCGTGCCATTCTCAACTTACCCCTTGGCAGCACCAAAACCCGAAGCCTGGCCGCGATGGTCAACCTCATTGGCGCTGAAGGCTACCAAGGCACGGCCTATTACCAAGGCCTCGAAGAGGTATTGGCACTCGAAGAGGTGTACCTACACCTCTACGGCAAGACCATCACCAAACCTGGGCGCAAGATGGGTCACATTACCCTGACGGCAGACTCAGTAGAGGCGCTCCAACAAAAAATCGCATTCATCAAAAAGACCCTCCGCGTTATCAGCCAATAACTTCTTGACTTTATGAAAGCATCTGATTCACAACAACCCCTCGTGGGAATCATTATGGGCAGCAGCTCTGACCTCCCCGTGATGCAAGCCGCTGCCGACATCCTGCAGCAGTTTGGTGTGCCCTATGAATTGACCATCGTTTCGGCACACCGCACCCCCGAGCGTATGTTTAGCTATGCTCAACAAGCCCGTGAGCGTGGCCTCAAAGCCATCATTGCTGGGGCTGGCGGCGCAGCGCACCTGCCCGGAATGGTAGCGGCCATCACTACCTTGCCTGTGATTGGCGTACCGGTCAAATCAAGCAACTCTATCGATGGCTGGGACTCTATCCTCTCTATCTTGCAGATGCCCAATGGCATCCCTGTGGCCACAGTTGCGCTCAATGCGGCCAAAAATGCCGGCTTGCTGGCCATACAAATGCTTTCGACCTTTGAGGATGACCTCGCCCAAAAGCTAGAAGCCTATCGCCTCGAAATGCAGGAAAAAGTAGAAGCCGATGCCCAAAAACTAGAGCAAGGTCGGCCAAAACTTGGGTTTTGAGGGGGCATTACGCTCAATCACCTAGCGACTTGGAGACGTAACCCAAGAAAGCGGCTGATGGACATCCCTCGGGTATTTGATACAAATAAATACCCGAGTATGGAACATATCACTGCTGAAATGACTTATCTAAGGTAGTGCGTGCTACTGTCGAGTGTTGGTGTCGCACGCGGATTTGTCTGATTACAAGCTTTGTTGTTTATGGAAACCCTTTCTACCAATACAGCTACTTGGTTTAGCACTTGGTTTGACTCTCCTTATTATCACATTCTCTACAAAAACAGAGATGAGCGCGAGGCCAAGGCCTTCATCGATCGGCTGAGTACTTATTTGGCGCTCAGCCCTACAGAGCAGATCTTGGATGTGGCCTGTGGTAGGGGGCGGCACGCCCGTATGCTTCACGACAAGGGTTTTTGTGTAACGGGTATAGACCTCGCCCCTCATAGTATTGCGTATGCGTCAGCGTATGCAGATGAGCGCTTACAGTTTTTTGTACATGATATGCGGGAGGTGTTCCGACCGGAGGGCTTTGATGTGGTGTTGAACCTATTTACGAGTTTCGGGTATTTCGATACAGAGGCCGAAAACTTGGAAGCTATCCAAGCGATGGCGGCCAACCTCAAGCCCCAAGGCCGTTTGGTGATTGATTTTTTGAACCCAACAGTTGTGATTGCATCCCTACAGCCTATACAACAAAAAACAGTAGAAGGCATCACTTTTCACCTTCACAAGCGCTACGAAGCTGGGTATATTGTCAAAGATATTCGTTTTGAAGACCAAGGGCAAACCTATCACTTTCAGGAGCGGGTACGGGCAATTAACCAAGCGACTTTTGAGCGTTATTTTGAGGCCGCAGGGCTACAGCTAAAGGCTGTGTATGGTGATTATGCTTTTGCGCCTTATGTGGCAGAGGCTTCTGAACGCTTGATTTTCATTACCCAGAAAGCATAAACAATTTCCCAAAGCTGCTATGAATCACGAGATGTACATGCGCCGCGCTTTGTGGTTGGCTACACGCGGGCGCGGGCTGGTCAGTCCTAACCCGATGGTGGGTTGTGTGATTGTAGCCCGAGGAGAGGTTATTGGTGAAGGCTGGCATCAACGTTATGGCCAAGCACATGCTGAAGTCAACGCTGTGCGGGCGGTCAAAGACCCAACGCTGATTGCCGAAGCGACGGTATACGTTACCTTGGAGCCTTGTGCTCATATCGGAAAAACACCCCCCTGTGCGGATATGTTGGTGGATTTGCGCCCGGCATTGGTAGTCATTGCGTGTACAGACCCCAATCCCAAGGTGGCAGGCCAAGGCATTGCCAAGCTGCAAGAAGCCGGTATCCCGGTGTTGTTGGGCGTGTTGGAGCAGGAAGCCCGCCAACTCAACCGCCGCTTTCTGACTGCTATTGCTGAGAAGCGCCCGTATTGGGTACTCAAATGGGCGCAGACTGCCGACGGCTTCTTAGCACGTGCCGACTATGATTCGCGCTGGATTAGTAATCCGCTTTCGCGAATGTGGGTACACCGCTGGCGTAGCGAAGAGGATGCCGTATTGGTTGGGAAAAATACAGCCCATTATGATAACCCCCAACTCAATGTCAGGCAGTGGGAAGGGCGAGACCCACACCGCCTTGTGATAGATAGACACAACAGTCTTGCACCCAGCCTACACCTGTTTCAGGGGGAGCAGCCGACAATCTGCTATAACTTCTCCAAAAACCAACAAACCGGTAACACCACTTGGGTGGCATTGCCTCAGAACGATTTTTGGCAGGCGCTCTCCGATGACCTCTACCAGCGGGGTATCCACAGCGTGTTGGTAGAAGGTGGTACCGCTATTTTCAATGCCCTGCTGAACGACAATCGTTGGGATGAACTGCATTGCTTTGAGGCTCAGGAGCAGGTTTTTGAACAAGGAATCCCCGCCCCAGCTATCCCGCCGGGGGCTGTACTACAGACCCGACAAACGATTTTGAACGACCACTACAGCCATTATCTACATCCACGACATCAGGAGGTAGTACTACACTGACAGCAAGGGTAGAAATCCCTGCTTAGGTGGCTCAAAAGCATATCTTTATTGCACCAAAACCGTATACAAGGACAATATCATACTATTTTGATTGCTCGTGTGCTTGTGCTCGATTTTCCAAAAATATAGAAAAATCATCATCGCTAACAATGCGAAGATGCCCTCAAGATAGTATCAGCCTTTTTCATACACATCCTGCCTTCTTTCAGAGCCTACTTATGATTTTTTTTACACGATTTGTCAGTCTTTGGCTGCTGTCAGCCAGTTTGTTGGCTTGCCTTATTACTCCTCCTCTTCAAGCACAAAAAGTGGCCTTGGTACTCAGTGGAGGGGGAGCTAAGGGAATTGCACACTTAGGCGTGATCAAAGCATTGGAAGAACACCAAATTCCGATTGATTACATCATTGGAACCTCTATGGGGGGAATTATCGGGGGTTTTTACGCAGCGGGTTATAGTGTCGACGAGTTAGAAGATATTGTATTGAGTGATGCATTTCAAGATTGGGTTTCGGGTCGGGTGAGTGGCCAATACCGCTATCGGTTGTACCAAAAAGACCCCAATGCATCCTTGGTTTCTGTACGGCTGGCCTTAGATTCTTTGCTCAAACCTTCACTCAAGAGCACCATTGTCAAGGATTATACCCTCAATTTTGCGTTGGCCGAACTATTGGCACAGGCCTCTGCGGCGACAGATTGCAGCTTCGACAGCCTGATGATTCCGTTTAGGTGTATGGCTGCCGATGTGTTTACCCAAGAGGAGATTGTCTTGGCTCATGGGATTTTGGCCGATGCCCTGCGGGCAACAATGAGTGTACCTTTGTTTTTTAACCCTATCCGGGTACAGGGGCGCTACTTGTTTGACGGGGGAATTTATGATAATTTTCCGGTAGAGAAAGCCAAGCAAATTTTTAGTCCTGATGTCGTCATTGGGGTGAATGTGTCTACTAAAAACTTTACGGAATATCCATATCAAGATGATGAAAAACACTTGAAGGATGCGCTATTTTACCTGTTACTTTCCAAAAGTGATAGCACTTCCCTCGACTCAGGAGATGTGTTTATAGAGCCATCTGTACACGAGTTTACGGCCTTGAACTTCAACCGTGCGCCAGACTTTTTGCGGATTGGCTACGAGGCAGGGCTGAGAAAAATCCCTGAAATCAGCCAGAAAATCAGCCGCAGGCTTGCCTCCTCTACATTAGATACTGCGCGTCAGGAGTTTCGAGCCAAAATGCCTCCCTTTCAGCTGGGGCAAGTATCCGTAACAGGCTTGCCCAAAAGACACCAAGGGTATATCAAAAACACCTTATTGGCTACCAACAAAGCCCTCAGCCTCGAAGAGGTCAAGCGGCGGTATTATCGGTTGGTAGAAGCCGATAAATTTGAAGCCTTGTATCCTAGTTTTTACTTCAATGAAGAGACACAAGCCTATGATTTCAACTTGCAAGTAAAACCAGACCGAACAATCCATGCCGACATTGGGGGCAATCTCTCCACCCGCAGCCTTAGCGCCTTGTATGCCGGTATACAGTATCAAGTCCTGAATCGCTACTTGTACAATTTTGGGGTACAGGCCTACTTAGGCAACTTTTATAGCTCTGTGAAGGCCAATGCTAAAATCAATATCCCTTCTCGCGTGCCGCTATATATTGAGCCTTTTTATGTGTATAATAATTTTAATTATTCAAATATCAATGAACTTATTTTTAGACAAAGCCCTAGGCAAGCGATTTTGACACAACTCGACCATTACACTGGAGTCAATACACACGTAGCGCGAGGGAGTTTGGGTAAATTTGTCTTTAGTGGAGCCTATTTTTATACCGCCAACCGTTATTCGAGTACCAGTACATTCAGCTCTGGCGACTTGTTGGACTTTACCCGCTTCGAGGGTGCGCGCTTAGCTGCCGGCTATTATGAGAATACACTCAATCATTTAATATTTCCATTAGAAGGACATTCTTTGGAAATATCAGGACGTTTTTTTATTGGTAATGAGTTATTTAGCCCCGGTACGCGCTCGGTTTTTCAAGAAACCCTTCGTTTTACAGATACCCATCAATGGTTTATGGCCAAGTTTCATGCGGAGCGCTATTGGGGAAGTCGGCGGATGCGGCTCGGCTATCTCTTGGAGGCTGTTTTGAGTAACCAGCCAGTATTTAGGAATTATTATTCGAGCAAACTCTATGCGCCGTCTTTCTTCCCGCTGATGGATAGCCGAACGCTGTTTTTACCGAGCTTTCGCGCACCCAATTATGTGGTTTTGGGCGCTAAAGTGGCATATCGATTCAACAAAAACTGGCATGCGCGTTTGGAAGCCTATGCCTTCAATACCTACGAGCCTATTATTGACCAAGAGCAGCGTCCTGAGCGCAGTTTTCAAGAGTTTGACTACCTTAGGGTAGCAGGCAGTGCCTCTTTGGTGTACAATACCTTTGTGGGGCCGGTAAGCCTACAGCTCAATTATTATGAAGAGCAGCGGCAGAGCTTCAGTTTGTTGTTCAACATAGGCTTCTTATTGTTTAACCCCCGCCCATTTGACTAATGCCTGATATTGCCTTTCGGACAGCACTGGCCTGCGAACCTATTACCCCTTCATTTGCCCTAAAGTCCCCTGTATTGACGGTGGGCTCTTGCTTTGCCGATACGATTGGCCAGCGCCTGTTGGCACACAAATTTGAGGGTTTGAGCAACCCATTTGGCGTGATTTTCAACCCATTATCGGTACACAAGCTCTTGTCTCAGGCTATTGCCCCACAGCCGGAACTATGGTCAGCCCCCCGATTTGTACAACAAGACGGGCTGTGGTTGCATTATGACTGGCACTCCGAGCATTATGCAGCCAATAAAGATACCCTCATACAGCAACTTCAGCAAACCCTGCATACGGTGGCGGAAGTACTTCAAAAAGCCCAGTGGATTGTCTATACTTTCGGAACAGCGTGGGTCTATCGCCTCCGTACCGACCACACCCTAGTAGCCAATTGCCACAAAAGCCCTGCGGCCAATTTTGAAAAACAACTGCTGAGTGTAGCGGAAATAGTGGCTGATTTTGCCAAGCTTCACACCCTAGTAGCCCAACATAACCCTAGGCTGCATTGGCTGCTGACGGTCAGCCCAGTACGGCACCTCAAAGATACCTTGCCACTCAATAGTGTCAGCAAATCGGTCTTGCGTTTGGCTTGCCATGAGCTAAGCCAAAACTTGGCACAAGTGCATTATTTCCCTGCTTATGAACTGCTTTTGGACGACCTGCGCGACTACCGCTTCTATGCTCAAGATATGCTCCACCCTAGCGAACAAGCACAGGAGTATATCTGGCAGCAGTTTGCCCAAGCCGCCTTCAACCCCGAAACACAAGCGGCTGTCCGACAGTGGAGCAAAATACGCCAAGCCCTCCAACATCGACCCCTGCGCCCTGAAAGTGTAGCTCATCAGCAGTTTTTACAAAATATTTACAAACAAGTAGAGGCTTTTGGGCGAACAAACGATGTTGATGTTGCTGCTGAACTAAATTTGTTGTCGAAACAGTTATGAAGCCAAGCCAATTATTTTATTTTTGTGTATAGCTTGTCTAGGCTTTTGGTCTGGCAAACAAATACTGGCAGTGGTACACTTCACTTACCTAATCGAATGAACAATGAAAAGACAGTTGCTCTATGAAAGCCTTGTGGTAAAATATTACTATGAGGACGACAATCGATTGCTTTACTGCCATTGGTTGGCTTTTGAAGATATCAATGATGAGGAGCTGCGTACTGCTGTGGAGAAGCTATGTGAGCTTATTCTCAGCTACCGCCCACAAAGTGTATTAGACAATAGCTTGGCGGTAGATTATGCTATTTTGCCCGAAACACAAGAGTGGATTGCGCAGAAGCTGGACGATGCGATGCACAAGGGGCTGGCTACCCACTATGCCTTGGTGATGTCCAATGATTTTTTTGCAGAATTGTCTAATGCACAAATTTTGGAAGAAGTACACCAAGCTCGCAACCCGGGTGAACATTCGTGGGTGCAGGCGAGTTTTCAGACCGAAGACGAAGCCCATGCGTGGTTGCCCCCAACCAACGCGTAATATTTTGCGCCAAACCTTGGGATAGCCTACAGGCTTGTGTATTTTTGACATTGTTTGAATTGTATACCACTACACCAAAACCCTTGTTTTGTATGATGACTAGTCAGGAGTTTTTGACCAAATACCTCAACAACGCCTCGCCCACAGGCTACGAAAGCAGCGGGCAAAAAATATGGCTCGATTACCTCAAGCCCTATATCGACACCTATGAAGTAGATACTTACGGCTCCGTGGTGGGTATTGTCAACCCTGAGGCTCCCTACAAAGTAGTGATAGAAGCCCACGCCGACGAAATTTCTTGGTATGTCAATTATATCACCGACAGCGGATATATCTATGTTATTCGTAATGGCGGCTCTGACCCCATCATTGCGCCTTCGATGCGGGTCAACCTACATACCAAGAACGGAATTGTGAAGGGCATCTTTGGGTGGCCGGCGATTCACGTGCGTGGCAATGACCCAAAAGACGACCCTAAGCCGACGATGAAAAACATTGTGATAGACTGCGGCTGCAAGTCCAAAGAAGAAGTACACGCGCTGGGCATTCACGTAGGAACGGTCGCCACCTTTGTGGATGAGCTGATGGAGCTGAATAACCGCTACTATGTAGGGCGCGGCCTTGACAACCGTATGGGCGGCTATATGATTGCCGAAGTAGCCCGAAAGCTACACGAGGAGGGCTTCAGACCTGAGTATGGCCTCTATATCGTCAATTCGGTTCAGGAAGAAATTGGGTTGCGTGGTGCCGAAATGATGACTCAACGCATCAAGCCCAATGTGGCCTTGGTAACGGATGTATGCCACGATACCCAGTCACCCTTGTATGACAAAATTCGCGATGGCGACATTCACGCCGGCAAAGGCCCTGTATTGAGTTATGCCCCCGCAGTACAAAACAATATGCTGCAAATGTTGATAGACCTAGCGGAGAAAAACCAAATTCCTTTCCAACGAATGGCCTCTTCGCGCTGGACGGGTACGGATACCGATGCTTTTGCGTACTCTAATGGCGGAGTGGCTTCGGCCTTGGTTTCGTTGCCGCTGAAATATATGCACACCACTGTCGAAACGGCTGATAAAGAAGATGTGGCCAACGTCATTCAGCTGATGACGGCCTTCTTGAAACAGTTGCCCAACAATCACGACTTCCGTTATTTCAACTAAATAGGCGGCCCTGAGATAGACAAACCCCGACAAAGTATATGGCTTTGCCGGGGTTTTATCGATATAGCCAATGCTCTTGGATGTGGTTACTTCAACTCATTGGCTTTGATTTGATGTTGCCAAAGTTGCTTACCCTGATTATCGAAGAGGGTGATGTTGAGCCTACGGTCGAGGCGCTCACCACTGATGTCAAGGACGGCAAAGTTGCGCTCACCGTAGTAGGTGTCGGGCACACGAAGGGTATTGCCTTCGTTGCGGCCACGCTCACCAGCGCCGCCCGAAGTCAGAGGAGAGGACGTTAGGTCATATAAAGGGTAGTTGACCCCCTCGGTGAGTACAGACAGCTCGCTGTGATGACGGTCGCCGGTCAAGAAAATAACTCCTGTGATGCCTTCGTCTCGGATAGCATCAATGATACGTTGGCGCTCGGCAGTGTGTCGGAGGTAGTTTTCACACCAAGCCGCATCCAAACAATTGGGACTGTTGTTGAGGAATTGCCCTCCCATTACTACAAATTTAAAGGGGGCTTTGCTGTATTTGAGCGCTTGGACAAGCCACTGGAACTGAGCTTCGCCAAGTATAGTAGGTTCGGTGGTTTTACTGTCAGGGGCAGTTTTGAAGTAACGATTATCGAGCAAGAAAAACTGCGCATCATTCCAGAAAAACGTACCATAGGTAGCATCTACGTAATTGGGGTTGGCCCAGAAGAGCTTGAAAGCCTCTAGGGTCGTCTCTTTCATCCAAAAGCTTGCATCAGAGTTGTCAGGCCCGAAGTCGTGGTCATCCCAAATGGCATAGTGATGTACTGAACCGAGTAGAGCTTGCGCCTCGGGTAGCGAGCGGGTGTGGGTATAGCGGTGTAGGATGCCGCTGCGGGTGTCCCAATCGACTTCGCGGAGGTAGACATTGTCTCCACCCCAGAGCATAAAATCAGGCTTTTTGGCGCGTATTTGCTCAAAGATGCCGTATTCGCCTCCATAAGGTTTGCCGGGGCGGTCTACTTCGGGCTCGTTGACGTAAGCGCAAGTCCCAAAAACAAACCGAAAGGCCGGCGGGTCTTTACGATGTTGCCAAAGGGTTTGGCTCTGAAAAGTCAGGGGGTGGTTAAGAACTACTTTTTGGTCGTTGATATACAGCTCATACTGATATTGTTGGCCTTCTGTAACGGCAACGGGGATGTGTGTGGCAAAGGCCTGCTCGGCCTTGGTGGTGTGTTTGGCCGATTGTAGGCGTTCTTGAGGCTTTTGAGTATTGAAATACACCACGTGTACTTGAGCAGCCTCCTTGGTTTGCACCCACAGCATCACTTCTTTGAAGGTAGCATAACCCACCATTGGTCCAGATTGTAACAGGGCTTGTTGGGCATACAAAAGTTCTGTGCTTATCAGCAGTGCTAGGATAAATAAGCTTATTTTTTTCATAAATAGAGAACGATTTGATGAAAGGGTAAAGATAAGTCAATCTTTGTGCTGGTGTGGAGTTGTGGCTTTAAGTTTTGTTTAACAAAAAACCCTTCAAGCCCAAAAGGCCGAAGGGTCTGGTACCTTAGCGAGAGGTATTGTTATTTGTAAGTAATTGATTACTGGATAGTTACGTTAAAGGTAAGGTCTACATCAGTATCACCGCCAAAGCCGTTGATTTGCTCTAGGGTTACGGGAGTAACCAAGTTAGCGGCAGCAGCTTTGTTAAGTTTGTGCTTCAAGATGACACGCAAAGTTCCAGTGCTGGCAGGACCAGTGGTAAAGATATTCTTCAAGCCCACAGCGCGACCATCACCGTCTCTGTCATTGTATTGGTGTGTGAGGTTTAGCCCACTGCTAATGATAAAGAAGAACTGGTGCTCGTCGTCCTCTTCTTCGATTTCCTCAGTGATGTCTTCAGGAGGAGTTTGTGTTTCGTCGAGTAGTTCGATAGCCACATTATAAGTAGTGTTGGGAGCCAGAGCAGGGGCTTGGTTAGTACCACGACCGGGTAGCAACGCACCGTCTCTCCAAAGGAAAGTGATTGTTTGACCACCACCTTGAGGAGTAAACTTCATCTCCAGCGTGGTGATGAGTTCTTCTTCATTAGCAGGCTCAGGGTCTTTGTCACGGCTACAGCTAGTCAATACGACAAAGCTCAAGGCAAGCATCAGTAGTACACGGATAGAAAACTTGTTCATCAGATTTATTGGTTTTAAGTAAAACATTGGGTTATAAAAAAGTCTTTATGCGTCAGAAACTGTATTTTAACCTCAGAATAACATTGCGCCCGAGGTCATCAGCAAAATATCGGAGGCGATTCATATAATCACGATAAGCTTGATTAAGGGCATTTTCGACAGCTAGGCTGACCCCGATGCGGTGTTGCTCGCCGCGCAGAGGGTGTTCCCAACCCACCTGAGCCTGAAGCAGAAAGTAGGCCGGTGGAGCCCCCCGAAAATCAAATGTGCCTTGTTCGGGGAAGCGCTCCCAGTCTTGCAAAACAGGAGGACTGTTGCGTTGTTGGTCTACGAAGACACCTTCTAGAGAGGCGAAAAAGTCTTCTACTATCCACCAGCTGCGTTTTTGGTTATATTGCAAGCTCAGATGATAGCGTGAGGGCGGAATCCACATCAAGTTACTTTGGTCGAGGGCTTGGGCTTCGAGCACTGAGGCCTTGCCGATTACAGACCATCGTTGGGTCAGCCGATACTGTGCATCAAGGTCAAGGCCATAAAAGTGAACATCATTTTGGCGATAACTAAAAACCGGAAACGCGCCCCTGATGGTTGTCTGTGTACCTGTAGGCAGGAGGTAAATGTAGTTTTGGATATGCTGATAAAAAGGGCTTAGCTCTAGCGTCCAGCGCTGGTGTTGCTTACCTAGCGTAGCGATGAGTTTGTAGGCTTGTTCGGGGTTCAAGTTTTGGTCGCCTAGCTCTATGGCTGCTGCGCCGTGGTGTAGTCCTTCGCTATACAGCTCATTGATATTGGGTGGTCGCCAAGCCAACCCGAGGTGTATTTTGCTATACCAATCATTGGGCAGGCTTTTCCAAAGCCCCACACTGGCCGATACATTGCCAAAGGTAGGGTAGTCACGGCGCAGGGTGTTACGATCTTCAAACACAAACACCTCCATCCTCCGGTAGTCGTAGCGTGCGCCCCATTCAAACTGAACGTGCTCATTGCCAATACGTTCTATCCAATATACTCCCAGATTCCAAGCCGTATAGTCAGGGATAAGGCGGTTGCTGCCAGTGAGTTGTATATCATTAAAATTATCCTGAAACCAGCCCGATATACCGATACTTCCCTCCAGTTTTTTGTTGAGCCAAGGCAAGTGTTGCAGGCTGAGGTCTAGGCTGTGGGTGCCTAAGTCCATCGCAATGGCTGGGCGTTCGGAGCGCCCTCCACGCCTGATGTCATACTCTTCCCGTAGATTTTTCTGATAGCCATACACCAGCTCCAGTTTGCCCAGTTGTGGCAAATTGTAGTAAGTTTCGAGTTTGTAGAGCTGATGTTGTACTTGTTGGAAGGGATTGCTTATGGTATAGCTAAAAGGTTGGAGCCTTTGGGGAACCGCTCGTTCTATGGCCGCCTGCATATCTACCACATTGCCGATGTGTGCGGCAGATAAGATACCTAGGCGGGTATCAAAACGACTGGCATACAACTCTACTCCCCAGCGGGCTTTGTGGATACCCAAGGCTGCCGAAAAGTTCAGTTCTTCTACACCAGTATTGTTGAGGAGATAGTTGGCGGCTTGCGCGTCGCCTAGTTTTTTGTAAGTACCTTGTACTCGCCAGCCACTGCCTTGTATTTTGCCGATACGTCCTTCGAGCATAGCCGAGCCACTGCCTCCCCGTCCGTTGGTCATCCCTACAGTATAGAGATGGCCGTGGATATGTTCCGACTGCCCGAGGTGTGGCGGGCGCAACAGTACTACACCACCTACCGCATCTGCGCCATAACGCACAGCTTCCGCTCCTTTGACTACCGCAATACGCGAAGCCACAAACGGATCTATGTCGGGAGCGTGTTCTGTTCCCCATTGTTGGCCTTCTTGCCGAATGCCGTTGTTCATCACTAGCACCCGGTTGCTATGCAGCCCGTGGATCACCGGCTTGGCTATCGTAGGGCCTGTTTGCAGGGTGTTTACGCCTGTCAGCTCTCGTAAGGCCGAAGCCAAAGGCTTGCCCGTATGCCGGTCGAGCATCTTGGCTTCTAAGGCTTGCTCGTGGTGTACGGCAGAAGTTTCGTATTTATTATCAGAAATGGCTACCTCGGCTAAGTGGGTGTGTGCAGCAATAAGGAATATTGGAGCCAAGCTGTGTGTTTGCCCTGCTTTGAGCGTGAGTTGTTGGTTTTGTGTACTGTAGCCTATGTACCGAATGGTCAGGGTATAAGTACCTTGGCAGATACCCGCAAAGCGATAGTAACCCTGCGCATCACTCACAGTGCCTTTGTCAATCTCCATCAACTGAAGTACTGCCCCTACCAATGGTTGGTGGTCTTCGGCATCACGAATATACCCCTCCAACACACATTGGCAGTCCATCTGTGCCAGAGCGCCAAAGGGGGGAGACAAAAGCATCGCCACCAGAAATACAAGCCTAAGGGAATACCGCATGCAAGGTTGCTTATTTTTGCAATAGTGTTTCAGTTTGCAAAGCTACATACAAACCAAATTATCTGCAATAATGTTGCATATTTTAAGCTGCAAAAATTGCTATATTGATGAAATAGACCTGATAATCAGGGGGATATACGTATGATAAATTTGAATCAATGCTGCTTCTTTGCCCAAGCAATATAACTGGCAAAGCGCTCATCGGTTAGGAGTAGGGCTTTGCTGTGATAAAACTTACCCAAGTCCTTCAAATCAAAAAATCGGTGGATAGTACTGTGGCACTGCTGGCAAATCATCAGGCCTGTTGTTTGCATTTCCTCCTTGGTATAGCGTTTTTGGTAAAATGCTTTTTTGTGAAGCGCTTTGGGGATAAGGTGGTGAAAAGTCAGCGGAGCTTCGCGTCCGCAAAGCTCACAACATGAAGCAACATTATCCATAACACCCATCTATTTACAGCCAATGATTCAGAAGCAAGAACACAAACAAATATAGCCAAAGTACATCGACAAAATGCCAGTAAATGGTCAAAAGTTTGAGCCGTAATTGATTGGGAGGGTTCACACTATAGACAAACGAGTCGACATAAGAAGTATGCCGGACGGCCTCGATAAGGATTACCATCAGGAAAATCACTCCGCCGGCCAAGTGAGCCATATGTAGGCCTGAGAGCACATACACAAAAGACCCCGAGACCGCACCCTTGAGCCATACACCCTGCACTATCAGCTCGCGCCAACCTTCGGCCTGCAATACCATAAAGCCGATGCCTAAGCTCAAGGTAAACAAAATATAAGAGCGAAAACGCTTGAATTGTTCCTCCTGAAAAGCCACATTGGCCAGATACAAGGTATAACTGCTGGCCATAATGACTGCTGTACTGAGCCAGAAAGCCGGTGGTAGGTCAAAACGTGTCCACACACCTTGTATGCGCTTGTATACATATGTGGCTGTTAGCGAAAAAAAACCGAGGCTCATACTGAAAATCGCCAGCCAAAGCAAAAACTGTAAAGGCTCGCGCCGCCTGAAAAGCCCCTTTTCGGGTCGCTCTTGAGGCTCTAAGTCAGAGAATTTGGGGTATTGATTTTCTTCTTCTTGCATAACACAGCTCTAACAATACGTTCGATAAGATTGTTCGCCCCAAAGGACTACAAACACTAGGCCGCGTCAAAATTTTCGGGCAACACCCCTTCATCGACAAAATAGGACATCAGATGGGTTTTGATAAGCTTTTCTTGTTCTATCAGTCCTTGAGGGGGAATTGGCTTGGCCACCTCCCAATGATGCCAGCCCTCATCGTCAATATGGCTAAAACGATAATATCCGGCCTTGCTCATCACCTTACAAAGCCCCATATGAATCAGGTCTTGCTTCTCTTCTTTGCTAAAGTGCAAGGCCCCTTTGCCCAACTCCTGTATCCCTATCAAAAACAGGATACTGTTGACATCTTTGGGGCGCTTGCCTATCAGTCGCTCTAGGGCATTGAGGAAGCGCGTCCATCGTACTCTAAAAGCGGCCTCACTACTCATACTGTGGTAGGGTTAGGAGATTGTAGGGCTTCCCAATATTCTACCGCACGGCGTAGGTGTGGAATCACAATAGAGCCGCCGATGATATTGGCAATAGCAAAAACCTCAAAGACTTGTTCGGTATTCATACCGGCTTCGTGGCATTTGCCCAAATGATAGCGGATGCAGTCATCACAGCGCAGTACCATGGAGCAAGCCAAGCCAATGGCCTCCTTGGTCAACACATCCAGTGCGCCCGGAGCATAAGTATTGGTATCAAGGTTGAAGAAGCGCTTGAGCACTTTGTTGTCAGCAGACAGAATCTTATCATTCATACGCTGACGGTAGTCATTAAACTCTTCGATGAGTGGATGCATAACAACAAATGGGGAAGATGGGTAAGGGCTAAAAGCAGGGGCTTGCGCACAAAGATTGACACAAGCCCAAGCTTCAACAAAACAAATTACTTGGCCGAAAGTTCCGCAAAGTGTTTGAAGAACAACGGAATGGTTTCGATACCCTTATAATAGTTGAATAGGCCGTAGTGTTCGTTGGGCGAGTGGATGGCATCGGAGTCGAGGCCAAAGCCAAAGAGTACGGTTTTCAAGCCCAGTTCTTTCTCAAACAAGGCCACTATCGGAATGCTGCCGCCCCCACGGGTAGGGATGGGCTTCTTGCCGAAGGTATCTTCCATCGCACGGCTGGCGGCTTGGAAAGCAATGGTATCTGTAGGCGTGATGGCCGGCTCGCCGCCGTGGTGTGGCCGTACTTCTACTTTTACCGAAGGGGGCGCTATGGATGTAAAATGCTGTTGAAACAGCGCCGTGATTTTGTCAGACTGCTGATTGGGCACAAGGCGCATACTGATTTTGGCATAGGCTTTTGAGGGCAATACCGTTTTGGCACCCTCCCCGATATAGCCTCCCCAGATGCCGTTTACGTCGAGCGTAGGACGGATACCGGTGCGCTCCAGAGTGGTATAGCCTGCTTCGCCGTGTACGGCTCCGATGTTGAGGTCGGCTTTGTAGGCTTCTTCGTCGAAGGGTGTTTGCGCCATCAGAGCACGCTCCTCGGCGCTCACCTCCACCACATCATCATAAAAACCGGGAATCGTGATACGGTTGTTGGCATCCTTGAGCGAAGCAATCATCTCACACAAGATGTTGATAGGATTGGCCACCGCCCCACCATAAGCGCCGGAGTGCAGGTCGCGGTTGGGGCCTGTTACTTCTACCTCTAGGTAGCTCATCCCGCGCAGCCCGATGTCGATAGAGGGCACATCGTTGGCAATCATCCCCGTATCCGAAATCAGGATGACATCAGCAGCCAACTTGGCTTGGTTGTTTTTGACAAAAATTTCGAGGTTGTTGGAGCCAATCTCCTCTTCACCCTCAATCATAAACTTCACATTACAAGGCAGGGTATTGGTCTGCATCATCAGCTCAAAGGCTTTCAGGTGCATATACATCTGCCCTTTGTCGTCGCAAGCACCACGGGCATAGATTTTACCATCGCGCACCGTAGGCTCAAAAGGAGGCGTATGCCACAGTTCCAGCGGCTCAGGTGGCTGCACATCGTAGTGGCCATATACCAAGACCGTAGGCAGCTTGGGGTCAATGATTTTTTCGGCATACACAATCGGGTAACCCGCCGTAGGGCAAAGCTCCGCATTGTCGGCACCGGCCTCGGCCAATTTCGCCCGAATAAACTCCGCCGTACGGTGTACATCAGGGGCGTGCTCACTCTTGGCGCTCACCGAAGGAATGCGCAGCAGGTCGAAAAGCTCAGCCAAAAATCGGTCTTTATGCGCTTCTAAATAAGCAGTTTGTTGTTCCATAATCAGAAAAGGGTTTGGGGTGGAGGTGTTTCCAGAATCACACACCGTCAGACGGTGGTCTTGTTATTTTTGGGGCTTGCCCTTCGAGCCGGGCATCGCTTGCGCTAGCATCCTTCGCACGCTCGTGCTTGGATGAGGCTGTACTCCTCGCACTTCGTGCTGTGGGGTACTGCTCGTGGGCCAGCGCCTGCATAGCGTACACCCGCACAGAGGACTAAGCCGCCATCGTCATCAGGATGTCTGCCTGCGTGATGATGTGTACTTGGTTGTTTTCGTCCCTTACTAGCAGCGCCTTGTTGTCTTTGTTAATCAGCGACGACAGCACGTCAATCGTGTTGTTGAGCGCCACAAAGGTAAACGGCGGATCCATAATCTCTTGGATGGTTACTTGGCGCAGCTCAGGGTTTTCTATGATGCGTCGCAAGACCTTAGAGTCCGTCAAGCTTCCTACGATATGTCCTTGGCTATCCATAATAGGTGCTTGGGAAATGCCCTCGTCGTGGATGAGCTTGATGACCTCGCCCACCGATGCTTCGGGCTTTACCGTAATCAGACGGCTGCCCTGCGATTTTTTGCGGCGGATGATGTCCTGCGCTGTTGCAAAATCACGGGCTTCGAGAAAGCCGTGGTCGCGCATCCAGGTATCGTTATAGATTTTTTTGAGGTAGCGCGTGCCGTGGTCGGGCAAGATAATCACCATCACATCATCTTCTTTCAAGTGTTCGCGGGCATATTCGAGTGCGCCAAAGGCTGCCGAGCCACAAGACCATCCCACAAACAAGCCCTCTTCGCGGGCTAGGCGGCGGGTCATAATGGCAGCGTCCTTATCCGTTACCTTGATAAATTGGTCTACCATTTCAAAGTCCACATTCTTGGGCAGAATATCTTCCCCGATACCCTCGGTGAGGTAGGGGTAAATCTCGTTTTCGTCAAAAATACCGGTCTCTTTATACTTTTTGAACACCGAGCCATAGGTATCAATCCCGACGGTTACCATTTTGGGGTTGCGCTCCTTGAGGTACTTGGAGGTGCCCGAAATCGTGCCTCCAGTGCCTACTCCGGCAGCAAAGTGGGTAATTTTGCCGTCGGTTTGTTCCCAAATTTCAGGGCCTGTGCTTTCGTAGTGGGCGGCGCGGTTAGAGAGGTTGTCGTATTGGTTGGGGTAAAACGAGTTCGGAATTTCTTCATTGAGCTTGCGCGCTACGGAGTAGTAAGACCGGGGATCTTCGGGCGCTACATTGGTAGGGCATACATACACCTCTGCGCCTACTGCACGGAGGATATCGATTTTCTCCTGCGACTGCTTGTCGGCCATCGTAAAGATACACTTGTAACCCTTCGATACGGCGGCCAAGGCCAAGCCCATCCCTGTGTTGCCCGAAGTACCTTCAATGATAGTGCCGCCGGGCTTGAGAATACCCGCTTTTTCGGCATCTTCAATCATTTTGATAGCGATGCGGTCTTTGACCGAGTTGCCGGGGTTAAAGTATTCCACCTTTACGAGCACCGTACCACGGATGCCTTCGGTTACTTTGTTAAGTTTGACAAGCGGCGTATTGCCGATAGTGTCTACAATGGAGTTGTAATACTGCATAAGTGTTTGGAGTGTTAGGTACGTGAGCGGGTAAAAGTTGGGTTATGCTTTGAGCGCGGCTTGTATGCCTTCGAGGGCAGCCTTGGCGTTGCCGACAAAAATCTGCTCGCCAATCAAGAATACGGGGCGCTTGAGGAAGGTATACTCCTCCAGAATGAGGCGGCGGTAGTCGGCTTCGGTCAGGGTTTGGTCTTTGAGGTTGCGGGCTTGGTATTGGCGGGAGCGGCGGCTGAAGATAGCCTCTGCACTGCCGGCCAGCGCAATCATCTCCTCTACTTGGGCTTCGGTGAGGGCTTGTGTTTTGATGTCTTGTTGTTCAAAGGAATCATCTACTCCTGCGGCCTTCATCATCTTTTGGCAGGTTTGGCAGGTGCTGAGGTGATATACTTTTTTGCGCATAAATGAGCTTTTGGTGATTTATGACGCTAAATTACGAATTTTTCTAGACTTTGCGTTCCTTCGATAGCTCCTGCTGGTTCAGATGCTCAACTAATTCTTATCTGTGGCTCCACCCGTGGTGGCCTCCCCACAGCCACTGGTTAGCTATCAGGCTACAGATCTTTATGATTTGTATATATTGATGTTCTTTCTAATTCCCATACTTTATCGAACGGGCAACGGTCTACCTCCAAGGGGCTTAATTGACCCGCAAAGGAGCTTTCAGTTTGCCTGCGGGCAACACGACCTTGGTGTTTGAAAAACTTTCGGCCAAGCTCGCCCCCTCCAGCCTACAAGTCAAAGGTACAGGGGCCATTACCATCCTGTCGGTCATCCACCAGATTGATTATCTTCAAACACAACAGGTGCGTCAAGAGCTAGAAAAGCTTCAGGAAAAGCAGCAGGCCATCAATCAAAAACTAGAATTTACCCAAGCAAAACAGGCTGTGCTGGAGCGCGAAAAAGAGCTGCTGACAGAAAACAAGCGCATTTACAACAGCCAAAACGGCGTGAATGTAACGGAGCTGGAGGCCTAACCTCGCAACGCAAGCGGGCAACCCCGTCACAGAATTCACCTCTACTCAGCTGCTAAGCACCCAAAAATCAGAGGCCAGAGCCTATGACATCATCATTCGCAACAACAAGGCTCAACCCATCAATATTACCGTCCAAGACCAGCTACCGCTCATCACACGCAAAGAGTTTAGCATCGAAAAACAAGCTACGAAGGAGCAAGCCTTGACACCGATACACAAATTCTGACTTGGAAACACACCATCGCCCCACGCTCCGAACAGCGTAACCAACTACGCTGTACCGTCAAATTCCCCAAGTTTATGAACATAAAGGTCGACTGACACAGCCCTGAGTGATGAGTGAGCGCCTAAGAAACGGTATGTATCCCGTTGCTTAGGCGCTTCCCTTTTGGAGTCAGACAGGGCTTGTGCCTGCCTAGCTTCGCACTATCCGCATTGGCGCATCAACACCTGTAAGTCTTGGTCTGAGATGTCCTTGCGGCGGTCGGCCATTTGCAAAAAGGCCTGATAAAGGTCTTGCAGCTTTTCTGCCGTACACGCATAGCCTAGGCGTTCTAAGTGGTGGCGCAGGGCGTGTTTGCCACTGCGGGCCGTCAGAATAATGGCCGAACTAGCTACCCCTACTTCCTCAGGAGCAATGATTTCGTAGTTCTCCCGATTTTTGAGCACCCCATCTTGGTGAATTCCCGAGGAGTGTGCAAAGGCATTTTTACCCACAATGGCCTTATTGGCCTGCACAGGCATCCGCATCCGCTCCGACACCAGCTGACTGATTGGGTTCAGATAGGGCGTATGAATACGGGTATGTACCTTGAGCTTCTGATGGGTTTTCAGAATCATGGCCACCTCTTCGAGTGAAGCATTGCCGGCGCGTTCCCCAATTCCGTTGATGGTTGCCTCCACCTGCCGCGCTCCATTTTGGATGCCGGCAATGGTGTTGGCTGTAGCCATCCCGAGGTCGTTGTGGCAGTGTACCGAGATGATGGCGCGGTCGATGTTGGGCACTTGGGTTTTGAGGTGATGAATCATCGCCCCATAATCCTCCGGCAGGCAGTAGCCCGTCGTATCAGGGATATTTACTACTGTCGCACCGGCATCGATGACTGCTGTAATCATTTTGGCCAAAAAATCCCAGTCCGCACGTCCGGCATCTTCCGCATAAAACTCTACATCCTCCACAAACCGCTTGGCATAGCGCACAGCAGCCACACCCAGCTCCAAAATTTCAGCCCTAGAACTCTTGAACTTATGCCGAATATGCACATCCGACGCACCCACCCCCGTATGGATACGCGGGCGCTTGGCATAGCGCAGCGCCTCTACGGCAGCATCTATGTCTTGGGTATTGGCGCGGGTAAGCGCACAGATGATGGGCTTCTGCACTACTTTAGACACCTCCTGCACCGCACGGAAATCTCCCGGGCTAGACACCGGAAAGCCGGCCTCTATCACATCCACCCCCAAGGCTTCGAGGGCAATGGCAATTTCTACCTTCTCGTCACAAGTCAGCTGACAGCCCGGTACTTGCTCGCCATCACGTAGTGTAGTATCAAAAATATATACCTGATTGCTCATAATTGATTCTTTTTTGGATTAGTTCACGTTTAAATTAAGGTCAGGGCAGGTTGTTCAATCTTGTCGATGATACGCTCGGTAATGGCCGTTGTACCCAATATTTTGTGTGGAGGGGTGTGGCTTTCGGCAATATCGCGGGTGCGGTATCCCTCCTTCAGCACTAGGTCTACCACTTGGCGGATGTACTGCCCGATGTCGGCCTGTTGCCACGATATTTCGAGCATCAGCGCAATCGATAGGATGGTCGCCATGGGGTTGGCCACGCCCAGTCCTGCAATGTCGGGCGCAGAGCCGTGGATAGGTTCGTAGAGGCTGTGTTGGTCGCCGATAGAGGCTGAGGGAAGCATTCCCAGCGAGCCCGACAGCTCCGAGGCCAAGTCGGTCAGGATGTCGCCAAACATATTGCCAGTCAAAACGACATCAAACTGACGCGGGTTTTTGATGAGCTGCATCGCCGCATTGTCTACATACATATGCGTAACCTGTACGTCGGGGTACTGCTTGGCCAGTTGTTGGACTGTTTCGCGCCAGAGCCTCGACGATTCCAAGACATTGGCCTTGTCTACCGAGCAGAGCCTGCCGCTGCGTTGTTGGGCAGCCACAAATGCCTTATGGGCGATGCGCTCTACTTCGTAGCGGCTATAAATCATCGTATCGAGTGCGGTATTGCCATTGTCGCGGCGTTCGCGGGGTTGGCCGAAATACACATCGCCGGTTAGCTCACGAAAAAACAAGATATCGACCCCCTTGACGGTCTCGGCCTTGATGTGTGATGCGTCCAGCAGCTCATCAAAAAGCTGAATAGGGCGCAGGTTGGCATACAGCCCCAAGTCCTGCCGCAAGGCCAGCAAGCCCTGTTCGGGGCGTATTTTGGCCGATGGGTCGAGGTCATACATCGGGTGCCCCACCGCACCCAACAGAACGGCATCGGCAGCCTTACAGGCCGCCAAGGTTTCTTCGGGCAGGGGCTTGCCCGTGGCCACAATGGCCTCGTGCCCGATAAGGGCGGTTTGGGTTTTGAGTTTAAACCCGAAGCGGTTGGCAATGGCCTCCAACACTTGGCGGGCGGCGTGGGTTACTTCAGCACCGATGCCGTCGCCGGGTAGAATGGTGATGGTTTTGGCAGGAATCATATCTCGAAATGGCTAAGTTTTGTAAATGAAGTCGTCCGAAGCATCCGCTTCGGCGCAATTGGTTTTTGAACTTTATCTAGCGGCCTCTTGTGCTGCTTCGTAGGCCGCAATGGCCTCCGTTTGCTGTAGCATATAACCGAGGTTGTCTACCCCTTGCAGCAAGCAGGTCTTTTTAAAAGCATTGATTTCAAAGTGCTCACGGATGCCTAACACAGCACAGCTGATAGACTGCTCGGCTAGGGATACCTGCACCGAAGTGCCGGGGTCTTGGACGAGTTGGGCAAACAATTGCTCCAAAAAAACATCGGACACCTGCACCGGCAGGAGTCCGTTATTGAGGGCGTTGCTCTTAAAAATATCGGCAAAAAAGCTAGAGACGACGACCCGAAAGCCATAGTCGGCAATAGCCCACGCAGCGTGCTCACGGCTTGAGCCGCAGCCAAAGTTTTTTCCGGCTACCAAAATCTGACCTTGGTAGCGGCTTTGGTTCAAGACAAAGTCTGCCTTGGCCTGACCCTGGGCATCATAGCGCCAGTCGCGGAACAAATTCTCCCCAAATCCCTCGCGGCTAGTCGCCTTCAGGAAACGCGCCGGAATGATTTGGTCTGTATCTATATTCTCTACGGGCAAAGGCACGCAGGTAGAAGTTAGTTTGGTAAATGCTTGCATATCAGTGTTTTGTTTTTGTTGTTTTAGAAGCGAAGCTACAAGGGCGTAAGCGGCTTAGGCAAGTAGCTCCTGCGGCTCACGGCTGTGTTTCACAGCCGGGGGCGCGGGACTACAGCCGAAGACCCGCCCCCGAAGGGGTAGCCCCAAGAAAACGCTATGTATTTGAAATTCAGCATATTCATCTTGTGTATCGCCTTATACTCCATGCTTTATCCTTCACCCCACATACTCCCTCACATCCTCAATATGCCCACTAATAGCGGCGGCGGCGGCAGTCAGCGGGCTAGCCAGCAGGGTACGCGCCCCCGGACCTTGGCGGCCTTCAAAGTTGCGGTTAGAGGTCGAGACACAGTACTTTCCGGCAGGAACCTTGTCCTCATTCATCCCTAAGCAAGCCGAGCAGCCCGGCTCTCGCAATTCAAACCCAGCCTCTCTAAAAATCACATCCAGTTGTTCGGCCTTGGCCTGCCTTGCGACCTGTTGCGAGCCGGGGATAATCCAAACCTCCACATCGGGGGCTTTTCGTTTGCCCTTAACAAACTCTGCCACAAGGCGCAAATCTTCGATGCGGGCATTGGTACAGCTGCCCACAAACACATAATCGACCTTTTGCCCTAAGAGGCTGCTGCCTGCTTGCAAGCCCATATAAGCCAGCGACTGCTCAAAGGAAGCTTGCTCTTTGGGGGGTACTTCGGCCAAAGTTGGGATGCGCTGCCCGATACCGATACCCATTCCCGGGTTGGTACCATAGGTGATCATCGGGGCGATGTCCTCGGCGCGGAAGTGCAACACCTGGTCATAGCTTGCGCCCTCATCCGTTGGCAGGGTTTTCCAGTCTGCCAGCGCACGCTCCCAGTCCTTGCCTTGCGGGGCGTGTGGGCGGCCTTGGAGGTAGTCGAAGGTTGTTTGGTCGGGGGCAATCATGCCGCCGCGTGCGCCCATTTCGATACTCATATTGCAGATGGTCATCCGGGCTTCCATCGAGAGCGCCTCGATGGTCGTGCCGGCATATTCCACAAAATAGCCTGTGGCACCCGAAGCGCTTATTTGGGCGATGATGTAGAGGATAATATCCTTGGCCAGCACCCCTTTGCCCAATGTGCCGTCTATCTGAATGCGCATTTGTTTGGGCTTATACTGCAACAAACATTGGGTGGCCAGCACCTGCGCCACCTCACTCGTACCGATGCCGAAGGCAATCGTGCCAAAAGCGCCGTGAGTAGAGGTATGGCTATCGCCACAAACAATGGTCTTGCCCGGCTGTGTAATGCCCAACTCCGGCCCGATGACGTGTACAATGCCTTGGTTTGGGTGGCCTAGCCCATACAACTCAATCCCAAAATCGGCGCAGTTTTGTATCAGCGTATCCACCTGATGCTTAGAGAGTGCGTCTTGGATGGGCAGATGCTGATTGAGGGTCGGCACGTTGTGGTCGGCAGTAGCCACCGTACGGTCGGGGCGGCGTACAGGCAAGCCCCGCTGCCGCAGCGCTGCAAAAGCCTGAGGAGTAGTTACCTCGTGGATATAGTGGGTGTCGATATAAAGTAGGTCAGGGAGCCCCTCTGCTGCCTTGACGATGTGGCGCTGCCATATCTTGTCGAATAGGGTCTGAGGGTTTGCATTTTTTTGCTTCATAGAATGAGTAGTTGTTGTGGAGAATGTTATCGGGGTGGCTTTACATAGGCAATCCTGTCAGGATTGGAGCACCTGACAGGATTGGGGCTATACCAGTAGTTGTAAGAGTGCTTCGTGGTTGTTGATGTATTCGTATTGGAAATTGCGGACTTGCATACGCGCATTCAGGCGTGGCAGCGCTTCGGGGCTGGGTACTTCCAAGCCCACGACGACGGGGCCATACTCGCGGTTGTTTTTCTTGATGTATTGGAAAAAGGTGATGTCGTCGCCCTCTTCCAGAATGTCATTGACAAACTCCTTCAGTGCGCCGCTGCGTTGCGGAAAGCGCACCAAGAAATAATGTTTCAGCCCCTGATAGCGCATTGCACGCTCTCGGATTTCTTCTGTGCGGAGGATGTCGTTGTTGCTTCCACTCACCACACACACCACATTTTTGCCTACCAGCGCCTCGCGCCATTGCTCCAGCGCTGCTATCGACAAAGCTCCGGCAGGCTCTACCACCAGCGCATCGCGGTTGTATAGTGCTAAGATGGTACAACAGATCTGCCCTTCGGGGACAGTCGTGAGGGCGTGTAGCCCTTCTTGGCAGGCGGCCAAGGTATGCACCCCCACCCGCTTGACGGCTGCGCCATCCACAAACTTGTCAATCTCGGGCAAGGTAACTACCTCTCCGGCAGCCAGCGCCGCCTGCATCGACGCAGCGCCCTCAGGCTCTACCCCGATGATGCGGGTTTGAGGACTTAGTGCGCTAAACACCCGAATGGCGCCGGCGGCCAACCCTCCACCCCCAATCGGCACAAAGAGGTAGTCGATGGGTGATTGGGCATCTTCCAAGATTTCGAGCGCCACGGTTGCCTGCCCCTCGATGATTTTTGGGTCGTCGAAAGGGTGGATAAACTGTGCCCCGTGGGTTTGGGCATAGGCTTGTGCTTCCACAAAGCAGTCGTCGAAGGTATCGCCACGCAGCCAAAGCGTCACCTGCCCCTTGCCAAAGTGCCGCACTTGGTCGATTTTTTGGTGGGGTGTCGTTACGGGCATAAAAATATGCCCCTCAATGCCAAGTTGTTGGCAGGCATATGCCACCCCTTGGGCGTGATTGCCGGCACTAGCACATACTACACCCTGTGCCTGTGCCCCCTCCGAAAGGGAGGCAATGGCGTGAAAAGCCCCTCGAATTTTGTACGAACGCACCGGCTGCAAGTCTTCGCGCTTGAGCATAATATTGGCTCCATACTGCTCCGAAAGGCGCAATTGGGGTTGTAGAGGCGTATGTAAGGCCACACGTTGGAGCCTCTGACGGGCTTCATAAACGGCAGCCAAGGGGCTAGCAGTGAGGGTAGGCATGGGGGCTGTGGTTGGTACATCGGTGCCGCTGCCTGTGTTTTAAGGGCAACAGCAGGGTATTTGAGACTGATTTTTTGGGGCTTCCCCCTTCGGGGTCGGGCTAGGCGGCTGTACTCCTCGCTTCGCTGCGGGGTACTGCTCGCCTATCCCTAAGCCGCTTGCGCACGTGTAGCGTCAGCGGCGGGCTGTACGTCTATTGTTTGGGGCGGAGCTTGCGCACTTGAGCGCCGGCTTGCCACATTTCACTTTTTTGAATTTCGGCCAGCTCTGCTTCGAGGCGGCGGCGGTAGTCAGGGTGTTGGTTGGCTTCAATCACCACTTGAGCTTCCTTGCCTGAGGCCACACTCTCGTACAGCGCTTCAAAAACCGGCTCGGTAGCCTTGCGGAACTTGTGTCGCCAGTCGAGCGCACCCCGTTGGGCAGTCGTAGAGCAGTTGGCATACATCCAGTCCATCCCGTTTTCAGCCACCAATACAATCAGGCTTTGGGTCAGCTCCTCTACCGTTTCGTTGAAAGCCTCTGAAGGGCTATGGCCTTTGCGGCGCAACAGGTCGTATTGGGCTTCCATTACCCCGGCCAATGCACCCATCAAGATGCCACGCTCGCCAGTGAGATCGCTGTATACCTCTTTCTCGAAAGTGGTCTCAAACAGATACCCCGAGCCAACCCCGATACCCAGCGCCAACACCCGCTCCTGAGCGCGTCCGGTAGCGTCTTGATGGATAGCATAGCTGGAGTTGAGCCCTTGGCCGGCCACAAACAGCCGGCGCAAGCTCGTACCCGAACCCTTGGGGGCTACCAGAATCACATCGACCTCTGCCGGAGGCACAATTCCGGTCTGCTCGCGGTAAGTGATGCCAAAGCCGTGGGAGAAATAAAGCGCCTTGCCCGGTGTGAGGTGTTTCTTGACCGTCTCCCATAGTTGGATTTGCCCCGCATCCGAAAGCAAGTAGCAGATGATGGTCGCTCGCTCCAGCGCTTCTTCGATACCAAAGAGGTTTTTACCCTCTTCCCAGCCGTCGGCCAAGGCTTTTTGATAAGATTCGGAGGGCTTGCGTTGGCCTACAATCACATTGAAGCCATTGTCGCGGAGGTTCAGCGCCTGCCCCGGGCCTTGTACACCATAGCCTATCACAGCAATGGTTTCGTCGGCCAATACTTGGCGGGCTTTTTCGAGGGGAAATTCGTCGCGGGTGGTTACGTTCTCCTGAACGTTGCCAAAAGTAAGTTGAGCCATAATCGTAAGATGTGTATGATAAAGGGGGTTGGTATTTGATTAAAAAGGTTGTAGCGCCTTGAGCGCACTTTTTTCTTGGGGCTGCGCCAAGGTCAGCAAGACACTCATCACACCGATTTGCTTGCGAATTTGGCGCATAGTGCTTTGGGCAAGTGCCTCAGTGGTCGTGATGGTCAGCTCCAAGCGGTAGCGTTGTTGCTCGTCTGTGTGTGCCGCAAAAGCCTGTACAGCGATGCGGCGGCGATTCAAAATCATCAAGATGCGGTTGATTAGCTCTACACGCTGCTCTAGCAGAATGGAACAAGAAAGTGGGGCGTTGTTCATAGGGCTTTTGTTTTATGGTGAATGCGTTTTTGTGTCTGTGGAGTAGAGGGTATGAAATCGTCAATCCCCCTTATCCGAGCGATATTTCGGCTACTGACTTGCCTGAGGCAATCATCGGGAATACATTCTCTTCCTGCGCAACGACCACCTCTAGCAGGGCAGCCTGTGGCAGCGCCATCAGGTGTTTGAGGGCGATGGGGAGGCTTTCGCGGTTGTCTATCCGCCAAGACTTGAGGCCAAAGGCTTGGCCAAGTGCCACAAAGTCGGGGTTTTTCATCGTCGTAAAAGAGTAGCGGTTTTCAAAAAACAGCTCTTGCCATTGGCGCACCATTCCTAAGAAGCCATTGTTGAGCAAGATGATTTTGACCGGAACTTCTTCTTGGGCAATGGTGGCCAGCTCCTGCATTGTCATCTGAAAGCCGCCATCGCCTACAATACAGCATACCTGACGGTGAGGAGCACCCATAGCAGCACCCAAGGCCGCCGGAATCGCAAAACCCATCGTGCCGATGCCGCCAGAGGTGATATGGCTGCGGCTGTCCTGAAAAGCATAGTAGCGTGCGGCAGCCATTTGATGCTGACCTACATCACTGACAATGAGGGCTTTGCCCTTGCTTATTTCCGAGAGTTGGTGCACTACTTCGGCCATAGTCAGCGGACCGGCTTGGGGGTGTATGCTGCGGTCAATTACTTTTTGGTATTCTTTCAGGTCGGCTTCTCTAAACGATTGCCGCCAGGCCTCGTGTTGGCGCGGCTGTACCAAGGGCAGCAGGGCTTGAATGGCCTCGTGTGCATCGGCTACCAGCGACACATCCGGGTGGATGATTTTGCCGTGTTCGGCAGCGTCGATATCAATATGGATGATTTTGGCTGCTGTCGCATAATCGGATACCCTCCCCGTAACACGGTCGTCGAAGCGCATTCCGATACCGATAATCAAATCACACTCATTGGTTTTGATATTAGGGCCATAGTTGCCGTGCATTCCCAACATTCCAACATAGAGCGGATGTCCTACGGGCATACACGAGAGCCCCAAAAGGGTACAGGCTACCGGAATCCCGCTTTTTTCGGCCAGTTGTTGCAGGGCTTCCTCTGCACCGGAGAGGATAATGCCCTGCCCGGCCAAAATCATCGGACGCTCGGCTTGGTTGATGAGGGCGGCGGCGGCGGCCAGTTGCTCTGCGCTTGCTTTGGGCACCGGCTGATAGCCTTGTACCCGATGGCAGGGGGCATATTGATAGGGGTGCTTAGCTACTTGAGCATCTTTGGCAATATCAATCAATACCGGCCCGGGTCTGCCACTGCGGGCAATATAAAAGGCCTTGGCTAAGATTTCGGGAATTTCGCTTACATCCGTAATCAGGTAGTTCCATTTGGTAACAGCAGTTGTCAGCCCCAGAATATCCGTCTCCTGAAAAGCATCCGTGCCTAGTAATGGCGAGGCTACCTGCCCCGTGATACAGACCAAGGGGGTGGAGTCGGCCAAGGCATCGGCCAAGCCCGTAACGAGGTTGGTAGCGCCCGGGCCAGAGGTGGCAAAACATACCGTCACCTTGCCCGAAGCACGGGCATAGCCCTGTGCGGCGTGAACGGCACACTGTTCGTGACGTACGAGTACGTGCCGAATCTCCTCTTGGCGGAGGTACAGCGCGTCGTAGATGGGCATAATCGCCCCCCCGGGATAGCCAAAAATCACCGCCACTTGCTCGGTTATCAGGCTTTCTATGACAGCCTCCGCACCCGAAAGGGACAGGGGAGGCGCTTGGGAGGCAGATGATGCTGAATCTCGTTCCATAATATGAATGGGTTTGTAATTGCTGACTTTAAGTATAAAGGCTGACTTATTTGATATAAACTGACTAACGGTCAGTAAATGTATAAAACTTTATTGGATTGTGTCGACAAGTCGGCTGACTTTTTGACTAAAAACTGACTATTTTTTTAAAAAGTGACCAATGGTCAGAATCCGTATAAATTTTTTTAGCTTGTCGTACAGCCCTTGTCTGCGCTGTTGACATTTTGAGCATATTTATAGAGGACACCTTTTTGGACTTTGAGTGGTGGGCTTTGCCAAGCTTTTTGGCGTGTGGCAAGGGTCTCTTCCCCAATTTGCAAACTGAGCTTACGCCCTCTGACATCAATGATGATGCGGTCGCCGTTTTGCACCAAGGCCAGCGGCCCTCCTACTTGGGCTTCGGGGGTGATATGCCCCACCACAAAGCCGTGTGTACCACCCGAGAAACGCCCATCCGTAATCAGGGCTACCTTGTCGCCCAGCCCGGCGCCTACAATGGCAGCAGTTGGTTTGAGCATTTCGGGCATTCCGGGAGCGCCCTTGGGGCCTACATAGCGAATGACGACGACCTGCCCGGGTTTGATGAGGCCGGCTTGCAGCCCCTCGTTCAGCGCCTGCTCCGAGTCAAACACAATGGCTTCTCCCTCAAAATACTCCCCTTCTTTGCCTGTAATTTTAGCCACCGCACCGTTAGGCGCTAGGTTGCCATATAGAATCTGCAAGTGTCCGGTGGCTTTTACGGGTTGTTCGAGCGGGCGGATGAGGGTTTGTCCTTCGGCTAGGTCAGGTACTTGGGCTAGATTTTCGGCCAAGGTACGTCCCGTAACCGTGCGGCAGTGCCCGTGTAGTCTTCCTGCTTTGAGGAGCATCTTCATCAGGGCGGGCGTGCCACCGATGGCGTGCAGGTCTTCCATTAGGTATCGCCCACTCGGTTTCATATCGGCCAAAAGCGGCGTTTTGTCGCTCATCCGCTGAAAGTCATTCAAGCTGAGCGCTACACCGATTTCTTGGGCCAAGGCAATCATATGCAGCACGGCATTGGTAGAGCCACCTAGCGCGATGATGACCGTCAGGGCATTTTCAAAAGCCTCCTTGGTCATAATGTCTGAGGGCTTGAGGTCTTGCACGAGTAGTTCGTGGATGTGCTTGCCCACCTGCGCGCATTCTTGCTGTTTTTCGGGGCTTAGTGCCGGAGCTGAAGAGCTATAAGGCAGCGCCATTCCGAGGGCTTCGATAGCCGCAGCCATCGTGTTGGCCGTATACATTCCGCCGCAAGCGCCGGGCCCGGGGCAGGCGTGTTTGACGATTTGTTTGAACGCTTCGGGTGTAATTTTACCGGCATTGGCTTCGCCCCAAGCCTCAAAAGCCGAGACAATATTGAGCGGGCGGCCTTCGTAGTTGCCGGCGGCGATAGTCCCTCCATAGACCATCAGCGAGGGGCGGTTGAGGCGTGCCATCGCCATCACGGAGGCGGGCATATTTTTGTCGCATCCTGCGACCATTACCAGGCCATCATAATAATGTGCGCCGACGATGGTCTCGATAGAGTCGGCAATCACCTCACGAGAGACCAAGGAGTAGCGCATCCCGTCGGTACCGTTGGTGATGCCATCGCTGACCCCAATGGTATTGAATCGAAAGGCGACCAAGTCTTGGGCTTTGACACCAGCCTTGATATTATCGGCCAGCGCATCTAGGTGCATATTGCAGGTATTGCCTTCGTAGCCGGTACTGCCTACTCCTATTTGGGCTTTGTCAAAATCCTCCTCCTGTAATCCGGCTCCGTAGAGCATTGCCTGCGAGGCCGGTTGGTTGGGGTTTTGGGTGTAAATGGCGCTGTATTTATTCAGCTTTGGTTTCATATGGTTTGCATTTGGGGTTGTTGTCTGACCAATTGTAGGAAGTCTGCATACAAGACCGCCCCGAGGGATTGGTCAAAGCTTTTGGGAAAGGTATAGTTTTCAAAAGCGCCAATGGGGGCTATCTCGGCGGCAGTGCCAGTGAGGAAGGCACTATCGGCTTGGAGAATTTCTTCAGGACGGATGCGGCACTCTTCTACAGGGATGTTGCGCTGTTGCGCTAGCTCGATGATGGTTTGTCGGGTGATGCCGTTGAGGATGTTGTCGGTAGTAGGAGTGAGCAGGCGGCCATCTTTTTCCATAAAGAAATTGGCGCCCGGCGCTTCGGCCACAAATCCCTGCGCATCCAGCAGGAGCGCTTCGTCGAAGCCGCGTTGTTGTGCCTCAAACGAAGCTGTGATGGAGTTGACATAATGCCCCGATGCCTTGGCATCGATATGAAAAGCCTTGGGATTGGGGCGCTCATAGGGCGAAAGTGTCATATGCAGTAGTTTGTCTCCCAAGTACTTGCCCCATTGCCAAGCCACTATCAGCAGATTGGCCTCTGCCGAAGGCTTCAGCCCCATATTGGGCATCCTCACATACAAGAGCGGGCGGATGTAGGCATCGCTGAGCTTGTTTTTTTCGAGTAGTGTGTAGGTGATGGCCGTCAGCTCTTCGACACTGTATTTGCAAGGGATATGCAGCCGGGCAGCCGAGTGTTGTAAGCGGCGATAGTGCGCTTCGGCCTTGAAAATCAGTGGGCCGGATTCGGTCGCATAGGCGCGTATGCCCTCAAAAACAGCATAGCCATAGTGTAGCGACTGCGAATATAAGCCCGTAACCGCTGCCGTAGCCTCCAGCCACTGGCCGTCGTGGTAGATGAGGGTATTCTCGTCAAAATAAGCCATAAGTGCTTCGTATTTAGGTGAATAGTTGTTGATTGGCTATAAAAAAACCCCGCCTTTGTGTAGGTGGGGTGAGAAATGTGGCTTTAGTATGTGGTACGCTGAACCCTCTCTCATCCCCGAAGTGGAATGATAATGACGTAGAGTAGTACGACGAGGGTATGAATTGGAGACATAATCTTGGCAAGCTTGGGGCTTGTGTAAAATGTTTTTGAGTGAGGTATCAAGCCTAGTGTTTGGGCTTTGATGAAACGAATTTGGAAAATAAAATTCTGCTTATCAAATCCGACGCAGTTTTTTTAGTACATTTCTGGTAAAAAGATGGTTGAATTGTATTTTTCTGATAAAAAAAGTGAAATAAGATAGCAAATCTATTTATCTTCAAAATATTAGCAAAACATTGTTCTGAAATGCAGTGGATTATTTGCCAATACGCTCCGTTAGCCTCAATATGCCTTTGGTCGTTGTTATTTAAGGATAAGGAGGCCTGCAACTTCGTGTTGTTAATCACGTTTCGGACAAATGCCGCTACAGACAAGCCTCCCGACAAATGTTAGCACGGAGAACTTGGCAGAAATACCCAATCAAAACTGGCTTGGGAAATGTATGTGTTGAAGACCCTCAAATCAAGTAAATCTTGGTATAATTTTTAGGTTTGTCTAAAAAAGACAGCTAAATTTGCAAAAAAAACGTAATGGCTGATACAAACAACCTACTCATCGCTTTTGGATTGACACTTTTTGCGGGCTTAGCTACCGGAATCGGTAGCGCGATGGCCTTTTTTACCAAGAGCACCAATACCCGTTTTTTATCGGTGGCGCTGGGCTTCTCAGCGGGAGTGATGATTTATGTCTCTTTTGTGGAGATTTTTGTGAAGGCCAAAACAGCCCTTACCGAAGCACTGGGCGAAAGCTTGGGCTATCAAGTTACGGTAATTTCTTTTTTTGGTGGGATGCTCTTGATAGCACTTATTGACAAGTTCATCCCTTCGTTTGAAAACCCACACGAGATGCAAACCGTCGAAGCAATGGACGATCCTGAGCAGGCTGCAGCCTATCAGCGGCGGAGATCGCTCTTCAAAGTAGGGATTTTTACGGCCATTGCCATTGGCATCCACAACTTCCCCGAGGGTTTGGCCACGTTTGCGAGTGCCTTAAAAGACCCCCAATTGGGCATCCCAATTGCTATCGCAATAGCTATCCACAACATTCCAGAGGGCATTGCTGTCTCTATTCCCATTTATTTTGCTACAGGGAGCAAACGAAAAGCATTCTTGTACTCTTTTCTATCAGGTTTGGCCGAACCATTGGGCGCTTTGGTCGGATATTTGCTCCTTTTCTGGTTATTCAACGACATCACCTTTGGGGTTTTGTTTGCTGGTGTAGCGGGTATTATGGTGTTCATTTCTATTGATGAGCTGTTGCCTGCTGCCAAAGAATATGGCGAACATCACCTGTCTATCTATGGGATGGTCGTGGGGATGGCCGTAATGGCCGTAAGTTTGTTAATGTTTTTGTGAGATTTTTACGATTTTATATTATAGTCCCAAAAAAACCATTATTTTTGTACCCTAGTGATAGAAGATATGCGAAGAAGACAGAATACTACCCCTAAACACATACTCCAACATTTACTTTTGGCGTTAGGAGTTTGTATCGTGCTCGGAAGCTGTGCTTCGACGCGCTCTCAATGTCCGGCCTATACTCGTCGCGGCGCAGGTTTAGGCGGCGCAACAAGTGTACAGGAAACCAACAACAAAAGCGCTGAAGAATTGCGCAAGGAAAGTGTCAATCTCATCAATGAAGAGTTGAGCTTTGTTACCATCAAAAGGGATAAAAAAACCGGACTTGTATCGGGCAGTAAAAAACTAGCCAATCAGAGCAGATACAAGTATAAGAAAGGTAAAAACATCACCCTCACTGACCGTATCAATGGCAAGCATAACCGTAGACACACCTATCAGTTTCAAGGGGTAGATGATTACTACAAGGAAGCACCCAATCCAAGCAAAAAACAATAGCACCAACTCGTTCTGACAATGACACCTCAAAAGCATTTCTCCCTCACAACTTACCTACCCCCTCCCAAAACATTGGCTTGGCTCAATACAATTGTCTTGATATTGGCCTTAGGTACAACAACACTTTGGGCGCAAGAGCCGCTCAAATCACCCAAGAAGGGGTCATTCTACGACACACAGCGTAAAAAATACGAACAAAATAGCCAGAAAAAGGTCAATACCGCCGAACGCACCACTGCTGTCAAAAAGCGTGTGTTGGAGCGTGAAAGCCCCTCTTTGCGTGGCAATCAAAAACCCACCTTGGCCAAATATGGCGGCGGTGCCATCCCTTACCGCTCACTCGAAAAGCGCAAGCAACAGATTCAGAAAAGCAATAAAGACGCTACAAGCTATCAAGGCCGTATTTTGGTAAAGAGCAACAGCGAACGCCAACAAGCCAACAAAGCCAAGCAGATGGCCAACTTCAAAGGCGCGGTAATGGTCAAAATACGTAAGCCAACCCACGCCAAAACCACTTGGCAGGCCAAACAGCCCACCAAGCCTATGAATTATGACCGTAGTCGTTTACAAAAAGGAGCTAAGGTACGCCCTTCGGAGCTGCCCAATTACCTCAAGAACAAACCCGCCTCGCTCCAATACAATAAAAAAGAAAGCGAGTGGATGCGCCCCGAAAGCGTGTACGAACAGAAAAAAAGCAAAGAACAACGTAAACGCGTAGATTAATCCACATCAAACTATTTTGAAAGCCCTCCCCTCAACAATGAGGCGGAGGGCTTTCTGCAAAAAGCCTAAACTTTTTTATCCTTCATATGCCGTTATTTCGTAAGACAGGGGCGAGTTCCAACTAGTTTGTATACCCCCTTGTTGAGATGAAATACGACATACTTCTGGCAAAATTGAGCCTTTTGTTACTCTACTGCCTTTTGGCTTGCCCAAGCACTGCGTCTGCCCAAAATAATTATGATGATGGCATCATTCGAAAACGAGGGTGGTTTGTGTTTAGCGCAGCAGCAGACCGTACGCAATTCTTGACAGACTCTTCGATGCAGTCCTTTGGGCTTAATTTTGAATTTTACCTCAGTCGCCGCCTCAGTATCAGTTATCGGTTTGCTTTGGGCAATACCTCCGAAGGGAGTTTTTTGGGGCGTTTAACGCTTGGCTCCTATGCTTCTTCGTTTCCCTTTCGCGCTGCCCTGCAAGACCGTGGCCAAAACTCTGAAGTCCTGATGTATGCGGCACTCATCTGCTTTGTATTGCCCGATGAGATTGCCTACAATATCCCAATGGGTACAAACCTAGAGCTGGGGCTTTATGTGGCTCCGGCAGGCGCGCTATACCTCAGCCGTAAGGATGAGTATGATGCGCTGAGGTCTTGTTTTGGGGCAGGAGTAAAATTCAAAATCCATCAGCCCCCCCTAGTACTGACCCCTTATGTAGGGATTTTGCAGCCCTATGGGCCCAACCCCCTAGGGCTACACGCCGGAGTATTGCTTGGGGTAAGGCTTTAGGAACTTCGGGGACAAAGCACTGGATATTTTTGAAATTGCCAAATTTTGTCTAGGTTTGTCATAACGAGCAGGGCTTTCTGCTAATGTGCTGCTATTTGTAAGCGAGAGAAAGTATGGTATAAAGCCTGCTGTTGAGCAAATTACTGATAATCAAATGATTGAATTTTCTCGAAATCCTCTTCCTATTTATCAAACACCTTGTATCGTTAGCATCCAACCATACTAAATCTTTTCATAAACCATGGCTAAAAAGAAAGTAGTCGTTCTAAGCGGCGCGGGAATCAGCGCCGAGAGCGGTATCAAAACTTTTCGCGACTCGGGCGGACTCTGGGAAAACCACGATGTGATGGAAGTCGCTTCTATCGAAGGATGGTATCGTAACCCACAGCTCGTATTGACTTTTTATAACGAGCGTCGTAAACAGGCAGCCGAAGTTTTCCCCAATGCAGGACATCTAGCACTTGCGCAGCTGGAGCAGCACTTTGAGGTAACTATCATCACACAAAACGTAGACAGCCTCCACGAAAAGGCCGGCTCCAGCCGCATTCTACACCTCCACGGCGAGCTGCACAAGGCCCAGAGCACTGGCAACCCTGACTTGATTTATGATATCGGGGATGCGCCCATCGCTTGGGGGCAAACCTGCGAGCAAGGGCATCAGCTGCGCCCCTTCATTGTATGGTTTGGCGAAGCAGTCCCGATGATGGATAAAGCGGCACGCATAACTTCCGAAGCAGATATCTTTATTGTGGTCGGGACATCTTTGGCAGTATACCCGGCAGCCAGCCTGGTAGACTTTGTGCCCGATGACACCCCCATCTATGTCATAGACCCACACCTGCCGCATATGCAAGAGCGCCCGGCGCTATACCGTATCGAAGCCAAAGCCACAGATGGGCTGCCCAAACTGTGTCAAAAGCTTGTTGAGCAATATGCCTAAATACCAACGACAAAGCCATTGCTTTTTAGGCTTTAAGCGGCCAAAGTTTCGTAACTTTGCGAGCATTGCGTAATTTTAAGCGCCTGACAGCGTTTAGATATACCAAACGGATTGCTGCACAAGCCACTACACTATACATTACTATCCAAAAATAGGCTTCGTCCTTTATGTCAACAAAAATAGTTTCTCTACTTGTTTTTATTTTTGCGGTGCTTTCCCCTTCTTTGCAGGCGCAAAAGTTTGGATACATTGATGCGGACTTTATCATCACCCAAATGCCACAATATCCCAAAGTGCTCGAAGAAATCGACAAAGCAGCACTGGCTTGGCAACAGGAAGTAGAAACAAAGTTTAGAGAGGTAGAGCAAACACGGCAAAAGTATTTGCAAGATGAAATACTTTTGACCGATGATATGAAAAGCGAACGCCTCGAAGCACTTGCCAAACAAGAAAAAGAAGCGCGAGAATATCAACAAAAAGTATTTGGATACAAAGGTTTGTTTTATCAAAAACGTCAAGACTTGATGCAAACCGTACAAGAAGAACTTTATCAAGCCGTCAGCAAGGTAGCGCGCAAAAACAAAATACAAATTATGTTTAACAAGTCGAGCGACCTTATCATGCTCTATCACGAACCTCGGCACGACTATACCGAGGAGGTTTTGGAAGCATTAGGCATCAATGATGAAGATTAACCCACAACCCATAATCTGGACAATACAATGAAAATCAAAGGATTATTCACAACTCTTTTCGCTGTCGCTATTTTGTTTGCTACTTCACAAGTACAAGCGCAACACAAAATTGCATACTTTGACCTCAACTATGTGATGTCGAAACTACCAGCTGCCAAACAAGCGCAAGCCAGCTTGCAAACTTTCCAAAAGCAGCTCCAAGAGCGTGTACAACAAGAATCAGCTGTTGTAGAGCGCAAATATGAGGAGTTGGCAACTAAGGCGCAAAACCCTGCCAACCTTACAGATAGTGAGCGCCAGAAACTACAAATGGATTTGCAGTCTATTCAGCTGGAGGCGCAGTCTATCCAAGAGCGTGCAGAGAAAGAGTTTAACGAGAAGCAGGCCAAAACCTTAGAGCCAATCTACAAAAACATTGAAGATACCATCCGTGTTATTGCTGAAGAAAAAGGCTATGATTATGTGTTGCGTATCGAAGCTATTTTGTTTGAGAAGCCTGAGAACAATATCTCTGACTTGGTTTTGAGCAAACTAGGCAACTAAGTCTAGCCTGATAGGATATTCTCTAAACAGACTTGCTGTTCGGCGCGTAGAGCCTTCCGGCAAGTCTGTTGTTATTATTGGTAGCCCCATATCACTCAACGCTTGTATATACGATGCAAAAACCCCCCTTTCTGAAAGCTGGCGACACTGTCGCCGTGGTAGCACCGGCCAATAGGGTCAATGCCAATGACTTACATATGGGCTTGCAGATTATCAAGAGTTGGGGGCTGAAGGTCATCTTGGGTCAACATCTTTTTGAGACCTACTATCAGTTTGCTGGCACTGACGAGCAACGCCGGGAAGATTTTCAGGCCGTGCTTGACAATCCCGAGGTCAAGGCGATTTTCTGTGCTCGTGGAGGGTATGGGTCGCTGCGTATTATTGACAGCCTTGATTTTAGTGTTTTTGTAGAACACCCCAAATGGGTGGTAGGCTTTAGTGATGTAACCGTCATGCACAACCACCTCCACAACCTCGGCTACGAAACCATTCACGGCAGTATGCCCTTGTTATTTCCCCGCCAAACCCACGAAACCATCGATAGTGTGTATTGTCGACTCTTTGGACGACCTTATCCTATCCATACGGTCAGCAATCCGAATAACCGCCAAGGTAGTGCTCAAGGCGAAATAGTAGGCGGCAATCTGACGCTTTTTGCCAATACAATCGGTACACTATCCGAAATCGATACTACGGGCAAAATACTGCTACTCGAAGACGTTGATGAATATGTTTACCATATCGACCGCTTGTTGATACACCTACGGCGCGCCGGGAAGCTCTCCCGATTGGCAGGCTTGCTGGTAGGGCAGTTTTCGGATTTGCGCGAAAACTATGTCCCCTTCGATAAAAGTGTGTATGAGATTGTCTTAGAGCTGACCGCTGACTATGACTACCCCATTTATTTTGATTTTCCTGCTGGGCACGACCACCATAACCTTGCGGTCTATGTTGGCGCAGAGGCCACACTCGAAATCAACGAACATTATTCGTCTCTTGTTTTTGAAGGAGAGCAAGAGTGAGCTAATAGAGGCTTTGCTAAACACAAGGTGCGTGCTTGTATTGAGGGCTATTTTCGGCTACCAAACATAAAGCTGAGGTATGCGGCTGTAAATAGGCGGTCTCTGCCGGCGAGGTTCATCAGCTCAATGTCTCTAGAAAACAACTCTACTGTAAAACCTGCTTCTACGGCGGCTACCGAATTGCGGAATGCGCCAAACTCAAGGTTGAGCGCAATGCGGGCGTGCCCCCCAAGGATATACTGCGCATTGTCGAACCCATCAAAAAAACCGCCCGTACCAAAAATATTTTCTACGGCAAAGTGCACATCTGGGTCATAAGCCTCTGAACGAATATCTCCAGGCCCATAGCGATACAGGATATGATAGGGCTTGGCAATGCCCAAGGAAGGCCCGCCGCCAAAGATACCAATCACACGAACCCCCTCTTCTTCGGCTTTGCGAAATAAGATGACATTTTTCTCGTAGCTAGGGCGCACAGAAAAAAGATAGTTGCGCTTGCCAAAAATAAAACTGTTTCCGGTAGCAATACTGGGTACACGGATTTCTTTGGGGTGTTTGACACCCACGATTTCCATCGAAAAGGCATTGTAGGTGCGCGGGCGCAAAGGAGAGATTTTGGCATAACGGAACATTAGACCGCCCAGCAGCCCTCCGTTGGTATTGAGGTTGACCCCATACACAAGCTCCTTGGGAAACTCTTCTTCGATTTCTTCTTGGGCGTGTACCAAAACACTACAACATACAAGGCTCAACAAGAGCAGCAGGCTACCATATCGAAACATAGGTGTGGTCGTTTTGTGCGAAATATACTTATTTCTCCTCAATCAAACACAGAATACAGTGGCTTAGTTTTAAGTTGAGGATTTTTGGCTTAGGATTTTATCAAGAATTTTCGTTACTTTAATCACTACACGGGTGCCGCTCCCAACAAAGCATCTTAGTCATTACGAGCTTATAGCCAAGGGCTTGTACCCGGATATAGATGCAATTTCTCCACAAAACACCAATAAAACGATGCTAACACTATCAGCTATTCTTCGATTAGGAGCCAAAAACGCTGTATGGTGGATGCTTGGCCTGTGTGTATGTTGCCCTTGGCTGAGCCACGCCCAAGTTGGGGGGCAAATATTAGACAGTACCAACAACTCGCCTATTCCTTTTGCACACATATTCATCCCCAATACCACTTATCAAACTATTTCGGATACCAAAGGGAATTTTCATCTACCCAAAACATTGTCCCAACCTTTTGAGCTACTCATCACTGCCGTGGGCTATCATCCCTATAGCCACAGGGTAGAAAGCCCTGCCGACACCTTGCTCAAGGTAATGTTGGGGGAGAAAATTACTACCTTGGCCTCCGTAGTGGTACAGGCACATAGTGAAGCAGATTATACCCATTTTGAGGAGATACTGTTGGGGCACACAGCATTTTCGAAATACTGCAAAGTCCTCAACCCTCAAGATATTGGTATACACTTCGACCCGTCAGAATCATTGCTCAGTGCTTATACAGCAGGGGAGGCCCTCATTATCGAGAATCAGGCCCTAGGCTACCGGGTATATCTTCACGATTTGACCTTTGCCTACCATACCCGCAGCGGTTTTTTGCAGTATACATCCAAACCGCTGTTTGAGCCTTTGCGCCCTAAGAATCGACAACAGGAGCGACGCTGGGCAGCCAACCGCCAACGTGCTTACCTAGGGTCGTTACAACATTTCTTGGCCGCAGCTTACGCAGGGCAAACCGCTGAACAGGGGTTTGAAGTAAGGGCTTTGGAGAAAGTCCTGAACCCTCGAAGGCAACAGGCCGACAGCATCTTGCGAGCAATGCGCCAACTCGTGATGCAAAACCCCAATGGGTTACTCAACTTGACAATGCCCGACAGCCTTATCAAAGCAACCAGTGAACCGGTCTATGTTGGGCAGTTTTTGTACGATGGGCTACTACCCAACGACTATTATCTCCATACTATTGACAAGGACCATAAGCTGCTTCAGTTTCAACACTACCTACACATCACCTACACCCGAGAAGGCGAAGAGCCTGGGCTGAGGCGTAATATGTTGGGAGGGGTAGCGCCCGCAGAAAAAGTACAGGTGTCCTTGCTGAGGCTCTACGAGCAAGCGGCCATAAGGCTTTATCCGCAAGGCTATGTGGAAGACCCTAGGGCTATTTTGATAGAAAATTATTGGGCTTTTGAAAAAATGGGGGAGTTTCTCCCGCTCGACTATACGCTCGAATGAAAAAACCACCACCTCCAGATAAGCAGTTGTTGGGTTGAGTGTAACACTGGCTTGTAGCCTGTGTGTCAAAAAACTATAGCTTGTGTCTGTAATGAACAAACAAACTAACCATTGATCTTATGATGAACTATGTTGACTCTCGACACGATACGAAAGCGCCGGCGCTGTCTGAACACAAGGCGGTACTGTGGCTACACATAGCTTTCGGGCTGTGTTGTCTGGCCGGAATGAGTATTCAGGCCTTGCCCGTGGGTTGGCGCTTGATGGGGCTTGTGTTGTGCTATCAGTTTTTACTTTTGGGCACAGCAAAGTATGGTCGCTATGTGCGGCTCTGGCAGATATGGACTTTTGTGATGCCCCTCAGCATCTTTCAGGTAGTTCCTGACTGGTTTCTGTCAGCAGTGTTACAAACCTTGGTATTTCCTGAAGACGGGCTTTTCAAAATCGGTACGGTGTCTGGGTATATGGCCGGTTTGTGGACTATCCCGATGTTTTTGGTAATCTATGTGGCTTTACAAGTCCCTGAGCGTTGGGCGCACCTTACGGCAGCTGGCGTGGCATTGTTGATATTTGGAAGCTCTGAGGCCGTCAGTCATCATCTACTAGGTTCTTGGTATGCCCAAAATGTGCAAATGTGGGGCACTGTGGCTTGGTATGTTTTGCCTGCTGAAGCCTTGTTGGGGGCTGTGGGCTATGAGGCATACCGCCAAACTGCACAAAGCCCTTGGTATACCAAGGTTGCCGCCACCTCATTGGTGATGCTGGTATATTTGGGTACATTGGCTGCCGGTTATTTGTGGATAGAGCGAGGCGGTGCGATGGTATAATTTTCCCAAAAAACTGGAGCAACAGGGAAACGCTAACACAAGGCTCGTGGGGGCAGCCCTGCCTAAGCTGCCTCTGTTTCCATACAGAAACGATACAAGTTTTGGTGTTGTGCTAGGAGCTGTTGGCCGTTGGTGTGTAGCTCTTTTGGGTAAAAGGTCTGCGTGCCTCGCCATTTTTTGCTGTCTTCTCCTGCAAACTGCATCCGGTGGGTAGCTACTTGTTGTAGTAATTGGGTGGATACTTGGATATTTTTAAAATCGGCTTTTTTGCTTTTTTCCCCTATGTTTTGAATATCGTATCCTTTGGGCAGCTTGAGGCTGAGCTTACTCATAATCTTGACTTTGAGCTTAAAAGAACGCTTGTTTTTGAAAGACTTCCGGTGCGCCCTAAAACCTGTGGTATATGTAAAGCGCTTGCTGAGTTGGCTTCTGAGTTCCTTGCCATCAAAAAGTGTAAGGCGCAAGGTGTAGAGCTTGTATTGGTAGATATTGGTAGTCAAATCTACCCGGCTACTGGTTTTGGCCTTTCTGGTATTGGTTAAAAACACATTACTTTCCCACACTCTAGTATCGAGCTGTAGAGAGACAGCACTCTTGGGAGGGGCATCGTCAATCAGTTGTATGAGGGTTGGCAGCCCGATTTCTGTAAAAAAGAAGCTGATGTGCCCAAAACTAGCCTGTAACCAGCGGTATTTATCTTGTTGGGTTTTGACATAGCGGTTACGACGGCGGGCTCGGGTTACTGTCGGAACGAGGAAATATCCGATAAAACCAATCCCAAAAATGACGGCAACACCTAGATACATCACCTCCCAATCGTCTTCCCAGTACATTGTACTGAAGGTAAACCACAACACCGACACGATAAATATCAGCCCCCAGTAGCGTCCCGGTGTGGGGTTGAGCTCAAAGTCTGGTTGTTTGCGACTCCATTGGCGCAGTTGATAGCTCAATTCCTGTAAGTTGATGAGCCGTTGTTTCCAAATACTGGCTCTTAATCGCTCAGTGTTTTGGGTTTCCCAAAATTTTCCCTCAGCGAGCAGGCTTTGTGCCAACTGCTGCATTTCGTTAACTCTAGCAGAGAGGGCTTCGGTCATAGGGCAAATGAGTGAGGTTTGGTAGTGTATTTGGCAGCTCTGGCGGCTGCCCAAGAATTGGGCAGGACTAAAGCCGCACCATTTTTCTGAGAATGAAAATACGGGATTCGTTTTAAAAAAACAATGATTCTCAGCAATTTGTCTGTGCAGGGTATATGAAATCGAAACAATAGCACAAAAAAACACACTACCCGATGGAGTAGTGTGTTGTGCTTTGGTAGCCCGTAGGGGAATCGAACCCCTGTTACCAGAATGAAAATCTGGTGTCCTA